>JAYVCU010000099.1:0-14290 GCA_043749835.1 Hyphomicrobiales bacterium
ATTTATTACGACTGGCGCAACTCAACGCCGCTTACACCTTATGTGGGCGTTGGCGTGGGTTATGGCTGGCAATATAATACGGGTGGCGGCGCATTCAATGCTTCGGCCATCGCAGTTGGCCTGAAAGCTGGTGTGTCTTATGACTTTACCAACAACCTCGCATTAGATGTGGGTTACCGCTTCAACGACATTTTAGTATCTGGCCAGAACACACCAGAACATCAAATTGCAGCTGGTCTTCGGGTCAAGTTTTAATATTTAAACGCACTCCTTTTGATCCGCGTCGCTTGCTAATGCAGGCGGCGCGTTTTTTAATTTTCTGATTTTGACGCTGTTCCGCTGGCGATATCACGCGCTGCCTGATCGAGAATCTTGCGCACGCGGGTTTCCTCATCACTATTCCACTTGCCAAAGCGGCTCATCACCGCAGTACGCAAAGTGTGAATGCTATGCATGATGCTTTCAGGCATCGGCGCATGGCCACTGCCGCGTGCCATCACGTCGACGCGCGCCATCAAAGTTTCCACTTGCGCGGAATTTTCGTCAAGAAAGGTGCGACCCGCCAGCGTTGCCTCATATGATTTCTTACCACCCTCTTCCGGCCGCGCGGTGATAAAACCCTGCTCTTCTAAAAAGGTGAGCGTGGGATAAATCGTGCCGGGGCTGGGTGAATAGCTGCCCCCGAAACGCGCCTCAATCGTGCGGATCAAATCATAGCCGTGCGAAGGCTGATCAGAGATCAATGCCAGCAAAAGAAGGCGCAAATCCCCTTGCGCAAACATGCGCATGCGTGGTCCGCCCCCAAAGGCTCCCATCCGCGCCCAAGGTGGCCCGCCAAATCCGCCGCGCCGTGCGAAGCCCCATTTCGGGCCGTGATTCTTGCGTTGATCATTCATCTGGCAACCAAAAACATGTTTAGCCTGCAAGGTAAAGTGATGCCTCGCCCAAACAACGCGGCGAGGCCATAGAGGTTGCGTTTAGTTCTTATCGGTAGGTTCGTCGCCTGCAGGCTTCTCGGCCTGAGCCGTGCGGAAGGCTGCATAAGCGTCCTGATCACGCTTGCGGCTTTGGTCGGCGCGGTGCTCTTGGAAGGCATGGCGTTCTTCACGCAGCTTGTTGACTTGTTCCATCTGATGCTCGTCGAAAGCTTGGTTGCCAGTAAGAGGCCCTCGCCTGCCGCGCTCACCGCACCGGCCCATCACACCGGGGCTACCCGCATTAGTTGGGCCACCTTGGCCCCAAGCGTGACGGCGGCTGTTCCACAGGAAATAGCCAAGCGTTAAAACACCCAGTGGCGGAAACAGGGCAAAGCCCGCAACCACAGCAACAGCCTTCATTGGGTGAAAGCCCGACTGTTTGGCCCAACCCAGAGGATCACCACCCCATTGCGGGCCACGCTGGCCGGAAAAGCCTTCACGCGAGCCATCAAAACCACGATAACCATCTGATTCAGAATTACTTTTGTCGTAAGTCATGTGTTTCTCCTTTGCGTTACGATACTTCTTAAGATATATCGTACGATCGCTCTTTCAAGACCTTCAGCAAAGTTTTTTGAAATCCGCCCCATGACTGGTAGAGAAGTCCCTGTTAGGTTGTGGCTACTTAGGAGACTCTCATGGGCACACGCATTTCATTCCCCCGCACTGACGCCAAACCCACCGAGGGCTATCTGGCCAAAGCGGGCCGCGACCACGCGCCGGGCGTGATTGTGATCCAGGAATGGTGGGGCCTGCAAGAAAACATCAAAGGCATTTGCGATCGTTTGGCGCTGGCAGGCTATGACGCGCTAGCCCCTGATCTCTATGCGGGCCGCGTGGTGAACTATCACGACTCCACCGCCGCTAACGCCGAAATGAGCTCGCTCAATTTCAAAGACGTGGCCGACAATGTGGTGCGCGGTGCTGTACTCTATTTGAAAAAGTCTTCGCCAAAAGTGGGCATGACCGGCTTTTGCTTGGGCGGTGCCGTAACGCTGCTTTCGGCTCAAGATGTGCCGGAGCTTTCATGTGCAGCACCTTTCTATGGAATGCCGTCAGCAACATTGTTTAGCGCCTCCAACGTCCGCGTGCCATTGCAGTGCCATTTCTCTAACACCGATGATTATCCATCACCTGCACAAGTGGATCAAATGGAGAAAGATTTTAAAGCCTCTGGTTTGAAGTTCGAAATCTTTCGCTACGATGCGTCTCACGCCTTCATGAATGAGCAACGCGCGGTGCATGATCGCGCTGCGGCGGAACTCGCTTGGGGAAGGTTGTTAGGTTTTCTGAAAGCACAATTATCGGTTTAAATCGATTTGAGTTGCCCAGAGGTGGTGAATCTGCCAAACGCCTCCTCGGGCTAGGCCTCCCCAACGAGGCTCTACTCATCTGTAAGGATGGAGATCAAAATGACAGATTTTAAACCGGCATTGCGCCCGGCTTGTGCTAACTTTTCTTCCGGCCCCTGTGCGAAATTTCCTGGCTGGACCCCTGAAAAACTTAAAGATGCTGTGCTGGGGCGCTCCCATCGCTCAAGCTTGGGCAAGGCGCGGCTGAAAAAAGCCATCGACCTTACCCGCGAAGTTCTGGAAGTTCCCGCCGACTATAAAATCGGCATTGTGCCTGCATCAGACACTGGCGCTGTTGAAATGGCTATGTGGTCATTGCTCGGCCAACGCCCGGTTGATGTTGTTGCCTGGGAATCATTCGGCGATGGCTGGGTGTCTGACATTCTGAAACAACTAAAGCTCAAAGACGCGCGCAAGATCGTCAGCGGCTATGGCGACTTGCCAGATTTATCGCAAATCAACTTCGCCCATGATGTCGTGTTCACATGGAATGGCACCACCTCGGGCGTGCGCGTACCAAATGCAGATTTTATTCCCGCTAACCGCGAAGGCCTGACGATTTGCGATGCCACCTCCTCTGCCTTTGCGCAGGAGATGGACTTCTCAAAGTTGGATGTTGTCACTTTCTCCTGGCAGAAAGTTTTAGGCGGCGAAGGCGGACATGGCATGCTTATCCTTTCTCCACGCGCGGTGGCGCGTTTGGAATCTTACACACCCCTCTGGCCCATGCCGAAAATTTTTCGGCTTACGTCTGGCGGCAAATTAATTGAAGGCATCTTCGAAGGCGAAACGATCAACACGCCTTCTATGCTGTGCGTGGAAGATTATCTGTTGGCACTGGAATGGGCAAAATCCATCGGCGGATTGAAAGGCCTTCGCGCCCGCGCTGATGCCAACGCGGCTGTCTTAGACAAGTGGATCGCCACTACAAAATTCGCGCATCACTTAGCAAAAGTTCCGTCTACGCGCTCCAACACCTCAGTGTGTCTCACCCTCGACGGCACCGAAGATGTGCCAAAGAAAATGGTGAAGCTGCTGGAAACCGAAAAGGTTGCTTACGATCTGGGTGCCTACCGCGACGCCCCTCCAGGCCTTCGCATTTGGTGTGGTGCCACTGTGGAATCCAAAGACGTGCTCGCGCTAACCCATTGGCTCGACTGGGCCTATGAAAAAGCCACAGGGAATAGCGCATAGCTGCGCCGCATTGATTTCTTCCCTACTCGCTATTCGCTATTCCCTATTCGCCTCTTAAGGAGACTCTCATGGCCCCCCGCGTTTTAATTTCCGACAAACTCTCTGCTGCTGCCATTCAAATTTTTAAAGATCGCGGCGTTGAAGTTGATTACAAGCCGGACCTTGGTAAAGACAAAGAGGCGCTGCTGGCGGCAATCCCAAACTATGACGGCTTGGCCATTCGCTCAGCCACAAAAGTTACGCCAAAGATTCTGGAAGCCGCCACGCGGCTGAAAGTCATTGGCCGCGCTGGCATCGGCGTTGATAACGTCGATATTCCCGCCGCTACGGCCAAGGGCATCGTGGTGATGAACACGCCTTTCGGCAATGCCATCACGACAGCCGAACATGCCATTTCCTTGATGATGGCCTTGGCCCGCCAAATTCCTGAAGCCAATGCATCAACGCACGCTGGTAAGTGGGAAAAGAACCGCTTCATGGGCACCGAACTTTATGCCAAGACTTTAGGGGTAATCGGTTGCGGCAACATCGGCTCTATTGTGGCTGACCGTGGTTTGGGCTTGAAGATGAAAGTGATCGCTTATGACCCCTTCCTCTCGCCCGAACGCGCCTTGGCATTAGGTGTGGAAAAAGTTGAACTGCTTGATTTGGTCAGTCGCTCAGATTTCATCACTTTGCACACCCCACTGACAGATAAGACGCGCAACATTATTGGGGCTGCGGCAATTTCAAAAATGAAAAAAGGTGTGCGCATTATCAACTGCGCCCGTGGCGGGTTGGTCAACGAAGATGCACTGTATGATGCGTTGATGGCCAAACACGTTGCAGGCGCTGCCCTTGATGTGTTTGAAGTTGAACCTGCAGTGAGCCACAAGCTCTTCAATCTCGAAAACGTTGTGTGTACACCGCATCTGGGCGCTTCCACTGACGAAGCACAGGAAAATGTAGCGCTGCAAGTGGCCGAACAGATGGCGGATTACTTGGTAAAGGGCGCTGTGACGAATGCGCTTAACATGCCATCAATCAGTGCGGACGAAGCGCCGCGCTTAAAGCCCTATGTTTCTCTGGCTGAAAAACTGGGTAGCTTTGCGGGCCAGCTGACTGACTCTGACATTAATGGCATTGTGATTGAATATGCTGGTGACGTGGGCGAATTGAACATCAGGGCCCTAACCTCTGCCGCCGTAGCGGGCATTTTGAAAGAGCAACTCGGTTCGATCAACATGGTGTCTGCCCCCGTCGTTGCCAAAGAGCGCGGCATTAAAGTGGATGAGGTAAAACAAACCCAGCGCGGCGCTTACGAAACGTATATTCGCATCACCATCAAAACTGAAAACTATGAGCGCTCAGTTGCCGGCACCGTGTTTGGCGATGGCCGCCCGCGCATCATTCAGATCAAGGGCATTGAGCTCGAATGTAACTTTGGCCCACATATGCTTTACATCACCAACTCTGACAAGCCAGGTTTCGTCGGCCGCGTTGGCACGCTGCTGGGCAATGCTGGCGTGAACATGGGCACGTTTCATTTAGGCCGTACAGCCGAAGGCGGAGATGCCATTAGCATCATTGAAACCGATGGCCCCGTGCCGCAAGAGATAATGGACGAAGTGCAGAAAGTACCGAATGTGGTGCAGGTGAAAGCGTTGAGGTTTTAACCTCAGCACCTTCGCCCTCTTGACCACACCCTAAACGGAGCCGATGCTGCGCTGCAACCATGAGTGACAAGCGCACCAGTTTCATCGCAACTTTTGGCCCCACGGGCGCCAAAGGAGCTAGCTTGTCGGCTGTGGCCTTGGGCAGGCGTGGTGCTGCATTGTGCCAAATGGCTGCTGCCGAGCTGCCGGTTCCACCTGGTTTTGTGTTGAACGCGGAAGCCTGCCGCGTGATCGCAGCGGGTGAGGAAGGCAACCTAGAGGCCGTTCAGGCATTGGTGGCGGAGGGTCTTGCCAGCATTGAGCACGCAACTGGCAGCCTGTTGGGAAACCGCAAAAACCTGTTGATGCTCGCGGTGCGGCCTTCAACACCAACCACTTTGCCAGGCAGTCTTGAGGCTGTTTTAAACCTCGGCCTCAATGACGAAACCGTTGAGGGCCTGGGTGCCACAGCTGGTGATCATGCCTTTGCCCAAGAATGCTATCGCCGCCTGATTCAGAATTACGGCCATGTGGTTTTGGGCGATGACCCAGCTGCCTTTGATGATTTGTTGAATCTTTACGTTGAAGAGCGCGGTTATGTTTCCGCCCGCGAAATCAGAGGCACAGAAGGGCCAGAGCTTGCCCATCGTTTCAAAGCGCAGATTGAAAGCAACGGCGGACGCGCGTTTCCGCAAGATGTGCATGAACAGCTGTGGACTGCAATTTCCGCTTTGGCCCGCAATTGGCAAAGCCCTCGCGCCAAACTGCAACGTAAATTGCATGGGCTGAAAGATGATGCTGGCTTGGCCATCGTAGTTCAGGCCATGGTGTTTGGAAACCAGCCTGAACATTCGGGCCACGGCCACGCAGCGTCACGATCAGCACAAACTGGCCTTCTTGAAATCAACGGCGAATTTTTATCCAATGCGCAGGGACCAGACCTTGATGCAAGTTTACGGCAATCCATGGCGATCACTGGCGCATCGGTTTCTTTGCAATCAGAAGAGCCGGCAGCTTTTGCACAGCTGAATGCAGCGCTGAAGTGCCTTGAGCAAGAACTACATGATGCGGTTGATGTCGATTTCACCGTGGCGCAAGGAGCCCTCTGGCTTTTGGATTTACGAAGTGCACGGCGCAATACCGCTGCAAATTTAAAACTTCTGACCGACCTTGTTAGCCAGAAGCGCATCACGATTGCCGAAGCTTTGCTGCGCGTTGAACCCTTGGCGCTTGATCAACTCTTGCACTCAACCTTAGACCCCATAGCCAAGCGCACGGTTTTAGGCCAAGGCATCGGCGCATCGCCGGGTGCGGCATCCGGCATGATTTCCTTTGATGCCAATAAAGCCCGAACTTTGGTTGGACAGGGCCATCAGGTAATTCTGGTGCGCCCTGAAACCGGGCCGGAAGACATTAAGGGCTTGCAAATTGCCGCTGGTGTTTTGACCACGCGCGGCGGCATGACCAGCCATGCAGCCGTAATTGCCCGCGGCATGGGCCGGCCTTGCGTGACCGGTGCATCAACACTTAAAATAGACTTGGCCGAAGGCCTGTTAAAAGCGCCGGGATTGACGCTGAAAAGCGGCGACATTATCACCATCGATGGCTCATCCGGGCAAGTTCTGAATGGCGAAGTGGCCGTGATCAAACCAACACTTTCAGGCGATTTTGCCACGATTCTGAAGTGGGCCGACCAAACCCGCCGCATGGCAGTGCGGGCCAATGCCGAAACCGCCCATGATGCCAGATTGGCGCGAGACTTTGGCGCGGAGGGCATAGGCTTGTCGCGCACCGAACATATGTTCTTTGAAGGCGACCGTATAATCCCCATCCGCGAGATGATTTTGGCTGACACGGAAAAAGAACGTCGCGCCGCGCTGGCAAAAATTCTGCCTTTGCTGCGCGCCGACTTTATTGAACTTTTCACTATCATGGCAGGCCTTCCCGTCACCATCCGCCTGCTTGATCCGCCCTTGCACGAGTTCCTGCCTACACAGGGCGTAGAGATCGAAGCCTTAGCGCGCACCCTGGGCGTGAACCCTTCCAATTTCAAAAAACGTGTTTTGGATTTGCGTGAGCAAAACCCGATGTTGGGCCACCGTGGTGTGCGGCTGCTTTTATCTTATCCCGAAATTACTGACATGCAGGCCAGAGCAATTTTTGAAGCTGCGGCCGCAATGGCGACACATGCAGGAAAAGCCCCGATTGCCGAAATCATGGTTCCCTTAGTGGTATCGCGTGAGGAAATTTCCGCCGTGCGCGCCCGGATCGATGCCGTGGCCAGGGACGTGAGCAAGGAAACCGGGCAGAAGCTCGAATATCTGGTGGGCACGATGATCGAAACGCCGCGTGCCGCTTTGAAAGCAACAGATATTGCGAAAGAGGCCGAATTCTTTTCTTTTGGCACCAATGACCTGACCCAAACCACTTTTGGGATAAGTCGCGACGACAGTGCGCGTTTCATCAGCGAATATACCAGCAGGCAGATATTTAAGGGTGATCCCTTCGTCTCATTAGATGTGGACGGCGTGGGCGAACTGATCGCCCTTGCGGTGGAGCGCGGACGCAAAGGGCGCAAAAATTTACAACTAGGCATTTGCGGCGAACATGGCGGTGACCCAGACTCAATTGCCTTTTTTGAGTCCGTTGGTCTGGATTATATCTCGTGCTCACCCTTTCGCGTGCCCATTGCCCGGCTTGCGGCAGCCCAAGCTTATCTTAAAATTCATAGCAAATTACAATAGATTCAATTAGTTAACTAAGCTCAAAACCAATGTTTTGAAATTGTGTAAATGTGGTGAGAATTGGTTTGCACCGTGGTTAACCTATGCTAAACGACCAAGACGTATATTGCATCCCGGGCCTTGTCGCCCTTTTAGTCGAAGGACCTGAGAGCATTGTATCGAAGCCAGCGTAAATCCAGACAAAGCATCTATCAAGATTATGACACGCTTGATCTGCCAATGCAGAAGCGAAGCCGCGTTCTGGAAAATCTCCCTGTTGTGATCGTCGGCTTGATGCTCATTCTCGCCTTCGCATTTGCTGGTAACATTATCGGACGTAACGCTTCGGCGCACAATGCACCAAGCGAAGAATTGGCCTCGATGATTGCGCCAACCTCCAGCCTTTCCACCAAAGGCCCTTTGTTGCCGTCCGCTTCCCTTTTGCCAGAAGGCGAAACGGTGACGGATTTAAACCTCAACGCTTTGCGACGCCAAACGGTAATTGCTGATGGTAAAGGCGATTTAGTATCGGCACCCGAAGTGGTGGCCGCCGTTCCGCCGCCTTTACCCAAGGCCAGACCAGCTAATTTTATGAAAACTGGCGCATTGGCTAAAGGCGTGAAAATTATTCCAGCTTCCATCGATCTTACGGAAGAAAATAACATTCCAGCCCCCGCAATCAAACGCATTATCACCAAGCCTGCGGTTCCCAATATCACCACCCAATTCACCGTCAGCCCACAGCAAAAAATTCAGGTTGTGGCTCAGCGCCGCGTCCGCTTAGCAGAAGAAAACTGCCTCGCCCGTGCGGTTTATTTTGAATCGCGCTCTGAATCAGATTTAGGCCAACTTGCTGTGGCCAAAGTGGTTCTTAACCGTGTGAAGAACCCAGACTTTCCCAAAACAATTTGCGGTGTGGTTTATCAAGGCTCCGGCTCACGTAATTCGTGCCAATTCTCGTTCGCTTGTGACGGTCTACCCGATGACGTGAAGTCACCGGATGCTTGGGCTCATGCCAAAAGCATTGCACAACGTGCCATCTCTAACGACCCTTCTGTCGCTATGCTGGGTAATGCTGTGAATTATCATGCGGATTACGTAACGCCAAAATGGTCTCGCACAATGCGAAGACTAACCCGCATTGGCCATCATATTTTCTACGCCCTTCGCGGCTAATATCGTTACACGCTGAGTATAAACGGCGCGCCTTCGTAAGCGTTGGCACCGAGCCCAATGCTTTCCACGGCATGCAACATCCGACCGTTTCGGCCCAGGCGGTCATCAACATGCTTGGTGATTAAGCGGTTTGGCGTGGCTGAGGGTGAGGCCAGCCTTAGTTTCTGCGCCAGTTTCATTTCATCTTCATGTGGTTGCAAAATACACAGGGCAGCAAATGCCGAAGCTGTGGAACGGCTAATACCTGCCCAACAGTGGATGATCATCGGGTGTTTTTTGTCCCATGCAGAGATAAAGTTCAGCAGAAGTTCAACATCGTCAGCACTGGCGGCCTTCATACCCAACGTTTCTGCATTTATGTCGTTGAAGGTGAGTTTCAGATGTTGGCTTTCAGCAATGCCCCGATACGTCGGGTGGGCGGTTTCGGGCCCTAGAATGCCGATCACAGACTGCGCTTTGTGTAAATCAATTTGTTCTTGCGCACGCGCTAACCCACAGACAACGATCATAACAGTGCCTCAAATTGCTTCATATAGGCCAACTTAGCCGCTACGGCGGGCTCTGGTTGTAAGTTGAGGAATTTGTTGAAGCCTTGTCCGCTCAATCCTTTTGGGCGTCCAAAAATTTTTTCAGCTTCGTCCAATGAAAAATCTGCCAGTTGTGTTGCCTCCAGATAAGCTGCGATCTGATCTGACTTTTTGAGATTTGTATTAAGCTCCACGTCTTCACGCGGGCTTAGCCCAAATCGAACACGAATGGCTGCCATCAAGCGCAACTCAAATTCCTTATAATCAACACCCAGCGCTGCCTTGAATGGCGAAATCATATCGCCAATCACATATTCCGCCGCATCGTGCAGAAGTGCTGCAAGGCGATTGGAGCGAGATGCATCTGTGTTTGTGTGCGCGTAGATCGCTTCAACCAGCAAGCAGTGCTGCGCCACTGAGAAAGCATAATCGCCTTTGGTTTGCCCATTCCACCGCGCCACGCGCGCCAGCCCATGCGCAATATCTTCAATCTCAATATCCAGTGGCGATGGATCCAATAGGTCAAGCCTGCGACCCGAAAGCATCCGCTGCCAAGCCCGCGCCATTCTAACGAACCAGTTTCTTCACCGCCTCATGGCGGTGGCAGGTGATCAGGTGATCATTCACCAAGCCAGTAGCCTGCATGAAAGCGTACACAATCGTGGGGCCCACAAACTTGAAACCGCGTTTCTTCAGGTCTGTCGCAACCATTTCCGCCAATGGGGTTTTGGGTTGGATTTGCTTGAGGTTTTCCAATCGGCCCTGCAGCGGTTGACCGTCTACATAATTCCACAGGTAACGTGAGAAATCTTCTATCTCAAGATAGGCCTTGGCACTGGCAACGGCACCCTCAATCTTTAATCGGTTGCGCACGATGCCTGCATCTTGCATCAGGCTTTCGATCTTGGCAGGCGTGTAGCGGGCGATGAAGTCTGGATTAAAATCGTCAAATGCGGCACGAAAATTCTCACGTTTGCGCAAAATGGTGATCCAAGACAGGCCGGCTTGAAACCCATCAAGAATGAGTTTTTCAAATAACGCGCGGGAACCATATTCCGGAACACCCCAATCGGTATCATGATATTGCATATAAAGCGCATCCGTGCCGCACCAGCCGCAACGATAGATGCCGTCATCATGTTGAACGGCCGTCACAGCTTCATCCAATCGGGTTTGATGATAATCATGCCCGGCGTTTCGCCAACTTCAGAAAGTCGGTCCGTGCGGATCAAGGCGAGCGCCGCCCTGCCTGTTCTGCCGAGAACTTCGCCCACAAGCGTTTGCCTAATACGAATGTCATCCGTCAGCTGATCATTTTCAAATTTCACCGGCATGATTCTATTCCGTGCGG
The DNA here is from genome assembly GCA_043749835.1 of Hyphomicrobiales bacterium. Classification (GTDB taxonomy): domain Bacteria; phylum Pseudomonadota; class Alphaproteobacteria; order Rhizobiales; family Aestuariivirgaceae; genus Aestuariivirga. The sequence continues at coordinate 10,935 of JAYVCU010000099.1, forward strand.
TGCCACGGTGTTGCATGCGAGACACAACCTCTTGACCAATATAACAACCTTTCTTGAAATCTACAGCACCCAGCAAATCGAAATTTGCTTCGTGTGGAAATAATTTTCCACTTCCTATTTCTGTACTATCAGCAATCCCAACTGCGTATCGTACCTCATCATAAGACGTGCTAACTGGGTAATCGCCGCGCGCAAATATGCCGCGAAGGCCGAGGGAATGATTACGTGGATCATGTGCCGTTCCAGCGCCTGCAACAACCTCAAGATCATCACGTCGCAAGATTTCAAATTTTGCCCGCAGTCGGTAAAGCTTAAACTTGGCAATCAAATCCTCTGCAGTGTCTTTGTCACAATCAATCAGCACGGCATAATCTGCACAGTGAACAAACATGTCATACAGAATTTTCCCCTGTGGCGAAAGCAACGCGCCATAAGCGATTTCACCGTGATTCAATTTCTCAACATTGCACGTTAAGATATTGTTCAAAAATGCTAAAATTCCATCTCCACGCAAGGCAATTACAGCGCGGTTGGCAAGACTTTGGATGCTGGTCGTTTGCATGATTGCCATGGGAGTGCATTCGTTTACGAGATGAAGTAAACAGAGGCAAGGATCAAGCGCATGCACAAAGTTGATTTGATTTTAAAAGATGGAACCATCGCAAGCCCCGGCGGCATTGAGCAAGGCGATATCGCTGTTGCAGGCGGAAAGATCTTAGCGATTGGTAATGTGTCACATCTGGCCGCGGCCGAAACATTGGATTGCAAACACCTTCACATCCTGCCCGGCGTGATCGATTCCCAGGTTCACTTTCGTGAACCCGGTGCCACGCATAAAGAAGATTTAGAAACCGGCAGTCGCGCGGCGGTGATGGGCGGTGTAACATCCGTTTTCGAAATGCCCAACACCAAACCCGAAACCACAACGGCTGCCGCCCTTGCCGACAAAGTGGCGAGAGCGAAACACCGCATGTTTTGTGACTTTGCATTTTACGTTGGCGGCACCCGCGAGAATTTCAAACTTATTCCGGAATTTGAAATGTTGGAAGGCTCAGCTGGTATAAAAGTTTTTGCAGGCTCATCGACGGGTGACTTATTGGTGGAAGATGAAGCTGGCCTGGATGCCATCATCAGCCGCCTCACGCGCCGCGCTGCTTTTCACAGCGAAGACGAAGCGCGGCTTCGGGCTCGCATATCACAACAACGCGCAGGCGATCCCTCGTCCCACCCCATCTGGCGCGATGAACAAGCTGCCGTCATTTCCACGGCCCGCCTGCTCCGCCTTGCCAAGAAGCATAACAAACGCATTCACGTGTTGCATATTTCAACGGCCGAGGAACTGCCTTTGCTGGCCGCTGCACGCGATGTGGCTACTGTGGAGGTAACGCCTCACCACCTCACATTAAGTGCTGATGATTATGGCCGTCTTGGCACAAAGCTGCAGATGAACCCACCAGTGCGCGAAGCCTGTCACCGCACGGCGCTGTGGTCGGCTATTCATTCAGGTCTAGTCGATGTGCTCGGTTCCGACCATGCTCCGCATACCTTGGAGGAAAAGGCCAAGCCCTATCCCACATCACCCTCCGGCATGACAGGAGTGCAAACCTTCGTACCTATAATGCTCAACCACGTGAATGAGGGGCGGCTAACGTTGCAGCGCTTTGTCGATCTTACATCCTACGGCCCACAGCGCATTTTCAATATGCGGGGCAAGGGTCGCATTGCCGAAGGCTATGACGCAGATTTCACCATTGTCGATTTGGCGCGAACCGAAACCATCTCAAACACATGGATTGAAAGTCGCTGCGCTTGGACGCCTTATGACGACGTTAAAGTAAAAGGCTGGCCCGTTGGCACTTATGTGCGTGGCATAAAGGCGATGTGGCAAGGCGAAATTTCAACTGAGGCTTTCGGCGAACCCGTTAGATTTTAATCATGAACTCATTCCGTGCATTGCTTGTGTCTAAAAATGATCAAGGCCAGAAGGCCGACATTGTAAATATGACTGAAGATCAACTCATGATTGGTGATGTAACCATCCGCGTGTCACATTCCTCAGTAAATTATAAAGATGGCCTTGCCGTCACCGGCAAATCGCCCATTATCAGGCAGTATCCATTAATTCCCGGCATTGATTTTGCGGGCAAAGTGAAAAGTTCCACCAACGCACACTGGAAAGTGGGAGACGATGTAGTGCTGGGCGGTTGGGGCGTGGGCGAAATTCACCATGGCGGCTTTGCGCAAATGGCACGCGTGAAAGGCGATTGGCTAGTGCCGCTCAACACAGGTTGGAAGCCTGAGAATGCCATGGCTGTGGGTGTCGCAGGATTTACGTCAATGCTCTGTGTAATTGCGCTTGAAAACCAAGGCATCAAACAGGAGAGCGGTGAAGTGTTGGTGACGGGTGCCGTGGGCGGCGTTGGTTCTATCGCCATTCTGCTGTTGGCCAAGTTAGGATTCAAAGTTGTAGCTTCCACGCGCCGCCTGGAAGAGACAGATTTCCTAAAATCGCTGGGCGCATACGCTGTGGTGGATGCGGCTGAACTTAATACAGTCGTGAAGCCTCTGGCCAAAACCCGCTGGATGGCAGCTATTGACAGCGTGGGTTCCACCACACTTGCCAATGTGCTTTCGCAGATTCAACCCGAAGGCAGTGTAGCCGCCTGCGGCTTGGCCCAAGGTATGGATTTGCCCACATCAATGGCTCCATTTATTTTACGCGGGGTGCGTCTTATTGGCATCAACTCGGTCAACACGCCCATGCCATTACGCCAAATAGTATGGAACCGATTGGCCCGCGATCTTGATCTAGGGAAATTAGAAAGTCTGACGACAACCGTTGGCCTGAATGACGTGCCGAAGGTTGCAGCAGAAATCATAGCAGGCAAAGTGCGTGGGCGTGTTGTGGTGGATGTGAATCGTTAGCTACTGTTTCGTGCGCGAAACTGTAAACTCGCTGTTGCGAATGCGCTCTGGCAAGCGCTCACACATCACTGCCACTGGCTCTTCACCATAAGTTGCAATCATATCGGAAAGGGCAGCAAAAATTGCAGCCGTCGCAATGCAGTCAGGGTCTAAGCCATCGTAAACCGCTTCTTCCCATGCATCTAATATATAACGCAGCGCCGCCTGCTTTGCTTCCTGTGCTGGATATTCAACATCGTCGTCAAGTTCAATTTTATTCAACGGAAGTTTTTGCATCATGGCCCCAGGATCTCGCAGATTCGCGATGTTGAAGCACCTTAGCGAATTGGCTTATCCCCAAAATACTATACTTAAAAGAAGGTTAACATTGGTGCTTGCAGTTGATTCAAACAGACATCAAAATGCAAGCAGCTGAAACAGCCTCACGCGTA
>JAYVCU010000100.1:0-11011 GCA_043749835.1 Hyphomicrobiales bacterium
TAGTGCCATTTGAAAAACGGGTTCCAACTCGAACCCATTCTGACAGCGAAGCCTTTCTAAAAAATGACTCTCTCTAAACGCGGTAAACACCAGCTAAACGCTGCTAATGCTTATGCAGCCAAACGCATCGAAGCTGGGCGTTGACGATAAGACAGGGCTTCTGCCAAATGCAGCCGCAAAATGTGGTCTGATCCGGCCAGATCAGCAATGCTGCGGGCCACGCGCAGCACGCGGTAATAGCCCCGCGCTGAAAGATTCATAGCTTCAGCAGCATCGCGCAGCAAGGCCGCTCCAGCCTTGTCCAAGGGCGCTATGGTATCCAGAACTTCACCATCGGCTTGGGCATTGGTGCGCACGTGTTCAAGGCCAAGACCGCGAAAACGCGCCGCCTGAACATTGCGTGCGAATGCGACACGCTTGGCAACGGTTATGCTGGTTTCTTTGGGTGCCGGCAACGACAGATCAACCGCGCGAACGGCGGCCAATTCCAGTTGAATATCCATCCGGTCAAGCAAAGTGCCCGAAATGCGCGATTGATAATCTGTAGCACAGCGCGGCCCCAAGCGGCAGGTATGACCGAGCTCACCGGCCATACCGCATTTGCAGGGGTTCATGGCGGCGATGAGCTGAAAGCGCGATGGATAAGTGACATGGTAGTTAGCTCTGGCCACGAGTGCTTCACCTGTTTCCATCGGTTGGCGCAACGCTTCAAGAACGCGGGGCTGGAATTCTGGCAGTTCGTCCAGAAACAAAACACCATGATGCGCAAGTGCCATTTCACCGGGCTTAGGCCTTATCCCACCGCCAACCAGGGCCGGCATAGACGCTGAATGATGCGGCGCACGGAAGGGCCGACGCCTGGTCAGCTGGCCATCCTTTAACTCGCCACTTAATGATGCAATCATCGACACATCCAACATTTCGCGTGGATCAAGCGGCGGCAATATGGATGGCATACGTTGCGCTAACATGGATTTGCCGGCCCCGGGAGGACCTACCATCAGCATGTGGTGTCCGCCTGCGGCTGCCACTTCCAAGGCCCGTTTGGCGGCTTCCTGACCTTTAATTTCGCTGAGATCAGGCAAGGCCTGATTGAGCACGGCAAGATGCGGCAAAGGCCGTGACAGCACTTGCGTGCCCTTCACATGGTTGATCAGCTGAATAATGTTTTCAGGAGCCAGTATGTCTAATTTCTCGCCAGCCCATGCAGCCTCGCGGCCTGACAGTTTGGGGCAAATAATTCCGAGGTCTTGAGCCACGGCTGCCATGGCAGCAGGCAGCGCCCCCGAAACGGCCATCAGGCTTCCATCTAGGGCTAATTCGCCCAATACCAGATAACGTGATAGAAAATCTGGAGGGATGACGCCAAGGGCGGAAAGTATAGCCATGGCAATAGGTAAATCATAATGGCTGCCTTCTTTGGGCAGATCTGCAGGTGATAGGTTCACAATCAAGCGCTTGCCTGGTAGACCCAATCCGATAGCGTGAAGTGCTGCACGCACGCGTTCTTTGCTTTCAGAAATAGCTTTATCACCCAAGCCAACGATGTGGAAATTCACCTGCCCATTGAGAAACTGGGCCTGCACGTCAACCGGTACGGCATCAATGCCTTGAAATGCCACTGTTGCTGCCCGCGCCGTCATGCCTGTCTCCCTGCCCCGCCAATTGCAGTTTAATGCTAGTATGGGCGACCTGGGCGAGTCAAGAACATTTATAGAACGAACTTATATGTCTGCAATCAATTGTAACCGCCGGGCCCCACTGCGGGCGAAGCTGTGAGTCAGCGCTTTGCGCCGCGATGCATGAAGTGGATGCCGCGAGGCAGGCCGCATGAACTCTGCGCCCCACCGATCGGCAATGATCAAACCAGCCTCAAGCGGAATGATGCTTGCATCCATGGTTTGCGGAATAGCAAAGTAAAATTTATCACAGAATTCGCGGTATTCGTGCCACTTATTATCGGCATAGAAATCTTCGGGTGAAGATTTAATTTCAATGATCCAAATCGTCCCGTCAGCACCTAGGGCAATCACGTCGGCACGGCGACCGGAGGCTAAGGTAAATTCTGTCAGCATCACATGATCATGGTCGCGCAGCAAGCGAGATAGGCCACGTTGAATAGCTAAGGACGTTTCTGATTGACGACCATCAAGCATTACAATTGGGGCCATGTCAGCCACTTAATCCTCGTCAAACTTGGAAGCAACCAGTGCGTCTAATGCCAACATGGCCGCTTCCGCTTGCGGGCCAGAGGTTTCTACATCCACGCTCGTGCCCATGCTGGCAGCTAACATCATCAAGCCCATGATCGACGTGCCCGGAACAGATTGACCATCTTTACTGACTGATATTGTGGCATCAAAACCTTCAGCGCATTTAACAAACTTTGCCGATGCCCGAGCATGAAGTCCGCGTTGATTAATGATCGGCAAAGAGCGCTTTAAGATGGCCATCATTCACCTTGTAAAACCTGTGATGCGATGTTGATATATTTGCGCCCCGCATCTTGGGCAGCGGCAGCGGCCTTGTGCAAATTGCAATCTTTGCGCACGCGGGCCAGTTTTACCAGCATCGGCAAATTGAGCCCTGCCACAACCTCAACTTTGCCTTCTTCCAATAAAGATATGGCAAGATTCGAAGGTGTGCCTCCAAACATGTCCGTCAAGATAATCACGCCAAGACCGCAATCAACCTTCGTGATTGCGGAAGCAATATCTATGCGCCTCACATCCATACGGTCATCGGGACCAATGCAAACGGCCTCAATGCGCTCCTGCTTGCCCACAACATGTTCAAGAGCGTGGATGAATTCCAAGGCCAAACGGCCGTGAGTGACAAGCACCAGCCCTATCATTTGCGCTCTATACCACGATATAGTGAAATCACGTCTTAACCTCGATTTGGGAAAATGCTCTAAATCATATTTGAGCGAAAAAAAAGGTGATTTAAAAGGTGTTATTACGTTTGATATGAACAACTGCTGCACGCAACTTCGCTGTAACATCAGCACACTGCGCGTCAAGCATGATGCGCGGCAGGGAAACACCAAAGAGTTGAGCCTTCAGAGCATCTGATCCAGGCATGCGCGGAATGGAATCATATGGTACAAGATCAACCACCAAGCGCAGTTGCACGACTTTCAAATGAGTAAGCGTGACAATTTCTATTCCGCGTATTTCAATTTTACCTGATAACGCGGCTGGCGCTGAGGCCAGAACTTTTGATGCCTTAAGTTCCAACATCACTTGATCATCGGCAACAAGCTTTGCCTTCAGCTTGGTTTGACCAATGCCAAAGCCTTCGGCATCAATCAAACGCAAAGCCAAACTGGATTTGCCGGAACCAGAGGGCCCACGGATCAGAACGCCAAAGTTACCAAAGGCCACGCAGGTGGCGTGAACATTAATCACGTTTCAGCTTTCCACCCTTCGGGCATTACAGGAAGCCGCAGCACAAAGCGTGCCCCCAGTATTGGTTTCTCACCGCCGTCTGCGGCTTTGCCATAACGGTTCTCAGCCCAAATGCGGCCTTTATGGGCCTCCATAACTTGGCGCGAAATGGCGAGGCCAAGGCCAGAGTTGCCACCGAAATTCTGCTCTGGCCGATCTGTGTAGAAGCGCTCAAAAATACGCTCTAGATTGTCTGCAGCGATGCCCGGACCGCGATCTTCAATGCGCGCTTCAATCTCTTCGCCCACACGGCGCAAACGGATTTGAATGACTGAACCCTTGGCAGTGAACGATCTGGCATTGTCGATCAGGTTGCGTAAAACTTGGCCCAATCTGGAATCGTGCCCTAAAATCATATAGGCATCCGAATTGCCTTTTGCATCCTGCACAACCAGGCTCACGTCTGCCATTCCATCCTTGGCGGTGTTATTGGCATGCGTTACAATATTTTCTAAGAGTATTGCAAAATCGATGGGGTGCACTTCGGCGCGTGCCAATTCTGCATCAAGGCGCGAGGCGTCGGAAATATCCGAAATCAATCTGTCCATGCGCTGCACGTCATGTATAATAATTTCAACGAGTTTGTCGCGTTGATCATCAGTTTTGGCATAGCGAAAAGTCTCGACCGCACTGCGCAACGACGTGAGCGGGTTTTTGAGCTCATGCGCCACATCTGCGGCAAAGGCCTCAATTGCCGCAATGCGCGCATAGAGAGCATGGGTCATGTGCCGTAATGACCCTGACAGCTGGCCAATCTCATCGCTTCTTGTAGTGAAATCCGGGATCTCGACGCGGCTGTGATTGATGCCGCGGCGAACCCGGTCTGCGGCAGCCGACAACCTGCGGATGGGGCGGGCAATGGTGCGGGCCAACAGAGTAGACAGCAATAAGCCTACAAAAGCTGTGAAGGCAAAGGTTAGATACACGATGCGTCTTTCACTGCGCAGCACATTATCAATTTCACCACCTTGCGTGGAAAGGAGGAGAGCACCTTGCACGGCCCGAAAGCGTTGCACGGGAACGGCCACCAGCACGATAATCTCGCGTTTAACGTTGCTCCGTACAACACTTAGCGTTGCGCCATTCAAAGATGAGGCCACTTCGGGACGGGCTTGATTATTGTCTAAATTATAGTCTTCGTGTAGCGGATAGTCGTTGGCGAATAACCGGTCACCCACGGCATTTACGACATTCAAGATGTGGCTGCGCCAGGTTCGCTTTTGTGGTGGTGATATATTGGTTTGAACAATATCGCTGCCACCGGTGAGGAAGCTTGAATCCACCACCATGTTTCCCTCATTATCAATGATCTGACCGCGAATTGTGGTGTTGGCCAAAAGTCGGCGCAGAACCGGACCCGCCCGATCTGGGGTTATGGCGAAATCATAATCGGTCTGTGAAAAGTCTGTGTTTCCCTCAGTGCCAGTGGCATCGCCCAGTTTTCCAGGGTCAATGACAATGGACGATGTGTCAGCGGTAGCAGAACCTGCAATTGCAGCAGCAATAATCTGGCCCTGGACTAAAAGACTTTCAACACGCGAGTTGATAAGGCTTTGCCGGAACTGGTTGAAATATAAAATACCCGCCGAGAGTATCATCAGACCTAGAATGTTGATCAGTGCTATGCGTGTGGCCAGGCTGGCAAGGCCGAACCATTTGTACTTAGCCAAAGCTGGTTTGGCTTTGCCATCATCATTGGCAGCAAGGCCATCATCAAACTCGTTGGCTTGCGCGTTATCCAAAGCGTGACCCTGTTATTGTTCCTTGAAGCGGTAACCGACACCGTAAAGAGTTTCAATGCCATCAAAGGCTTCGTCCACTTGAGTGAACTTCTTGCGCAGGCGCTTAATGTGGCTGTCAATGGTGCGGTCATCGACATAGACCTGGTCATCATAAGCTGCATCCATCAAGGCATCGCGGCTTTTCACAATCCCGGGACGTAAAGCCAGGGCTTGCAAAATCAGGAATTCTGTAACGGTTAGAGTGACTTGCTGGCCGGACCAGGTGCAGGCATGGCGGTCTGAATCCATGGCCAATTTTCCGCGTTCAATGATTTTGGTTTGATCGCTTGGCGTGGCACTGCCCTCACGCGTGGCCGCACGGCGCAGAACCGCTTTGACACGCTCTATCAACAAACGCTGGGAAAAGGGCTTCTTTACAAAGTCATCGGCACCCATTTTAAGGCCGAAAAGTTCATCTATTTCGTCATCTTTAGAGGTGAGGAAAATCACCGGTAAATCCGTCTTTTGCCTGATGCGGCGCAAAAGTTCCATGCCATCCATCCGTGGCATTTTGATATCAAAGATCGCCATATCAGGGGGGTTATCTTGCAGACCCTGAAGGGCGGCAGCGCCATCACTGTATTTTTGGACGGTATAACCTTCGGCCTCAAGTGCCATTCCTACGGAGGTTAGAATGTTGCGGTCGTCATCCACTAAAGCCACTGTTGACATGTGTTTTACTCTCTTTTTATCGACTTTTATCGACTTTTATCATCGCAGGCGCGATAAGTATGAAACTGGAACAAATTGTGGCAGGGTTTTAGCGCGAAGTTCATGCTAAAGCCAGAGCATGAGTGAAAATGGCAAATTGGCGCGGGCGGCCCTGGAGCGCGGGCGTTATGGTTCACTGGCCGTGATTGAGCCTGAGGGAGGTGGGCCCTATGTTTCACTGGTCAACTATGCCTGTGATCAAAAGGGGCTGCCGAACTTCTTGATGTCTAGCTTGGCGCGGCACACACAGTGCCTGCTAAAAGATCGACGTGCCAGTTTGCTCATTGCCGAAATTCCACTTGAGGGCGATGTGCTGGCAGGGTTACGCGTCAGTTTCAGTGGCACAATGGAACAGGTAACCCCAGCAGAGGTTAAGGCGCTTTATGTATCCAAACACCCCTATGCGGCAGGTTATGCTGAATTCGGTGATTTCAGTTTCTGGAAATTAACGCCAGAGTGGGTGCATCTGGTCGGAGGATTTGGACGCATTGAAACGTTAAAAGCCGAAGCGGTGTTTTAGCCCTCAGCCTTCGACACACCTACCATGGCGGGGCGCAGGCAGCGATCGCCCACGGCGTAGCCCGCCTGCATTTCCTGCATCACAATGCCAGGAGGCTTTTCGGACGTTGGCACTTCGTAAATCGCTTGATGGAAATTTGGATCAAATTTTTGACCGACGGTTTCTAGCCTGCGTATGCCATGGCGCTGGAACACATTGGATAATTCACGCTCGGTTACATCCACACCAACAATCAGGTTTTTTTCAATTTCGCCGGCGTGTTCGCGTTCATCCTGCGGCAAGGCTTCCAGGGCGCGGCGCAAATTGTCGGCCACAGTCAGAAGATCACGCGCAAAATTGGTGGCTGCATAGAGTGTTGCTTCGGCCTTTTCACGGTCGGTGCGTTTACGCAAGTTTTCCATTTCGGCGGCCAGACGCAGCAAGCGATCTTTGCTTTGGGCAACTTCGTCCTGCAGGCTGCTGATTTCCACATCGCGTGGATCAACTACAACTTCGGGCGCAACGGCTTCTTCGGGTGTTTCGGGAACTTGGTTATCTTCGCTCATAGGCCCGAATATCGGCAATTGCGCATCAAAAATCAAGAGAGGAGATGGCCCACCACTTTGGCGGTGTAATCCACCATTGGAATGATGCGGGCATAATTCAGCCGCGTGGGTCCAATGACACCCAGAACGCCTACAATTTTTTCCTGTCGATTTTTGAACGGAGCAACGATCATCGACGATCCTGACATCGAGAACAGGCGGTTTTCAGAGCCAATGAAAATGCGCACACCTTCAGCTTTTTCAGCCAAACCTAAAACCTCAACTAGTTCTTTTTTATTTTCAATATCTTCAAACAGACGGCGAATGCGTTCCAGATCAAGGGTAGCGTCTTGCTGATCAATGAGATTGGCTTGCCCGCGCACGATCAGGTTTTTGGCAGAAGCTTCGTCACCGCCACTCCAGACGGCAAGACCGCTTTCAACCAGCTTGGCAGTGAGTTCATCCAACTCACGGCGCAGGCCTTCAACTTGCCCGGCCACCAGCTTTTGCACATCGTCAATGCTGCGGCCACCCGCAATGCTTGAAAGATAATTGCTGGCCCGCACAAAGGTTGAAGCCGGAAGGCCGGGCGGCACGTCGACAAGGCGGTTTTCAACACTGCCGTCTTCGCTGACGATGATCACCAAAGCCCGACCCGGTGACAGCGACACAAATTCAATATGCTTTAACCTGGCGTTAAATTTGGGGCTCATCACCAACGAGGCGCATTGCGATAAGCCCGACAGCATGGTGGACGCTTCGCCCAACACTTCTTCGACACGGCGTTGGTGATTGGAGGCTTGAATTTCAGCATCAATGCGGCTGCGCTCCTGGTCATTGATGGCATTGATCTCGAGCAGCGCATCCACAAAGAAACGCAGACCGAGTTGTGTCGGCAACCTTCCTGCCGATGTGTGCGGCGCATAGATCAGCCCTGAATCCTCTAAATCCATCATGACATTTCGGATGGAAGCCGGTGAAAGATTGGCCCCGGATGTGCGCGAAATTGTGCGTGAACCCACAGGCTCACCATTAGCGAGATAGGATTCCACGATGCTGCGAAAAATCTCACGTGATCGTTGATCAAGGCCGGTTAGGCCGGCCTGATCACTAAAAGGCGCTGGTGGTTTGAGGATGCCCATGTCAGCCGCTCGTGGAATCTGATGATGATTCTAAATCCTGTTTCAGGCGCAGGTGAATACGCACACGCTTGATGCGGCGCGCGTCAGAGTCAGTAATTTCAAATTCCAAGCCTGAGGCATGTTTTATTATTTCGCCACGCGTTGGAACGCGTCCGGCCATTTCGAACACAAGGCCTGCCAGCGTATCCGCGTCATCCCAATTTTCATCCGTCAGGAGTTTCAGGCCAAGGGTTTCTTCGACATGGGCGATTTCAACCTGGCCGTTTGCCAGCCAGATCTTGTCATCGACTTTTACCAGCATTTCGCTTTGTTCGTCGGTGTCATGCTCATCTGAGATATCACCGACGATGACTTCAAGCAGGTCTTCCAACGACACAATACCGTCTGTGCCACCATATTCATCCACCACAATCGCCAAATGTATATGTGAGGCTTTCATCTTGAGCAGCAAATCCGGAGCTGGCATCGATGGGGGCACAAAAAGAACCTGGCGCTTTAAGGTGCTGTGGTGTTTGACAGCGGATGAGAGTTCTTTGGCCGCTAAATCAATGCCCATTTCAGGGCTGCCACGGGTCTTTTTCTTTTTGCCTTTGGACGTCATCCAACGCAAAAAATCCTTTACATGAACCATGCCGATCACGTCATCTAACGACTCGCGAAAGATCGCAACACGTGAATGGTTAGCGTCAATAAACAGACTTAAAAGTTCACGCATCGAGCCATCTTCATCCAAGGCGGTGATGTTGGCGCGGGGCACCATGAGGTCTTTAACGCGGATGTCAGCAAAGCCTATCACGTTGCGCATCATGGAGCGCGCATCACCATCCAGTGTTGTTTCACCCGTTGCTTCGGCATGAGTATCAATCACCGTATCAATGGTTTGTTCAAGACCGGCGTTCCTGGCGCCTAGCTTGCGTTTCAGTTTGGCAAGCAGCGACGGCTTTCTGGGTTCACTCATGCTCGTCCACTAGCATATACGGGTTGGGAATGCCCAATTTTGCAAGAATGCGAATTTCTTTGGTTTCCATGCGCGCTTCATCAACGTCATTTTCATGGTCATAGCCTATGAGATGGAGCAGACCGTGGACGAATAAGTGTGTGGCGTGATGACTTAGGGTTTTGCCGGCCTCTTTGGCTTCTTTGGCGCAGGTTTCGTAGCTGAGTGCCACATCGCCGAGGGGCTTGGCTAGACCGCGAGGCACTTTGAGTGCGGCGGCTGGGAATGATAAAACATTGGTGGGCTTTTTCTTTCCGCGCCATTGATAATTCAATTCCTTAAGCGTGGTGTCATTTGCCAACAACACTGATGTGAGCCTGGCAGCATTGTCTTTGGTCAAGCTTAAGGCGTGAGCTTGCTCAATGTGCATCACAAGTTTCGGAACGCGCTTCCAACGCGCGTCGGCAAAAGCGATGTCGATCGGCACCTGCTATAGCCTTTTGGGGGCCTTGACCTGCAATTTGTCATAGGCCTGCACAATGCGACCAACGAGAGGGTGGCGCACGATATCCAAATTCATAAAGCGTGTAATGCCAATGCCTTTAACGCCGTCTAAAATAGATGTTGCCTCAATCAGACCAGAGCCAACGCCGGAGGGCAAATCGATTTGGCTGGGATCACCCGTTACAACCATACGGCTGCCTTCACCAAGACGTGTAAGAAACATCTTCATTTGTTGGGGCGTGGTGTTCTGGGCCTCATCAAGAATGATGAAGGCAGATGCAAGTGTGCGGCCCCGCATGAAGGCCAAGGGTGCAATTTCGATTTGATTTTCAGCCAGGCACTTTTGCACCACGCTTTGTGGCATCATGTCGTACAGCGCATCATAAAGAGGGCGCAGATACGGATCTACCTTCTCTTTCATATCGCCCGGCAGAAAGCCCAAGCGCTCGCCTGCTTCGACGGCGGGGCGTGATAAAATGATGCGGTCAACTTCACCGTTCATCAGTGCTTCAGCTGCACAGGCAACCGCAATATAGGTTTTGCCGGTGCCTGCTGGCCCGATGCCGAAGGTCAGCTCATTGCGGCGGATCAATTCGATATAGGCTTGTTGGTTGGGCGTTCTCGCATTGATGGTTTTACGGCGGGTGCGCACACTTCCATCTGCCTGTTCTTTTTGTTCAGCGGTTTTAACCATGCGAATAGCGCCGTCCACCTCGCCTTTATTGATTTCTTCGCCGCGTGCTGCTTTGGTATAAAGATGCAACAGAACGGCACGGGCCAATTCCGATTGCTCTTTGTCGCCCTTAATGGAAATGCGATTGCCGCGCGGGGTGATGGCCACGCCCAAACGATGTTCAATTTGTGCAAGATGGGAATCATGTTCACCCAGAAGTTGGGCCATGACGCGGTTATCATCGAAGGCAAGCGACACAGCGCGCTCATCCAGTTCAGCGGCTCTTAGAGCGACGGCATTGCGGTTCAAAAGCTGTAGGCTCCTTTAAAACGATTAAACTCCAGTTACACCAGCATACTGCCCCGAAAGTGAGTTCGAGCCAACTGATTTGATGGATATAGGAACGATATCTCCAATTTTCAGCCCACCTGCTGAAAGATGGACCGATTGCAGATAGGGTGAGCGACCAATCAGCTGGCCTTCCTGGCGGCCGGGCTTTTCAAGCAATATGTCTAAGCTTCGTCCGACACATCCGTAATTGAAGTGTGCTGTTTGTTGCATCAACAGAGCTTGCAGGCGAGCAAGTCGCTCAGTCTTGGCATCTTCTGCAACTTGATCTTGGCGTTGTGCTGCCGGGGTTCCGGGGCGAGGTGAATATTTGAAGCTGTAGCCCATGGCATAGCCCACTTCGCGCACGAGTTTCAGGGTGTGTTCAAAGGCTGCTTCAGACTCACCGGGAAAGCCCACGATAAAATCACCAGACAGGGCAA
>JAYVCU010000101.1:0-36137 GCA_043749835.1 Hyphomicrobiales bacterium
GGCATTTGCATCAAATTTGAACCCAATTTATCTTGTATTTGGTGTTCAGGATTAACAGGATCTTCCGGCTTGTGCTTAGCGAAACGTTGATTCAGAAATTAGAAACTATTGGCATAAACACCTGGTTCACGCGTCCGCCAATTCCGCAACTTCTGCGAGTTTACGACGTGCTTTGTCCGCCTGTTGCTGTCTATTCCACATGGTTGCATAGAGGCCTTTTTTACGCAGCAGAGCAGAATGAGTTCCGCGTTCGGAAATGCAACCCTTATCAAGGACAATGATCTCATCAGCATCAATGATTGTTGAAAGACGGTGCGCTATCACTAAAGTGGTTCTATTGCGCGACACATCTTTCAGCGCAGACTGGATTTCCTGCTCAGTTAAACTGTCGAGCGCCGAAGTGGCCTCATCGAGGATGAGAATGGGCGGCGCTTTCAAAATTGTGCGGGCAATCGAAACACGTTGTTTTTCTCCGCCGGAAAGCTTGAGGCCACGTTCGCCCACCAGGCTTTCGTATTGCTTCGGAAGACTCATTACAAAGTCATGGATTTGGGCCAATTTTGCTGCGTCTTCAACTTCGGTATCACTCGCTTCGGGTTTGCCGTAGCGAATGTTGTAACGCACTGTATCATTGAACAGCACGGTGTCCTGCGGCACCATGCCGATGGCGCGGCGTAAACTTTCTTGTTGAACATCGGCAATATTTTGACTGTCAATAACAATCCGGCCAGCGGTCACATCATAAAACCGATACAACAAACGTGAGATGGTGGATTTACCCGCTCCGGATGGGCCAACGATTGCAACCGTTTTACCTGCTGGCACTATAAATGACACGTCTTTCAATATGGGGCGCGCTTCATCATAGGCGAAAGACACATGTTCAAATTTAATCTCGCCCTGTCCAGCATGGAATGCTGGTGCACCGGGTTTGTCGGCAATTTCAGCATTCTGTTTCAAGATTGAGAACATGCCTTCCACATCAATCAGACCCTGCTTGATTTCACGGTATGATGAGCCAATGAAATTTAACGGAATGGAAAGTTGGATTAGCAAAGCGTTGCCCAATACAAGATCGCCGATGGTGTTTTTGCCGGATAGGATGGCAAGCGCAGACATCACCATCACTGTTGTGAGGCCAATTGAAAAGATTACGGCTTGGCCCGCGTTTAATCCGGCAAGTGAAATCCAGGTTTTAATGGCAGCACCTTCATAACGCGCCATAGCACCGTCATAGCGCTGGGCTTCATGTTTCTCATTTCCAAAGTATTTGACGGTTTCGAAATTGAGCAAGCTATCAATAGCCTTGCTACCGGCGTCATTATCGGCCTCATTCATGATACGGCGAATACCGATACGCGCTTCGGTGGCCCAATAGCTGAAGGTGACATAGGTCAAAACAGTTAGAGCAACCACCAGCGCATAGACCCAGCCCAAAGACCAAGCGATGGCGGCACAGAGGAAAATAATTTCAAAGGCTGTGGGCAAAGTGTTGAACAGTGCAAATCGCAGAACCGAGTCTACGCCATTAATGCCGCGCGAGATAATACGGCTGAGGGCACCGGTTTTACGCTCCAGGTGGAACTTGAGTGACAATTGATGCAAGTGCATAAAAGTATTGGTCGAAAGTTCACGCACGGCGCGTTGGCCAACTTTGGCGAAAACCGCATCACGCAGTTGCGCAAACAGCACTGAAAATACCCGTCCCAGGCCATAAGCCAATACCATAAAGAAGGGCACAGAAAGGAGCGCCACCGTTTGGCCCTGCCCGGCAGCCAGTGCATCGGCCGCCCATTTGAACGCATAGGGCGTGATGATTGTTACCACTTTGGAACCCACCAGCAAAAGCAGCGCAATCACGACACGCGTTCGCAAATCCGGCCGGTCTTTGGCCCAAAGATAAGGCATCAGTCCCTTCATGGTGGTCCACTGGCTGGTTTCATGCGGGGTAGCGGAAGGAGAACTCATTTAGTCGGCTTTCTTGTCGGGCAAGACAAACTGTTGCCCGGGATAAATTAGTCCTGGCTTGGCGATGATTTTACGGTTGGCGTTTAGAATCACCGGATAGTGTTTGCCTTTGCCATAAAATTCACGCGCCATCTTCCACAGGGTAGATCCTGCTTGCACTATAATGGTATGTGGTTGGCTTGGCACGCTATCAGGATTAAGAGGCGACACCGGCAGGCCAAACCCCTCATAAGGCAATGGCTTGGCTGGGCTGACGCTGGTTACGGCTAAAGGCTCAGGCGGCGCATTTACGCTTGTCAGTTTGTGCTGATAGGGCATCAACAGCAGAGCGACAGAAGCTGCAACTGCTGGCAAACTAAATCCGCTAAGCTGAAATAAACGCCAGTTGTTTGAGTGCCCTGCAAAAGCCATTGCCACTATATAGTCATCTTTCGCCTGCTGAATAAGGGCCTAATATCAATTTGCAAAGTCCATAATGTCTCCTGTTCTAAATGCGCCTGAACACAGGCTGTGTGTTTACTGTGGATCCAGCGCTGGCCGTAATCCGGCTTACATTAAAACTGCTTGGCAACTTGGCAGCCACATGGCCCAAGAAGGCATTGGGCTGGTCTATGGTGGCGGATCGATTGGACTGATGGGTGAGGTGGCACGTGCAGTGCTGGCGGGCGGGGGCCATGTGATTGGCATTATCCCCGAATTCCTCGTATCCAAAGAACGGATGCTGGACGGCTTGAATGAACTTATTGTTACCCGCTCTATGCATGAACGCAAAACACTGATGTTTGAAAAGTCGACCGGATTTGTGGCCCTGCCTGGCGGCATTGGCACACTGGAGGAACTGGCTGAGATCACTACGTGGGCTCAACTTAATCAACATGCCAAACCCATCATCGTGGCAAATGTTGAAGGCTATTGGAACCATTTGATAAAGCTGCTTGACCATATGCGGGCGGAAGCCTTCATTCGTGCGGAAACCGAAGTGTTTTTGGATGTCGCGAAAAACGTCGACGAGATTATCCCGCTTTACCGCGAACGATTAGAGCGGACACCACAGAAAGTACCTTTGGCTGCTATCAGACAACAGCTGTAGTCGGTTTGTTTTCGCGTAAGGATGCAATGGAATAAATCGCCAGCGCCAACCAAATGAGGACGAAACCCGCGAGTTTCCAAGTATCAAGTGTTTCGCCGAAGATAAAAACAGCCGTGAGGAATACCAACGATGGAGAGAGATATTGCAGCAGGCCTGCGGTTGAATAACGGATAAGTTTGAGTGAGATAGAATAGAACATCAGCGCACCTGCGGTGAAGCCGCCGCAACCAATCAACATCAGAGTGCTGAATGAGTCATGGCCAAAATTCAATTCTCCCTTTGAGGCGAGCCAGGCATCGGCAGCCAATAAGGGGAAGAGCGCCAGAACAACCTCAATGAGAAAGCCTTCAATTGCGCCTACATTCATGGTTTTGCGTAAGTAGCCGTAAAGGCAAAAGGTGGCGGCGAGTGAAAGGCCAATCCAAGGAAACACTCCTGTGCCAAATGTCACAACGACAACCGCAAAGACTGCCAGAGCGATGGCCAGCATTTGCGGTTTCGTGAAACGTTCTTTGAGAAACACAAAGCCCACAGCCACATTCATCAACGGGTTTATGAAATAACCAAGGCTGGCATCCAGCGTTCGCCCATGGGTGATGCACCAGATATAAAGCGTCCAGTTGAAGACGACTAACAAGCTGGTGAAAAGCAACGTGGCCAGCAAACGAGTGTTGCCCAAAACCGCCGATACCGCGGGCAACAAACCAAGGTACCAAGCCACGGCCAAGCCAATGGGCGCACTCCATAAGGCACGGTGCACGGCGATCTCAAGCGGATTAATATAACGGATCAGTCCAAAATAACCTGCCATCGCACCCCAAAACAGATGCGCTATCACCGCGTAGATCACACCGCGGTTTTGACTTGAGAGTTCACTCACGCAACAACGCCGTCGCGTAGTAGCTTATAATTGATCGCATCCAGCAGAGCTTGAAAAGAAGCCTCGACGATATTGGCTGAGACACCAACGGTGAACCAGCGATTGCCGTGATCATCCCTGCTCTCAATCAAGACCCGCGTGGTGGCATCTGTGCCGCCGTTGAGAATACGCACTTTGAAATCCACCAGTTCCATATTCTCAATATGCTTTTGATATTTGCCAAGGTCTTTGCGAAGAGCCACGTCCAGCGCACTCACCGGGCCATTGCCTTCGCCGGCGCTGATCAGCACGTCATTGCCCACTTTTACTTTCACGCTGGCTTCGGAATACATCGTGCCATCGCGTTGGCCCACATTCACCTGAAAACTTTGCACATCAAAATAATGTGGCACAGTGCTTAGCGTGCGCCGCGCCAACAACTCGAATGAAGCATCAGCACCGTCATAAGCATAGCCCTGGTTTTCACGCTCTTTCACTTCACGCAATAAATGATCGAGGCGCGCATCATCTTTTTTGATCGACATGCCGATGCGTTGCAACTCTGCGAGCAGGTTGGATTTTCCGGCTTGATCCGAAACTAAAATACGCCGCGTGTTGCCCACGCTTTCAGGCTTTACATGCTCATACGTTTCAGGCTCTTTGGCCAGTGCAGAGGCGTGAATACCGGCCTTGGTGGCGAAGGCACTTTTGCCGACGTATGGCGCTTGCGCAAAGGGTGCACGGTTCAATAGCTCATCAAAGCTGCGGCTGACGTTGGTAAGTTCTGCGAGATTCGCATTAGACTCGAAACGATTTGCAAAATGCGGCTTCAGGCCCAGTGTGCCGATGATGGAGATGAGATTAGCATTGCCGCAGCGTTCGCCGATGCCGTTCAACGTGCCTTGAATTTGGCACACACCCGCTTCCACAGCGGCGAGGGAATTGGCAACAGCCTGTTCGGTGTCGTTATGGGCGTGAATGCCAAGATGCGAACCCGGGATCAGTTTCGTCAGTGCACTGACGATTTGCGACACTTCCGGCGGCATGGTGCCACCATTGGTATCACATAACACAACCCAGCGCGCGCCTGCATCATAAGCAGCTTTGGCGCAAGCAGTGGCATAAGTGGGGTTGGCTTTGTAGCCATCGAAGAAATGTTCGCAATCGACGAGCACTTCTTTGCCAGCACGCTTGGCGGCAGCAACGCTTTCGGTGATGCCTGCCACATTTTCTTCATTGGTGCAGCCCAAGGCTACACGCACGTGATAGTCCCAAGACTTGGCCACAAAGCAGATAGCCTTGGATTTGGCTTGCAGCAAAGTTTGCAAACCCGAGTCATTGGACACAGAGCGCCCTGCCCGCTTAGTCATGCCGAAAGCAGTGAAGGTGGCTTTGGATTTGCGCTCTTCGGCGAACAGCGCGTTGTCCGTAGGGTTGCCACCGGAATAGCCGCCCTCGATATAATCCACGCCTAATTTATCAAGCATGGCCATCACGGCCAGCTTGTCCTCCAGCGAGAACGTAACCCCTGGCGTCTGCTGGCCATCGCGCAACGTGGTGTCGAACAGGGAAAGTTTGGTCTTGCTCATCGCTTTACTTCCCATTCGGTCTTGAGTTCACCAGTGGCTGGGTCTTTCACGTCTTTGATTTGGATGCCCATGGCCGCGAGTTCGTCGCGGATTTCGTCTGACTTCTTCCAGTCCTTGGCATTGCGCGCTTCGAGGCGGGCGACAACACGGGCATCGACAATATCAGTTGTCACGACGACGTTATGAACATGCACTTCAAAGATACGATTGAGTTTCGCTAGTTTGAGATCAAATCCGAGTAATTCGAGACTACCTCGGAGTGCTTCATGTTGGCCTGACTTGGCGAGTGCGTGAAGTCGTGTGAACGCCGCGTGTGTGTTTAGATCATCGCGGAGCGCAGCAACGAATTCAGCGTCGGTGGTTGATTCCGTCGCCGTTGAAATTAGGTTCCGCCAACCAATCAGAATATGCCTACTCTCTTCCAGACTGGCCTCAGTCCAATCAATCGGCTGCCGGTAATGTGTACGCAGCATGTTGAACCGTGCCGTCTCACCTGCCCAATCCTCCAACACTTCAGCAATCGTCACAAAATTCCCCAAGCTCTTGGACATCTTTTGTCCTTCCACTTGCAGAAACCCATTATGCATCCAGTAATTCGCCATCACGCCTGTGCCGTTAGCACAGCGGCTTTGAGCGATTTCGTTTTCGTGGTGGGGGAAGATCAGATCCAGGCCGCCGCCGTGGATGTCGAAGACTTCACCCAGATAGGCTTTGCTCATCACGCTGCATTCGATGTGCCAACCGGGACGGCCGCGGCCCCACGGCGAATCCCAGCCGGGTTCATCGGCTGCTGATTGCTTCCACAACACAAAGTCACCCGGGTTTTTCTTGTGGGCATCCACCGCCACGCGGGCACCTGCCAGTTGCTCTTCCATCTTGCGGCCTGAGAGTGCGCCGTAATCTTTCATAGAAGACACGTTGAACAAAACCTCGCCCGCCGCCGCATAGGCATGGCCGCGATCTATCAGTACACTGATCATCTTCACCATGCCTTCGATATGCTCGGTGGCGCGGGGTTGCGCTGTTGGTGTCAAACAACCCAGCGCCTCGACGTCCTTTTGATACTGGTCGTAAGTTTTTTCCGTTACCTTGCGAATGGCTTCGTTCAGCGGTGTGTCGGGATAATCCCGCAGGGCCCGCGCGTTGATCTTGTCATCCACATCGGTGATGTTGCGCACATATTCAACACATGACCCATCCGATGCTTTGCCCTGACCCGGATATAGATGTTTCAGCAATCTAAACAGCACATCAAACACAATCGCGGGCCGCGCGTTGCCAATATGAGCAAAATCATAAACCGTGGGGCCGCAGACATACATGCGCACGTTTTTTGGATCGATGGGAGTGAAAACCTCCTTCGTTCTGGTCAGCGTGTTATAAATGCGCAAAGACATATTCTTCCTCATGGTGTTTGCCACCCGGGAATTCGCTTGTTTAAATTTTAAGTAAGCGGCGCCCAGCCAGCGATATGTTGGCTAAATAATAATACGGCCACAGATGGCACAGGGGCGGTTTAGATTCATTAAACGCAAAATGCGCGAAAGGGCAGCAAAGGTCAAGCGGGTGGCAAAAGATAAGGTTGCTGCGTCGTTAATCAGTTTGCTTGGGGTGGGTCGGCTTGATAAACATAATAATGAAATGGGCTTTAGCGGAACGGTATTTATGCATTTTGGTGGCATTGGTTGCCTGGAGCGCCTTGGTTTTGCAACTGGTGCTGATCATTCAAAAAATGACTAGCGAAGGGGCAAGCGTCGGCGATGCCATTTGGCGCTTCTTCGGATTTTTTACAATACTTACCAATCTTTCAGTAGCCGTTGCGGCAACGGCAGCGACCCTCCGACCAACCGGTCTATTTAGCAATGCAAATTTACGGCTGAGTGTGGCAACCGCGATCCTGATTGTCGGCTTGATTTATTCGATAGCGCTGCGCTCCATTTGGCACCCAACTGGATTGCAAGCTGTGGCTGATCATGCGCTGCACGACGCAACACCCATTCTCTACGTGCTTGCGTGGTTGTCGTCCGCTCACGGTGAGTTAAGGTGGCGCAGTGCGGGCGATGGAATAATCACCACCCAGATAATCATGATCAGCTAGCCGCTTATTCATCACACCGTAAAGGCGGTTGGTTTCATTGGTGTAACGTTCCATGGCATAAGGGATTTTTTCTGGCGCATAGACGTTGAAATGACCATTCTGGCCGGCCATCGGGCCAAGCCCTCCCACTTGCCAGAATAGCCATTGCATCACTTCGGTTTTCGCGCGGATCTCTGTTGGCAAAAATTTGCCAGTTTTCTCGGCAAGGTACTGTAAGATTGCGCCAGATTCAAATATCGAAATCGGCTTCCCGCCATTTGTGGGCGTGTGATCAACAATGGCAGGCATACGGTTATTGGGCGAAATGGCCAAAAACTCCGGCTTGAACTGGTCGCCTTTGCCAATACCCACCTTGTGGATGGTATAAGGTACGCCCGTCTCTTCCAGAAAAATTGTAATCTTGTGGCCGTTGGGTGTTGGCCAGTAATGCAAATCGATCATTATAACGCGCTCCTAATATGAAACTAACGCTGATACATATTGGATCAGCGTCAGCGGAATGCAAGTCGATCGCCAGGCATCATTCTGCGGCTTCAACATCTTCATCATCTTCATATTTGCGCGGGCGCAGGGCCTGCTCTTTTTTTAATTCGTCGGCCACCAGGAAAGCCAGTTCCAGTGCCTGGGCGGCATTGAGGCGCGGGTCGCAGAAGGTGTGATAGCGATCATTCAAATCTTCATCGCGCAAGGCCCTTAGGCCACCGGTGCATTCGGTCACATCCTTGCCAGTCATTTCCACGTGAATGCCGCCAGCATGTGTGCCTTCGGCGCGGTGAACAGCCATAAAGCCCTTTACTTCATTTAATATGGCGTCAAACGGCCGTGTCTTATAGCCCGACGTTGCCTTGATAGTATTGCCATGCATGGGGTCGCAAGACCACACCACAACCCTTCCCTCGCGCTTCACGGCGCGAATGAGCTCGGGCAAATGCTTTTCCACTTTGTCGGAACCAAAACGCGCAATGAGTGTGAGGCGGCCAGGTTCATTTTGTGGGTTGAGCAGATCGATCAGCTTGACCAGTTCATCAGGCTTCAGCGATGGACCACATTTAAGGCCGATAGGGTTTTTAATACCACGGGCAAATTCCACATGGGCATGATCAAGCTGGCGCGTGCGGTCGCCAATCCATAACATGTGGCCAGAGGTGGCATAATAATCGCCACTGGTGGAATCCACCCGTGTCATCGCCTGCTCAAAGCCCAGTAACAAAGCCTCATGACTGGTAAAGAAATCGGTTTGGCGTAACTGCGGCGCGGTTTCGGCCGTGATGCCGCAAGCGCGCATAAAGCCAAGGGCTTCAGTAATGCGCGACGACAGTTCTTCATATTGCTCGGACGCCGGTGAATCTTTGAGAAAGCCCAGCGTCCATTGATGAACATGTTCCAGGTTGGCATAGCCACCTTGCGCGAATGCCCGCAGCAAGTTCAGCGTGGCCGCTGATTGGCGATAAGCCATAATCTGGCGCTCTGGGTCTGGCACGCGACCTTCAATGGAGGGGGCCGCGTCGTTCACAATGTCGCCACGGTAGATAGGGTATTCCACACCTTCTATGGTTTCGGACGGTGACGAGCGCGGCTTGGCAAACTGTCCCGCGATGCGGCCCACCTTCACAACGGGCTGGCCGCCGGCAAAGGTTAAAACCACAGCCATCTGCAAAAACACGCGGAAGAAATCGCGGATGTTATCAGCGGAATGTTCGGCAAAGCTTTCCGCGCAGTCGCCGCCTTGCATAAGGAAGCCCTTACCTTCTGAAACCCGGGCGAGTTTCTTCTTCAACTTGCGGGCTTCACCTGCAAAAACCAGTGGCGGAAAACCGGCGAGGCGGGCTTCAACAGCGTTCAACTTGGCGCGATCAAGATACACCGGCATCTGCTGCACCGGGAAATTTCGCCAGGTTTCCGGTGTCCATTTCGCAGTCATTATCAAACTCCATAGCCAAAACGGCTCCTATAGGGCCAGAGGCGGCAAAAGGCTAGTTTACATTATTCGGCAACCAAACGTTAAGGCCCTCTTGGTATTATTTTAGCGTCAAGGCTGCTTTAGAGGAGTTTTGCCGATTTGCAGCTTTGTGAAGTTTTAACCATGCTGGCCGCAATGTGCGTTGCCACGTGATTGGAAGCGGTTATGTACGAGTTTATCGAATCTTTGCGGCTCGGCGATGTTCAACATTTTTTGTGGACGGGGCACCCGCCCATTATCATTCAGCTGATTGCATTCAACACGATCTTAATGGTTATCGTCATTTTGCGGCGTGCGCGTAATACCAATTCGACAAAGCGATCTGCCACGATGGTTTTGCAATGGATCTTGATTGCCACCAATTTTGCTGTGCTATGTCAAGAAAAATGGATGCCCTATGCTGACCAAAGCCGCGCCATTTTAATGGAAGAAGTGTATCACTTTACGCGTGCATATTGATTTCAATTCAGCGCTTTTGAGCCGCCAAGGACTCGTTGGCTGACTTATAGGCTTCCTGCCGGTCTACATTCCAATAGCGTAAATTATCAATCCGGATTGGATCGCCGCTAATGGCGCAACGCACATAATCTCCCTCACGCAAGATCTGAAAATCAGCGTCCAGATAGCGCAATTTGGCTTCGCGCTGTGGTTGGATAGGGTGGCCTTGAAAATTCATTGGCCGAATATAGGCACATCATAATTAAATTAAAAGAGTGAGCCTTGTGAATTCGGTTTGGTGGCCTGAACAACTAACTGGCCATCCGCCATTTCGATTTGCAAAACAGCTTCCGGCTTGATGTGGGAAACACCACGCAGTGGCTTTCCTGCCTGATCGCGCAGCACGGCAAAACCGCGCGATAGCACGGATTTATAACTGAGGGCCGCCATGAGTTTAGTTTCACTGGAAAGCCGGTCTTTCGTTATGGCAAAATAATGCTGAAGTGCACGGGTTTTGCGTTGTTGGGTTTCGCCCAGTCTGCGACGGCTTTCGCTGACACGCTGTTGCACTGGCTGCAGCGTAAGGCGACCGGTCTGGCGCGCTAACACAAGCGCATGGGTTTGCAAATTGGCTTTCAGAGCACGCGGAAGTTTGGCGCCAGCGCCGTCCAGGCGTTGCCGCACCATAGCCAAAATTTCGTCAGGCTTTGGCAAAGCCCGCGACGCTGCCTGCAAACGCAAGCGCACTTCTGACAGCGCACGCAAGAGGCCGCGCTTTTGTCTGGCGTTGAGGCTTGCCACTTCAACCAACAAATCGGCGCGCACCGGTACGGCTTTTTCAGCCGCTGCCGTGGGCGTAGGAGCGCGCCAATCGGCAGCATGATCGATCAATGACGTATCGGTTTCGTGGCCAATGGCCGAAATCAGGGGGATTTTGCTGGCAGCAACAGCACGCACCACAATTTCTTCGTTGAATGGCATTAAGTCTTCCAGGGAGCCGCCGCCACGCGCAACGATTAACAAATCTGGCTTTTGCACCATTTCGTTGAATCCATTAATGGCGGCGGCCACTTCGGCTGCGGCGGTTTCGCCCTGAACGCGCACTGGCCAGACAATCACATGGCGCGGAAAGCGATCATTCAGACGGTGCAAAATATCACGGATGACGGCACCGGTTGGTGACGTGATGACGCCGATCACCTGCGGTAAATAGGGCAGCGGTTTTTTGCGATCAGCGTCGAACAGGCCTTCTGCTGCGAATATCATGCGGCGCTGTTCGAGCAGTGCCATTAGAGCGCCAGCGCCTGCAAGCTCTATATTTTCAATAATGATTTGATAGCTGGACTTGTTTGGATAAGAGCTGATCTTACCAGTGGCGATCACCTCGAGCCCTTCCTGCATCTTGCTGCGAAGTTTTGTGAACGCACCGCGCCAAATGATGGCTTCAATTTTAGCATTCTCATCCTTCAACGCGAAATAAACATGGCCAGACGTATGCGCTCCGCGAAAACCAGAAATTTCACCGCGCACCCGCACATGGCCAAAACGGTCTTCCAATGTGCGTTTTAGCGCCTGTGAGAGCTCACTCACTGACTGCTCTGCCAAATTAGCTCTTGGCGTTTCAATAATCTCCCCGGTTTCGGGGTCAAAGTCAGGTAAGGTGGACAAAAATAAGATTCCCTTGAATACACTCACCCTTTTGCCAGATAGAAGGCTTATGCAAAACGAAAAAATGAATGTGTTGTTGATCGGCTCTGGTGGGCGCGAACATGCTTTAGCTTTTGGGTTGGCAAAGTCGCCCCGGTTGAAGAAGCTCTATGCGGCCCCTGGAAATCCGGGCATCGGCGGGTTGGCGGAAATAGTGAAGATTAATATCGTTGATCATAAGGCGATTGTTGCGTTCTGCAAAGCTTACATGATCGACTTTGTAGTGGTCGGCCCGGAAGCGCCCTTGGTTGCGGGGCTTATTGATGATTTAAACGCGGCCGGGATCGCAGCTTTTGGGCCCTCAAAGTTTGCGGCGCAATTAGAAGGCTCCAAGGGATTTACCAAAGATATTTGCGCGGAATATAACATTCCCACCGCCGCCTATGAGCGCTGTCGCGATGACGTTGCGGCCATGGCTTATGTGCGCAAAATGGGTACGCCCATTGTGGTCAAGGCGGACGGACTTGCAGCGGGCAAAGGTGTTACGGTGGCCATGACATTGAACGAGGCCGAGGTTGCGGTGAAAGAGATTTTTGCCGGGCGCTTTGGTGGGGCTGAATGTGTGATTGAGGAATTCCTCGAAGGCGAAGAGGCGAGCTTCTTTGTGTTGTGTGATGGTATGAATATTCTGCCTTTGGCCACAGCTCAGGATCATAAACGGGTAGGCGAAGGTGATACGGGTGCAAACACTGGCGGCATGGGTGCCTATTCGCCCGCACCCTGCATGACGCCAACCTTGTGTGCTGAAGTGATAGAGACGATAATAAAGCCCACTGTAAAAGCCCTAGCCGATATGGGGCACCCCTATAAGGGTGTGCTTTACGCGGGGATTATTCTAACACACGAAGGCCCGAAGCTGATTGAATATAATGCGCGTTTCGGGGACCCGGAAACGCAAGTGCTGATACCGAGGCTGAAAAGTGATGTGTTAGAATTGCTTTGGGGCGCTGCGCATTCTTTGAAGGGCATGACGGTTGAGTGGGACTCACGCGCCGCACTAACTGTTGTATTGGCTGCAAAAGGCTATCCGGGTGAAGTCCAAAAGGGCAGTTATATCAATGGCCTAAATCAAGAGTTTGAGTCAGGTGTTGAAGTCTTTCACGCGGGCACCGCACTTGATGGCGAAGTGCTGGTTTCAAATGGGGGACGGGTGTTGACTGTAACGGCGTTGGGAACTTCGATCAAAGAGGCACAGGCCAGGGCCTATCAAGTCGTGGACGAGATTGACTGGCAAGACGGATTTTGTCGCCGTGACATTGGCTGGCGAGCCATCGCAAACTGAAAATTGGTTCGCCCTCGGCGGCCGCACTTCTCGCGGCATTGTACACGCACTATCGAATTTCAAATCAAATCGGCCGTTAACGACGGGCTTTGAAGAAATCTGTCAGCAAGATTTTGGCCTGAGCTTCGCCTATGCCGCTGTAAACGTCCGGCTTATGATGGCACGTAGCCTGGTTAAAAAATCGGGGGCCATTTTCAATTGCTCCCATCTTTTCGTCGCTGGCGGCGAAATAGACTCGTCGCAAGCGGGCAAAAGAAATGGCGGCGGCGCACATGGCGCAAGGTTCCAGCGTAACGTAGAGATCGCAATCGATCAGGCGCTCACTGTCTAATGCGTGGGCAGCCGCACGAATCGCGAGAAGCTCGGCATGGGCGGTTGGGTCTTTATATTCCAGCGTGCGATTTCCAGCACTGGCCAAAACTGCGCCTGAGCTTGAAACGATGACTGCACCCACAGGAACTTCACCACGTGCGGCGGCGGCTTCTGCCTCGGCGAAGGCTTGTAACATCGGCTCTGGCAGTTTGCGCTTCATCGTGGCAGAGGGTTAGCGGTTTTTGAGTGTAGGCGGAACGTCGATATGCGCATTGTGGCTGGAAAATTTAAGGGACGAGATATTAATGGCCCGACCAGCGGGGCAACGCGGCCTACCTCTGACCGGGTACGCGAATCGATTTTCAACATTCTGGCGCACGGTATGGAAGGCTTCGTGCTGGAGGATGTGCGGGTTTTAGATTTGTTTGCTGGCACAGGTGCTTTGGGACTGGAAGCGATTTCGCGCGGAGCAAAGTTCTGCTGCTTTGTGGATGATGACGCAGGAGCGCGTGGCGTGATCCGCACCAATGCAGAAGCTTGCGGGGTGATCGGGCAAACGCGTATCTGGCGGCGCGATGCTATAGACCTTGGGCCATGTGCGCCGCACACGCCATATGGATTGGTTTTTGTTGACCCACCTTACGGCAAGGGTTTGGGCGAAAAGGCTCTTACTTCGGTGGTGGAAGGCGGCTGGCTTACGGTTGGTGGCATTGTGGTTTTGGAAGAGGCGGCACGCGCTGTGGTAGCGGCGGTTCCGCAGTTTACACTGCTAAACGTGCGCGAATATGGTGACACGCAGGTGCGGTTTTACCGCCTCACTTAAGTTCGGCCAAACAGGCGTTCAATATCTTTCATTTCCAGCGCAATGAACGTTGGGCGTCCGTGGTTGCATTGACCAGCGTTAGGGGTGCGTTCCATTTCGCGCAGAAGACTATTCATTTCCTCAAGCCGCAAACTGCGCCCAGCGCGGACGGAATAGTGACACGCCATGGTTGCCAATAGATGGTTGATCCGCTCTTGTACGGATTGGCTCTGGCCCTGATCTGCGGCATCGTCTGCGATAGCTTTGACAAGTGTGCTGATGTTGGCTTTTGAAAGAGCTGCTGGCACCTCACGCACGAGCAATGCCCTTTCGCCAAAGGATTCAAGTTTCAACCCAAGCTCAGCCAATTCGTCTTGCAGCGATAGGGCGGCTGCGACGGACACAACATCCATCTGTACCACTTGAGGTACCAGTAAAGGCTGAACCTGAATTCCACTTGCACCGCGTTCGGCTTTTAGGCGCTCATAAACGATGCGCTCGTGGGCCGCATGTTGGTCAACAAGGATGAAGCCATTCGCGGTTTGAGACACGATGAACGCGTCATGCAATTGGGCCCGCGCCATTCCCAGGGGATAGTCAAATAGTGGTTGAGGTGTTGCCTCTTCATTAAAACCCTGCACTGGCATGTTCATTTCAAAAGCGGCTTGAGCTGCTGAAAGCGAAAATGCAGTGGGCTGCCATCCTGTTTGCGAAAAGGCGCGCAAGGTTGATGCGGTTTTGCTAGCGTCTGGCTTTGCACCCGCTGCCGCCAAGCTGCGTTTTATCGCCGCAATGATGGCGCTGCGCATCAAACTGGCTTCTCGAAAGCGCACTTCGATTTTAGCGGGGTGCACATTCACATCTACACGGTCTGCCGCGCAGTCGATGAACAACACAATGGAAGCGAAGCGTCCCGGTGGCAGCACATCGGCATATGCACCTTTAATAGCTCCTGCGATCAATTTATCACGCACTGGCCTACCGTTGACAAAGGCGAATTGCTGCGCACCGTTGCCGCGTGCGTAAGTGGGCAAACTCGCAAAACCTTCGATGTGAAAATCATCGCTACGATAGTCTAGCGGCAAAGCGTTGGTTACAAACGCGGGGCCCAGCAAGCGAGAAACGCGGGCTTTGGCAGATTCGCCCGCGGGGGCGTTGATCCACTGGCGCTCTTCGGTGGCAAAGGTGAAACCAATACCGGGATGGGCAAGGGCCAATCTCCTCACCACATCAATAGCTTCGGTGGTTTCGCTGCGATCTGACTTGAGGAATTTTAAGCGTGCTGGCGTGGCATAAAACAAATCGCGCACGTCAATCTCGGTGCCTTCGTGCAAACGAGCTGGCGAAGTTGGTGACACGGTGCCAGCCTCTACCACTACAACATGTGCGACGGCTGAACCGCGGGCGCGCGAGGTGATAGCCAACCTTGAAACGGAAGCAATGGACGGTAAAGCTTCACCGCGAAAACCCAGCGTTTGGATGTTGATGAGTTCGTCATCGTGCAATTTGGATGTGGCATGGCGTTCGAGCGCCAGCGCAATTTCATCTGCCCCCATGCCGCTGCCGTTATCGGTTACACGAATAAGGCTTTTGCCGCCGCCGCGAAACACCACGTCAATCTGCGTGGCACCGGCATCGATGGCATTTTCCACAAGTTCTTTAACCGCACTGGCCGGGCGTTCCAACACTTCGCCAGCAGCGATGCGGTTGATGGTGCCTTCTGAAAGTTTGCGGATTCGCATGGGTCCAGCTTACTAAACCAGAGCCGTTTAGCGGCATAGGCTATTAAGGCTTCGCAATAATGTCGTCTTGGCCGCTGATCACCCGGCCCAAGTTACTGATGGTGCCATAGTTTGCATTGGCAAGGCGTTTTTTGGCCGTTACCCGCTTGCGAAGTTCGTCTTTCATCTCATTTAAGGATTTGAGCTTGCCATTGGGCCGGAACCGCGAGACGCCGTATTTGGCAAATACATCTGAGGTGACTTCGGTGGGTTCTTTATATTCATAGATATTTTGCGGCGCTTGCCGTGACGTGTTGGCACTGGCCTGGGAGATAGGCTCTACATAGCCATTTGGGCGGTAGGCATCGCTGGTCTGGGTGGGCGCAGCCAACTGCAAATCAGGTGGCAAGGCCAATTTGTTGCCCACTGGCACGTTGATGGCCTGAGGCACATCCGCTTTTCCGTTTAAACCCAACAGATTCGCACCCGCAGAGCAACCAGACAAGGCTGCGCACAGGCTTACCGCAATAGTAAAGATTTTCAGGTGGTCAAGAGGCAACTGCACATCCTATAGAGAATTGAATTTGCGTCTTTCAACAAGAATAGGGCAAATCCGTGACTCAATTCAATTTGGGTTCTAAAACTGACTCATAGAGCAATAAGCCCACGCCAGCAACTATGGCGACATCGGCAGGGTTGAAAACGAAATTGAGAAGGGCGACATTCAGGCCCTCAAAGTGGAAATAGAAAAAATCAGCCACTGCCCCGTGCGCCGCCCTGTCGAGCGCGTTGGAGAGTGCGCCGCCGATGATCAAGCCCAGCGCTGCCGCAGTGAGCGGGCGCGGCGTGCGTGCCAGCCATGTCCATAAAATGGCGCAGATCAGCAGGCTGACCCCAATCAGCAGGCCTTGGGCGTGGGTAGTGAGCAGGCCGTAAGACACGCCGTGGTTCCACGCCATGGTGAGGTCAAAGAAGGGGGCCAGAGTGATGCGGTGGCGCTCTGGCATGTTGACGATGTTGAGCAGCCACCACTTTACGGTTTGGTCCAGGCCAAAGCTCAAAGCCGCGAGGGCAAGGCCCAGGGCTGAGAGCGGGCCCCAGATTTGATTGTTGTTCAATACCATCACCAAAAGCCCTTACCCTTCTCCCTCTGGGAGAAGGTGCCCGAAGGGCGGATGAGGGCGGAGCGGAGCGAGGTCTTTGACGGCTGCACGTGCTGCACCAAAGACCTCGTGCTTCGCACGTCGGCCCTCTCCTGCCCTTCGGGCACCCTCCCCCAGAGGTGGAGGCGCGAATTTGGAACCAAAATCATACTGTTTTTCCAAAGCGCATTTGCCATTCACGCACGGCTTCGGCATCACGCGGGGTGATGTCGGGGAAGTCTTTGTCGTGGCCGATGTCCTTGGAGATTTTCCACGAGCGGGCGCATTTAATGCCTTGGGCTTTGTGGTTGACGACGGCGATTTCATCAAGCCGGAAAGCAGTGGCGGGGCCTTCGGCGTGATGCAGTGTGATAGCTGACGTGATGCAGGTTTCGGCGAAATCGACCGAAAATGCGGCGGCGAAGGCTGACTCATCATTTATGTAGACTTCGGGGGCGGCTTCTAGCGAAGAGCCAATCACTTTATTGGCGCGTTCGATTTCCAACGCACCTGTTACAGCCGTGCGCACCTTGCGGATTGCGGCCCATTTGCTGTTGAGGGCTTCGTCCTTCCACTCGGCAGGTGCTTTTGCGAACTGCATCAAATGCACTGACGATCCCGCATCGTTGTAGCGCTGCAACCACACTTCTTCCATGGTAAAGACCAAAATCGGAGCCCACCAGGTTGTCAGGCAATGGAACAGTTCGTGCATCACCGTGCGGGTGGAACAGCGCTTTACCGATGACAACGGATCGCAATAGAGCGCGTCTTTGCGGATGTCGAAATAGAAGGCTGACAATTCCACATTCATGAAGTTGGTGATGAGGGCTGCCACGCGTTTATAGTCATAGACTTTGTAAGCCTCGGCCACGCCCTGCCCTAACTCGCTAAGCTTGTGTAGAATGTAACGCTCCAGTTCGGGCATTTTTGCTGGATGGATTTTTTCACGGTCAGTGAAACCGTCGAGTGCACCCAGCAGATAGCGGAAAGTGTTGCGCAGTTTGCGATAATTTTCCGTGGCGGATTTTAGTATTTCTGGCCCGATGCGCATGTCATCAGAGTAATCGCAGGTGGCGACCCAGAGGCGCAGAATGTCTGCCCCGGAATTCTTGATGACCTCTTGCGGCACTGTGGTGTTGCCAAGCGACTTTGACATTTTGCGGCCATCTTCGGCCAGTGTGAAGCCGTGGGTGATTACGGTGTCATAGGGGGCGCGGCCGCGTGTGCCGCAACTTTCGAGCAGTGAAGAATGGAACCAGCCACGATGCTGGTCGCTGCCTTCGAGATAAACATCAGCAGGCCATTTCAAATCGGGGCGTTCTTGCAGCACGAAGGCGTGGGTGCAGCCACTGTCAAACCACACATCGAGAATGTCACGCACTTGTTCAAAGTCTTCGGTTTTGTAATCAGTGCCCAAGAATCTTTGCGCGGCACCCTCTTCATACCAAGCGTCTGCGCCGTGTTCACAAAATGAATCATAGATGCGCTGGTTTACACTTTTATCATTAAGAATTTCGCCTGTTAATTTATTCACGAAAATTGCTATCGGCACACCCCAACGGCGTTGGCGGCTGATCACCCAATCGGGGCGTTGCTCGATCATGCTGCGTAAACGGTTCTTGCCAGTTATTGGAAAAAACTGCGTTTGCTCTATCGCGGTAAGGGCTTTTTCACGAAGCTGTTTTTTGTCCATCGAGATGAACCATTGCGGCGTGTTGAGGAAGATGATCGGCTTTTTGGAACGCCACGAATGCGGATAAGAAATTACCTTGCGATTATGGGCCAGCAACATGCCAGCATCTTTCAGAGCTTGAATCACGCGCTTGTTGGCATCGCCCCAGCGACCATGATGATCGATAACACGAGCGCCTTCAAAGCCGGGGGCTTCGGCGGTGTAGAAACCATCCGGGCCGACTGGAGTTGGCACATCCGTATTAATGTCTGCTTTGCGCAATGCAGCTTGATGTTGAATCCAAACATTGTAGTCGTCCGCGCCGTGGCTGGGCGCAGTGTGAACAAAGCCTGTGCCTGCGTCATCGGTGACGTGATCGCCTTCAAGGAGTGGAACAAGGAAATCGTAGCCTAAAGACGTGAGCGGATGTTTAAAGAGCGTTCCGCCAAGCAATCGATTTCCGATCACCTTGGACTCGTAGGCACGATTAGAGACACTTAAAATTTTACAAAATTCACGAACCAGATTTGTTGCCACCAGCAATGAAGAACCACCGGAGAGAGCTGTAAACTTACTCCGTTCATCGTTTATGTGATTCCGCTCTGCCTCATAGTCATCAACAGTTTGACCTGTTGTTTTTGCAATTTCAATTAAAGCAACTAGTTCTAGGTCGGGCAAAAGTGCCGATGGCGAGAGAAGAGTGTACTCAATATTACTAGAATAGGAGATGGCGCGATTTCCTGGGATTGTCCATGGAGTCGTTGTCCAGATCACCACGTGCGCATCAACATTCTGCAGCCCGCTTGCTTGGCTGTTTACGACAGGAAACTTCACAAAGATTGTATCAACTTCCACATCGGCATATTCAACTTCGGCTTCAGCAAGTGCAGTGCCTTCGACCACGCTCCACATCACGGGCTTTGAGCCGCGGTACAGCTGCCCATCGCCCGCAAACTTCAACAACTCACGCGCGATGATGGCTTCGGCTTTGAAGTTCATGGTAAGGTAGGGATTATCCCAATCGCCTTCCACGCCGAGGCGCTTGAATTCTTCGCGCTGAATGTTCACCCAGTTGTTGGCAAAGTCGCGGCATTCTTTGCGGAATTCATTGATCGGCACTGCATCTTTATTCTGGCCCTTGGCGCGGTATTGCTCTTCGATTTTCCATTCAATCGGCAGGCCGTGGCAATCCCAGCCGGGCACGTAGTTGGAATCCTTGCCGCTCATTTGGGCGCCGCGCACCACGAGGTCTTTCAAAATTTTATTTAAAGCATGACCGATGTGGATGTTGCCATTGGCGTAGGGCGGGCCGTCATGCTGCACAAATTTTTCGCGGGTTTTGGATTGCTCGCGCAGCTGCTTATACAAATCCATATCCGCCCAGCGCTTCAGAATCTCCGGCTCCTTCTGCGGCAGGCCAGCTTTCATCGGAAAGCCAGTTTTGGGCAAAAATACGGTTTCGCGGTAACGGTCAGTTTTCTTGAGTGCGGTTGCTTCGGTCATGCGCACGGCTCATATCAGAGGCAAATGCTTCGTGAAAGCCCAGTTAAAGCGTTTTAGCTGCTGGCTTCCATCATATCGTAAATGTTCTTGGCCAAGTTCATCATGTCGTCGCGCGGCAAGTCTGCGGTCACGGCCATGGCCAGTTTGCCGTTACGCCAGTAGCAGGTGATCAGATTGCCGTGTTGTTCAAGGCGCAAAGCCGATTCAACACCGCCCAGGTTTTCGGTCAAAAAAACTGTCAAGCGTTGCTTGTCAGCGGTTTCATACATCAATTGCCCGGCCGGGCCTTCGCTTTCAGCCAATAGGCGACCGCCCAGAAGACTATAGCCCTGCGCCGTCAAATCTGGAATCTTGATGGGCTGGCCGACACGCTTTGAAAGCCAGTTTTGCAGATGGGTTTGCTCACTCGCCGCCACTTCGACGGGATGTTTCACCTCACCCGCAAAAGTCTGATGCGCAAGATAAGCAATTTGCGGCAGATCGAAGGCCTGGTATTTCGCCATGTGATCAGCTGCAAAATAACCCAATGCGCCGCCCAACATCAAAAAACCAGCCATGGAAGCGGCAATCCAATAGGACGCTGTGTTTTGCGAAGGTCGTTGCATCGCCGCTGCCAAAAGCCGCGCCGGCACCGGCTCCTGCAACGTGCCATCAAATGCGCTGTGCAATGCCTGCTTTTGCTGCACCAAGCGCGCCACAAAGCGGCGCGCCGCTTCATCACGCAGCAAAAGATTTTCTATATCGTGTTTTTCCTGGCCGTCCAATTCGCCATCGACAAAGGCGTGCAGCGCCCAATTTGAAACTGTTTCATACATCATTTCACCACGCGCAGAACCGAGGTTCCGCTTTCTTCCAAAAGGTGATGCAAAGCATTTCTGGCCCGCGACAGCCGCGACATAATGGTGCCGATGGGCACGCCGATTATATCAGCAGCTTCCTTGTAACTTAATTCTTCCAGGCTGATCATCAGCAAAATTTCGCGTTGTTGGTGGGGCAATTTGTCGAGAGCCTGCGTAATCAACGCGATGGACAGGTTTTGCTCTTGTTGTGGGGCCATTGAAGGTTCTTGATTTCCCAAATCATCGACATCGGCCATTATCCCCAGTTGGCTGCTGCGCCGCCACTGGCTGACGAAAATGTTGCGTAGCATTGTGTAAAGCCAGGCTCTCAGAGGCCGCGTAGTGTCATAAAGATGTTGTTTTTTAATCGCGCGCTCCAGACAATCTTGCACCAGATCATCGGCCAGGCTGGCATCACCGCACAGACCCCGCGCAAAGCGCCGCAAATGCGGCACTTCGGCAATCAAACATGTTGAAAAGTCTTGCGGTTTCATAACCTGGTTTACGCCCGATATGCTCGTCTATTCCATTGGCAACTTATGGGCGTCGGGCTGGATTGGTTAACGCTTTACGCATTCCACTTTTCACGCATGGTCACCAGTTCTTCCGAAGCTGTGGGATGCACAGCCAAGGTCGCATCAAACTGGGCTTTTGTCGCACCACAGGTGACAGCAATGCCCAGCAGTTGTGCCATTTCACCCGCTCCTTCGCCCGCGATGTGACAGCCAAGCACTTTGTCGGTTTCGCCGTTTACCACCAGCTTCATCAACACGCGCTCATCGCGCCCCGAGAGTGTGTGTTTCATCGCCCGAAAAGAGGTTTTATAAATGTCTATGGTTTTGTGTGCCTGGCGGGCTTGTGCTTCGGTGAGGCCAACCGTGCCTAATTCCGGCTGCGAGAACACGGCTGATGGCACCAGTGAATGATCCACCGCGCGGGGCATGTTGCCGAACACGGTATCGGCAAAAGCATGGCCTTCGCGGATGGCCACAGGTGTGAGGTTTACGCGGTTGGTTACATCACCTACTGCATAGATATTATCTACCGTGGTTTGCGAATACTCATTCACCTGCACAGCCCCATGCGGAGTGACATGAACGCCGACATTTTCAAGGTTCAAATCAAGCGAATGGGGAACGCGTCCCGTGGCAAACATGATCTGGCCTGCACCTATTTTGTTATCGCCAGTAAAAGTGACGCGAACCCCGTCGCCTGACCGCTCAATCATTTCCACATCGGTTTTAGTTAGAATTTCAATACCTTTTTTCTTCATCTCGTCAGCAAGATGGCGGCGCAAATCGTCGTCAAAGCCGCGCAAAATTTGTTCGCCGCGATAAGCCAGAATTGTTTCAACGCCGAGGCCGTTAAAGATGCCAGCAAATTCCACCGCAATATAGCCACCCCCCACAATCACCATGCGGCGTGGTAGACGTTGCAATTGAAAAGCTTCATTAGAGGTGATGGCTAACTCATGGCCTAGCAAATGGCGTGGCACAAAGGGCGTGGCACCGGTGGCAATCAGAATATATTTGGCGGTGACTTTGCGCCCAGAGGCCAATAAAATGGTATTGCGGTCAATCAGCGTCGCGCGTTGTTGAATGAGTTCGGCTCCCGAAATTTCGAGATTACGAATGTAAGCCTTGTTGAGGCGGTCAATTTCCTTGTCTTTGTTTGCAATCAGCGTTGTCCAGTCGAATGAGACTTTCTGCGATGTCCAACCAAAGCCCACCGCATCTTCAAATTCTTCCGCATATTTGGATGCATAAACCAAAAGCTTCTTGGGCACGCAGCCGCGAATAACACAGGTTCCGCCCACGCGAAATTCTTCAGCTACGGCGACTTTTGCGCCATGCTTGGCAGCAATGCGGGCAGCGCGTACACCGCCAGAACCCGCACCGATAACAAAGAGGTCATAGTCGAAGCTGCTCACTTGCGGGTGATCTCCTCAACGCCTTGGTTTGTGCCAAGCATTAATACGCCGCAAATGCCGATGAAAAGACCCACGTCAATCACCCCAGGCATATTATTTAACACACCTTCAAGACGGTCTGCGTCGGTGATTTTGCCCAGCTTCAGATCAATAATGGCGTTGCCGCTTTCGGTGACAAAGGGCTTGCCCGCCGTATCCGCACGCAGGCGCATTTGGACATCGGTGTAACCTAAATGATGCATAGCTTTTTCAATTTTCCACGCCGTTGGGTTAACGCCCCAGCGCGATACTTCAACAGGCAGCGGGAATTGTCCTA
Source organism: Hyphomicrobiales bacterium (assembly GCA_043749835.1). Classification (GTDB taxonomy): domain Bacteria; phylum Pseudomonadota; class Alphaproteobacteria; order Rhizobiales; family Aestuariivirgaceae; genus Aestuariivirga. The sequence goes on from JAYVCU010000101.1 coordinate 23,229, forward strand.
ATGTATCAACCTTCTTTGATTCATCGCAGATACAAACCACAAAGCGCGACGACGCAGCCACGATTTTTTCGCGGTGCAAAGCGCCGCCGCCACCTTTAATCATGCGGAATTGCGGATCAATTTCATCAGCACCATCAACGGTGAAATCGAGATAGGGCACATCTTCGATGTTCTTGAGATTCATGCCCAGCTTTTGTGCCAAGTTAGTGGTTTGAGCTGAGGTCGACACAAAAATAGTATTTAATTTTTCGTGTTTCACTTTAGCGGCTGCGGCTTCGATAAAATAATTAGCGGTGGAACCGGTACCCAAACCTATTTTCACGTCATTGGTTACAACTTTAAGCGCAAATACCGCTGCAGCTTTTTTTTGCTTATCAGCACTCATTTGCCGTTCGTCTCCATTTTCAAACCGCCCATTAACATGTATTTTACCTCCACATATTCATCCATTCCGTGGGTTGAACCTTCGCGGCCCAAGCCGCTTTGTTTCACACCACCGAAGGGCGCTTCGGCAGTGGAGATGATGCCTTCGTTAATACCCACCATGCCATATTCCAAAGCTTCGCCTACGCGCCAGACGCGGCCAATGTCTCGGCTGTAGAAATAACACGCGAGGCCAAATTCGGTATTGTTGGCGGCAGCGATGACGTCATCTTCCGTTTTGAACTTAAACAGCGGTGCAACGGGGCCAAAGGTTTCTTCGTGCGCTATGGCCATATCCGCAGTCACCCCTGTGATAATGGTGGGTTCAAAGAAATTGCCGCCCATTGCCTTGCCACCCAATGTGACTTTGCCGCCTTTGGCGGTGGCATCGGCGATGTGTTCTTCGACTTTCTTGACAGCAGCCGCGTTAATCAGCGGGCCGGTGGTTACACCTTCTGTTGTACCGTTGCCAACGCTTAACTTTTTTACAGCATCGGCCAACTTGGTAGCGAAGGCATCATAAACGGCTTCCTGCACATACAGGCGGTTAGCGCAAACGCAGGTTTGGCCGTTGTTGCGGTATTTCGACGCCATGGCGCCAGCCACGGCGGCGTCTAGATCTGCATCATCAAACACGATGAAGGGGGCATTGCCGCCCAATTCTAAACCCATCTTCTTGATGGTGGGTGCGCATTGCGCCATCAGCATACGGCCGATTTCGGTTGATCCTGTAAAGGTCAGTCCTCGCACAATGGGGTTGGCGCACATCTCGGCGCCAATCTCGCTAGCCTTGCCAGTGAGCACTGAAAACACACCTGCAGGAATGCCGGCGCGGGCCCCTAGTTCGGCAATGGCTAAAGCTGAGAATGGTGTTTCAGCAGCGGGCTTTACCACCATGGCGCAGCCTGCGGCCAAGGCTGCGCCGGCTTTCCTTGTGATCATGGCATTAGGAAAGTTCCACGGTGTGATGCAAGCGATAACGCCTACTGGCTGCTTGATCACAATGGCGCGGCCATTGGGGAAAGGCACAGGAAGGGTTTCGCCATAAACCCGGCGGGCTTCTTCAGCGAACCATTCAATAAAGCTGGCACCATAAGCGATTTCGCCGCGCGATTCCGCCAACGGCTTGCCCTGTTCGGCAGTGAGGATTTGGGCCAGGTCTTCCTGATTTTCCATCATCAGGGTGAACCATTTGCGCAGGATGCCGCCGCGTTCCTTGGCGGTTTTCCTGGCCCACAATTTCTGGGCCTTCTGTGCACTTTCAATGGCCGTCCTAGTTTCAGCTTTGCCCAGCTTTGGGACGTGACCGATCACACGACCATCCACTGGGTTGGTCACGTCGATCACGTCATCGCCGGAAACCCATAAGCCGTTGATGTAGCATTCTTGCTTCAGCAGACTTTTGTCTTTTAACAGATCTTTGAGCGCTTGGCTTTTGGCAATGTCCATTTTGGTCTCCAATAATGATATAGCGTGGAGATAGCACAGGCCCTATAGGCGCACAAACAATCCACTCCGACGGAACATCCATGCCGATAGAAGCGCTTATATTTGATCTTGATGGAACGCTGGTGGACACGGCGCCAGACTTGATGGCGGCCACCAACCAAATCATGGCGATGGAGGGGCGGCATGCTGTTTCAGAAGCGCAGATCAGGCAATTTGTGGGCCATGGGGCAATGGATTTGATCAAGCGGGGGCTGGCAGCTACCGGCAGCGTTCCGGGCGAGGCGCGGTTGCGAATACTTCACCGCAATTTTCTGGATTTTTACGGCGCCAACATTTCGACGCACAGCCAGCTGTTCGATGGCCTTATGCTGCTCCTCGATAAAGCCACAGCGCAGGGATTGAAGATGGGCGTGTGCACCAACAAAGTGGAAGCGCTTTCACACAAGCTTTTGAAAGCGATTGGGTTGGACAGCTATTTTAGCGGTTTAGTCGGCGGCGACACATTGGCAATCATGAAACCTAATGCTGAACCCTATGTGGAAGTGGCACGCAGGCTGGGGGTTAATGCACGCAACACGATAATGTTTGGCGATAGTGAAACTGATATTCGCACCGCGCAAAATGTTGGTGTTCCAGTGATTGCGGTAAGCTTCGGCTACACCATTAAACACGTTTCACATTTCAAGCCAGACTTCGTGATTGATCATTATGACGAAGCTTGGCCTATCATTGCGCGCTATGTCTAAATCTATTTCATCAGTGGTCGGTCTGGTAGAGCGTGGCTTATTAAAAGCTGCGGATATTAAAAGCCTGGCCACGGTGGAGAAAAATTTTAGCACGCGGTTGTCTGCCGAAGTTTTGGCGCAGATTAAAACCGCCAATCTTGACGATCCGATTTTTCAACAATATGTGCCGCAAGTGGCAGAGCTTGATGTGCGCCCTGATGAAATGTTTGACCCTATCGGGGATGGAGCGCACAGAAAAGTTAAAGGAATTATCCACCGCTATCACGACCGCCTTCTGCTCACGCCAACGCACACGTGCCAAGTTTATTGTCGCTTTTGTTTTCGCCGCGAAAAAGTGGGGCAAGGTGCAGACATGCTGAGCGAGTCTGAGCTTGATGGGGCGCTGGCCTATATCGCTGCACATCCGGAAGTGAATGAAGTGATCCTGTCAGGCGGTGATCCCCTGGTGTTATCAGACCGGCGGCTGGGCGAAATTATGCAACGGCTGGCGGCAATTCCGCACCTGCAAGCAATCCGCTTTCATACGCGCGTGCCACTTGTGGAACCAGCGCGCATCACACCTGCCCTGCTGAACATTCTTAACGTTCGGCCAGCGGTTTATATAGTGGTGCACGTAAACCATGTGGCGGAACTCAGCATAGAGGTTTGCAAAAATTTGGCTCTTATAGCACGTTCAGGCATTCCACTTTTGTCACAAACGGTTTTGTTGAAAGGCGTGAATGATGATGTAGAACTCTTGGCTAAGTTATTCCGCACATTGATCGCCAACCGTGTGAAGCCGTATTATTTGCACCATCTGGACCGCGCCAGAGGCACCAGCCATTTTCGCGTATCCATTAAACGCGGACAAGCCATTATGCGCAGCCTTCGCGGTAAACTTTCAGGTATTGCGCAGCCGACTTATGTGATTGATATGCCCGGCGGTTACGGTAAAGTGCCGATTGGGCCCAGCTATCTCAGCGAAAAATCGGATGGCAAATACGAAATTTCAGACCCAACGGGCCAGCGGCATTGTTATAATGACGACTAAATAAACCTTGTCAAAATCACTAAGCAAAGCGATCCGGCAACCTGTCTTCGCGGGCCAGATTGGAGAACTTGGTGAGCCTGCCTTCGAATTGCAGATCAATGGTTCCTGTGGGGCCGTGGCGTTGCTTACCGATGATCACTTCTGCTTTGCCATGGGCGCGGTCCATCTTGTCTTGCCACGCTTGATGATCGGTTGATCCCACTTGCGGCTCTAAGCGCTGCAAATAATATTCTTCACGGTACACAAATAACACCACGTCTGCGTCTTGCTCGATCGATCCTGATTCACGCAAGTCTGAAAGTTGCGGGCGCTTGTCATCGCGCGATTCAACTTGGCGTGAAAGTTGCGACAGCGCGATGATGGGCACATCCAATTCCTTGGCCAGTGCTTTCAGGCCCACCGTGATTTCGGTAACTTCTTGCACCCGGTTGTCGGACGACTTGCGTGAAGAGCCTGAGAGCAGCTGTAAATAATCTACAATGACCAGCCCAAGACCGCGCTGGCGTTTCAATCTGCGGGCGCGTGCTGCCAGTTGCGAAATCGTTAGTCCGCCTGCGTCATCAATATAAAGCGGCAGGCTCTGCAAGTCACGACTGACGTCCACCAAGCGCTGGAATTCTTCTTCGCTGATTTTGCCACGCCGAATTTCTTCAGATGAGATGGCGGTTTGTTCGGCTATAATACGTGTGGCCAACTGCTCGGAACTCATTTCGAGTGAGAAGAACGCCACCACCGCGCCATCCTCAACTTTCATCGAGCCATCGGTTTGATATATGGCCTTATAATTTTTCGCCACATGATAAGCGATGTTGGTGGCCAGAGCGGTTTTTCCCATGGCTGGGCGGCCGGCAAGAATGATCAAATCTGAGCGTTGCAGCCCACCCATTTTCTCATCAATGTCGGTGAGGCCGCACGAAATACCTGATAGATGCCCGTCGCGCTGATATGCAGCTGAAGCCATATCAATAGCCTTTGCCATGGCGCTTTGGAATAGCTGAAAGCCTTTACCGAATTGGCCCTTCTCGGCGAGGTTATAAAGTGCGGCTTCGGCTTTTTCGATTAGGTCTTTGGCCGACGATTCAATATCCGGATTAAAGGCTTCATTGACTACATCTGTGCCTAACGAAATCAATTTCCGACGCTGCGACAGTTCAAAAATCATGCGGCCGTATTCATCGGCGTTGATGATTGTTGTGGCCGAGGCCGCAAGGCGTGCCAGATAGGCTGGCCCACCAATCTCTTTCAGCGATTGATCATTTTCGAAGTGAGTTTTGAGGGTGACAGGTGTGGCCAACTTGCCCAGCCGGATCAGTGTTGTGGCGGCTTCATAAATGCGCGCGTGCACAGCTTCCGAAAAATGCTCCGGCCCTAAAAATTGCGTGACACGGTCTGCCGCTTCGTTGTTAGACAGGATGGCACCGAGCAGTGCTTGCTCTGCCTCAAGATTTTGCGGCGGCGTGCGAATAGCTTCATCGGGCGCATCGACGGTGCGCAATGGGACAGTGTTCATGAGTTCATCCTAACTACGAAACCGGTATCAAATGGGTGTGGCATGCGCGTTATTAACGCTATCCACAGGGCAAGAAAAAGGCCGCTCATGAGCAGCCTTTTAACCCTGACAAATCGATCCCCGTTCGGCAAACTCCGCTAAAGCCGAGTATGCCTTTTCAGACAGCCATTGAGTGGCTTTGGATTCCCACTTTCGCGGGAATGACGGACTAAAAGTTACTCAGCCTTTGGGGCTTTCTTCTTCCTACCCTTGGCTTCTTTTGGCGTTTCAATGCCTGGCTCTTCGTCACCAGCTTCTTCGGCGGCTTGATCAGCTTGCGCTTCGGCAAACAGAGCTTCAGCAGCGGCGCGGGTTTCAGCGCGGTCAGCAGCAGCGCCAATCATCACTTCACCGCGAGCCTGAGCTTCAGCTTCAGCAGGTGAACGCGCAACGTTCACTTGTACTTTAACCGTCACTTCCGGATGAGGCGATACTTCAGCGTCATAGAGGCCGATGGCCTTTATGGTAGAAGCCAGATGCACATGGTTTTTGTTAATATGGAACCCTTGTGCGGCAGCGGCTTCAGCAATGTCACGCGGGCTTACCGAGCCATAGAGCTGGCCTGATTCACCGGCTTGACGGATGATGACGAAGACTTTGCCATCAATGTGCTTGGCTTCGTCTGATGATGCCTTGCGGGCTTCGGCATTACGGGCTTCAATCACCGTGCGGTCACGCTCAAACTTGGCCTTGTTGGCTTCGGTGGCGCGCAGGGCCTTATGGCTTGGCAAAAGGAAATTCCGGGCATAACCGTCTTTCACCTTTACCACTTCGCCCAAATGGCCGAGTTTATTGACCCGTTCGAGAAGAATTACTTGCATGGTTTTATCTCCCCTTAGCCGATCACATAGGGCAACAGGCCCAGAAAACGTGCACGCTTGATGGCTTGCGACAGTTCACGCTGCTTCAAAGCACACACAGCGGAAATGCGGCCTGGAATGATTTTACCACGTTCAGACAGATAACGCTGCAACAGGCGCGTATCCTTATAATCAATTTTTTGCGCATTATCGCCCGAAAACGGGCACGATTTGCGGCGGCGGAAAAATGGGCGGCGGGCGCCTTGTTCGAATGCCATTAGCTCATGTCCTCCATCGAGAAACCATCATCGTCGCGGCGCTTTTCTTCGCGGCGGCGCATTTGGGCAGATAAGCCTTCTTCCAGTGCTTCAACCTTAATGGTCATATGGCGGATCACATCTTCAGAGATTGCCATCAAACGTTCCATTTCGGTAATCGCTTGATGCGGGCCATCGATGTTGAGAAAGCAGAAGTAAGCTTTGCGGTTTTTCTTGATGCGGAAGGTAAGGGATTTCAGGCCCCATTGTTCAACTTTCGCAACCTTGGCACCACCGGTGGTGAGAATGCCTGAGTATTGCTCTATCAACGCGTCTACTTGCGTCTGAGCAGCATCTTGGCGGACCAAGAATATGTGTTCATAAAATGCCATTGAATTCCTTTCGCTAGCTACTTATTCGCGAATCCCAAAAGCGCCGAGCCCCATACGAACCTCACGAAAGGTTCGAAGCAAGTTTCGAATGAGCAGAGACACGGGAAGACGAAGTTTGATCTTCTAGGTGATTACCCACCTCTTCCGTTCAGCCACCAGCTTTCGGTTTCGATTTGGGGGCTATGGCGCATTAGGCACAGCAATGCAAGGGTTGAATGGAACCTCAACAATTTGTGCAGCGCAATATCATTGTGCATTGCACCATCATCTGTTAAGTGGCGCTCAATTAAACCCTGGAGAGAAACATGACACAGAAGCTTATTGCCGCCACACACACAGAGATAGCCGCCCTTGCCCATTCTTATTGGGTTGCAGAAGGCCACCCCAACAACTGTGCAGAAATCCATTGGCAACGCGCTTATGAAGCACTTCTTCATACGGAAGCCAAGGCTAAGCCTGCTGCCACCGACATATCACTGATTGACGGCGTAGGCCCCGTGCTTACCACCAAGCTTAAGGCTGCGGGCTTTGCAACATTGGTTGACATTGCCGGAATGACACTTTCAGCTTTAGAAAAGCTGGATGCCAAGTTGAACCTTAAAGGCCGCGCCATTCGCGACGATTGGATTGCCCAAGCCAAGGCATTGGTTGCCGGAGCAGCGCCCCGCGCTGCTGTTGACCAAAAGAAAGCCGAGAAAGCCAAGGCTTAAACCTTTCCTTCGCGATCAACGAACCCCGGCTCAAAGGTCGGGTTTTTGTTTACCGATCTGATATCATAAATATCTTTAATATCACTGATATCTATGTCATGAGAGATTGTGGCAAGTTTATTAATCAGACATTTGACGGAAGAAACCAAACGCGCATTGCGGATTAGGGCTGCGGAGAATGGGCGTTCTTTGTCGGAAGAAGCTGCGTCACTCATTAAATCTAGCTTAAATAGCGCGTCTGAAGCTGGAAAAAATTGGGTAACAGACATGTTGAAGGGTTTGCAAAGAATCGGCGCTGGCGAAATCGAAGTTCAATCTCGCGATATTTATGTCGTTCGCGAATTACCAGACTTTAGCAGGCCTGAATTCGGCGAATGATCATTTTGGACACCGATATTGTTAGCGAGATGACAAAAGAATTCCCGAATTCGCAAGTTCTCAAATGGTTGGAAACTTTCACTTACGCATCAACCTATATTACTGCGATCACTGTAATGGAATTGAGTTCTGGTGTTGAAAGAATGCCCGCTGGCAAGCGTAAAGAACGCTTCGTCAAACAAAATCGCTTTCTGTTTGACACCGTTTATGCTGGCCGCGTTTTATCGTTTGAATTCACTGCTGCCAAACTTTGCGGGGCATTGTTGGCAAAAAATTGGGCATCAGGCAAAAATATGAAACTGCCTGACATCCAAATTGCTGCAATCGCAATTTCACGCGGCTTTACTTTGGCCACGCGCAATGTGGCGGATTTTCAGTTTGAGGGGTTGGCATTAATTGATCCGTGGGCGGATTGATTGTTTAGGGCTGCACTGTGCAGGCATTGTCACTACACGGCATTCGTGAAATGAGAATTCAAAACCAAGCGAATTTGCGTTTAGAACGCCCGCCTCATTTGAGTGGCGCGGATTCTTCGCAGTGAATTTGGATATCGCACCAGTGAAAAATCAGTGAATGTGAAATGGATTGATCCGGCTCACGGTGGAAAGCACAATTGGCAAGTGCCAGCTTGTGACAGAGACTTCGCAACTGCACATACGTTATGCCTTTTCAAAGCCTGTAATCTATGCAAGATTTGCATTGCGGCGGAGGAACGCAATCATGGCAACTGCATCAGAACGCGTGTCTCACTGGCTTACAGATTTTGAGAAGGCCCTGGCATCGCACACTATCGATGCTGCGCTCCTTATGTTTGATGATGATTGCTATTGGCGCGATCTGGTATCTTTTACCTGGAATATCAAGACTTGCGAAGGCAAGGCGGAAATCTCGGATATGCTTCATGCAACCTTAGCGGATGTGAAACCTTCGCACTGGCGCATCGATGGTGAGGCAAGTGGCGATGAGGCCATGAGCGAAGCGTGGTTCACGTTTGAGACAGCCACGGCACGTGGCAAAGGTCACCTACGTTTGAAAAACGGTAAGTGCTGGACTTTGCTGACCACGATGGTGGAATTAAAGGGGCATGAAGAAAAGAAGGGTTCCAAGCGTTCACCAGGCGTGGTGCATGGAGCTTATAATGATCGTTCAACCTGGCTGGAAAAGCGTGAAGTTGAAGCGAAAGAACTCGGCTTCAAAAAACAACCCTATTGCCTGATCATTGGTGGTGGGCAAGGCGGTATTGGTCTGGGGGCGCGGCTTCGCAGGCTCGGCGTTCCCACCATCATCATCGAAAAAAATAAACGCGCCGGTGACAGTTGGCGCAAGCGCTACAAGTCACTCTGCCTGCATGATCCGGTTTGGTATGATCACATGCCCTATCTGCCGTTCCCGGATGATTGGCCGGTGTTCAGCCCCAAAGACAAAATTGGCGACTGGCTGGAAATGTATACCAAGATTATGGAGCTGAATTATTGGACTGAGACTACCTGCCAAAGTGCGCGGTTTGATTCCACAAAAAAGCAGTGGGTGGTGAAGGTAAAACGTGGCGGCAAGCTGATTACGTTAAAGCCACACCAGCTGGTATTGGCAACCGGCATGTCTGCCGTGGCCAATGTGCCAAAATTCAAAGGCGCTGCCAGCTTCAAGGGCGAACAGCATCACTCTTCCAAGCATCCGGGGCCCGACAAATATATGGGCAAGAAGGCCATTATCATTGGCGCCAACAATTCAGCTCATGATATTGCAGCGGCACTGTGGGAAAAAGGTGCCGACGTAACAATGGTGCAACGTTCGTCTACGCATATCGTCAAATCATCTACACTTATGGAAATTGGTTTGGGCGATCTGTATTCCGAGCGCGCCATTGCAAGCGGTATTGATCATCACAAGGCTGATCTTATATTCGCATCGCTTCCTTACAAAATTTTGCCGGGCTTTCAAGTTCCGGTGTATGAGAAAATGAAACAGCATGATGCTGATTTTTATGCGCGGCTCGAAAAGGCTGGCTTCTGGCTGGACTGGGGCGATGATAACTCTGGCCTGTTGATGAAATATCTGCGTCGCGGCTCAGGATATTATATTGATGTTGGTGCATCGGAATTGATTGCGGATGGCAAAATTAAACTGAAGTCGCGTTTGGACGTAGCAGAGATCAAACCGAAGTCTGTGGTTTTCTCGGATGGCAGTGAGTTGAAAGCTGATCTGATCGTTTATGCCACGGGCTATGGCTCGATGAATGGCTGGGCAGCGCAGTTGATTTCAAAAGTAGTTGCGGACAAAGTGGGCAAGTGTTGGGGACTGGGATCCAATACCACGAAAGACCCTGGCCCATGGGAAGGCGAGCTTCGCAACATGTGGAAGCCGACACAACAGGAAGCCTTGTGGTTCCACGGTGGCAATTTGCACCAAAGCCGGCATTATTCGCAGTTTCTGTCGCTGCAATTGAAAGCCCGTTTTGAAGGCCTGAAGACCCCTACTTATGGCTTAGGCAAGGTGCATCATTTGAACTGAGTTTTAGAATTCAAAATCAGCGCTGGTTGAAAAGAACAAGTTACGGTGAAATCAATGTCGGAATGGATCAATCGTTTTTCACTGGAAGGTCGCCGCGCGCTGGTGACGGGGGCCACCAAGGGTATCGGTCTTGAGGCCTGCAAAGTCTTGGCAGACGCGGGTGCTTCAATTGCTGCAGTGGGGCGTGATGCCGAGGGATTAAAAGAGGCGAAAGCTGCGGTCGAAAAATGCGGACAGAAATGCCTCGCCATATCGGCTGATCTTGCAACGCTTGAGGGCCCGAAACAAGCGGCGGCATTGGCCCTCGCAGAATTTGGCACCATTGATATACTGGTGAACTGTGCCGGTGTGACCACCATCAAATCCATCATCAACACACCGGATGCAGATTGGGAATGGGTAAATAATGTCAACCTGCGCGCACCGTTTTTCTTGGCACAAGCGCTGGCGCCAAATATGATCAAGCAACGCATGGGCAAGATCATCAATGTCTCGTCGCAGTCTGGCGTGGTGGCGTTGCAAGATCACTCCGCCTACGGAGCATCGAAAGGCGGGCTCAACATGCTGACCAAAGTGATGACGATTGAATGGGCCAAACATAATATTCAAGCCAATACCATTTGCCCTACGGTTATTCTCACCCCCATGGGCGAAATGGTCTGGGGAGACCCGGCCAAAGGTGACCCAATGAAAGCCAAGATTCCAGCCGGGCGGTTTGGCAAAACGGTGGAGGTTGCGGATTTGATTTTGTTTCTCGCGTCAGGAGCATCGGACATGATCAACGGGCAGGACATTTTGCTCGATGGCGGATTTACGGCGCAGTGAGGGCTTTCGCCTTTAGTGACGAGACGATTTCGCTCAATCAGTGTTTATTGCACCAACCCAGACTCTAGCCCTGGCAAAAGCCCTAATCTGCGCCCAACACAGGTATGCGAACTACACTACATTTCCAGTATTCGGCATTGGTCGCAGCGAGGTGTTTTAGAGTGGTTGGAAGGTGAAACCATTTCCTTGGTAATAGCTGCCTTGGCTGACCAGGCCAGAACAATGCAGTTGACCACCTAACCACTTGTTCCAGGCAAGACAGAGTTTATCACCGCTCAGATTCCAATGGCCATGATCTTTTTCGGTCTTGGTTGCGCCCAACATGGTTCCGTTAGAGCGCATGGTGACTGTCATATTGACAGTACCCATCAATACGACTTGATAACTTCCCGGCACCATATGCTGGAGATTGGCTGACGTAAGAGGTTGCCCTGCGTGCGCAGAGTATGAACAAAAGAACAGCGCCGCCGCCCCTAGAGTAGTTTTCGAAAATGAAATCATAATAGCCTCCAATGATTATGTTGCGGCGCAACAAACCCCTAAATGTGTCATGAGTGAGACTCATGTTGATTTATCAGCATTGCCTTTGGCAGAAAAACGGCACGTCAGGCGCATCACATTGTTAAGGTTATGAAATTGGGACTGTACGGAATGGTGATATATGTAAAAAAACTAACAGAATTGAACCGGGACACTGTACCAAGTTGCCGAAAGGCGAACGTTGATGTCGATGCCTGGCAAAAGGTGATTCAGATTTGTTGCCAATAGAGATCACCAGCACGATCGGCCGCAATTAGATAGCACTGAAATAAGGGCTCCCGTGATCAAGGCTTTGAGAAATCCTGTCGAGAAGTTGAGGGGATGGAATTCATGTTTCGCACACTGTTTAATCCGTTATTGTGAATGCAAGTGTCGTACACTCCAGCACTGTCACCGTAATGCGTTCACGCTTGCCGACGGCGACGACGAGTACAAGCAAGTCACGGTAGCTTGACATTTGTGTAGTTTTTAAACTACGTTGTGTTCTGATGGAACTGAAGCAAACCGAAACCTTTCGCATTTGGGAATCCAAGCTGCGGGATCGGCGGGCCAGAACCATCATTGCGGCCCGCTTGTTGCGACTTGCAGAAGGTCTGGTGGGTGATGTTGCACCCGTTGGTGAAGGTGTGAGCGAACTCCGCATTTACTACGGCCCCGGGTACCGCATTTATTTTCAACAGCGCGGCGACACGCTTGTGGTTCTGCTGTGCGGCGGAGACAAGGAAAGTCAGAGGCGTGACATTGTAGCTGCAAAGAAGTTAGCACAGGAATGGAGAATGACTGATGGTTGAAAAACTCACAAACTATGATCCCGCCACGGCGCTGGTTGATGACGATGAGATTGCGTTCTTCATGTCTGATGCCTTGGCCACGGGCGATGCGGCCTATGTGGCCAAAGCCTTGGGCGTGGTGGCGCGGGCCAAGGGCATGGCGGAGATTGCCAGCAAGACGGGCCTTTCGCGTGAACAACTTTATCGCTCATTCAGCGAGAATGGAAACCCAACGCTGAAATCAACGCTGGCAGTGATGAAGGCGCTGGGGATTGAGTTGGCGGCGAAGGTGGCGTGAGGGGATTTGATGGTAATTTTCGCGCACTATCGGCGCAATTTCCGTAATCGCGTTATTCCTTTTCGCAGTGCTCCACAATGACAACTACACCGCGCCCTAAACGACAACATCACGTTCCCAGATTTTATCTGGAATATTTTACCGATGAAGAGGGTGACGTTTGGACTTACGACAACGTAAAGAACACAATACGCAATTCAATCCCGAAAGAAACTGCAAACGAGACTAATC
>JAYVCU010000102.1:0-10869 GCA_043749835.1 Hyphomicrobiales bacterium
GATGGATTTTGGGTTGAGAAGGCGGGTAAGAGTCATTGGCTATTATCTTAGCCACCTCGTGGACGAAGTAGGGCACGGCTGATGATGTGGCGTTGGATCTCTGACGTACCTTCCCAAATCCGCTCCACTCTTGCGTCGCGCCAGATGCGTTCGAGCGGCAGGTCGCTCATCAGGCCCATACCACCGTGGATTTGAATGGCTTCGTCTGCAATCATGGCCAACACTTCGGTGGATTTGAGTTTGGCCATCGACATATCCATTTCCGTCACTGTGCCTTGATCGAATTTCCACGCGGCTTCGCGGGTGAGCAGTTCAGCGGCTTTCAGTTCCATGGCCATGTCGGCGAGTTTAAAACTTACGCCTTGAAACTTGCCGATTTGTTGGCCGAATTGTTCGCGGTCTACGGCATATTGCAACGCCAATTCCAACGCTCGCTCCGAGCGACCCAAACAGGTGGAAGCGACTTGCAGGCGCGTAGCACCCAACCAGGTGTTGGCGACTTCGAAACCTTTGTGAAGTTCACCTAGAATTTGTGATTTATTTACGTGGCAGTTATTGAATTCCAAAATGGAATTCGGATAGCCGCGATGGGAGACGTTTTTATAGCCACCACGCACGGTGAAACCCTTCGTACCTTTGTCGACCAAAAACGCCGTAATCAATTTCTTTTTACCGCGTGGGGTTTCTTCCTCGCCCGTAGCCGCAAACAAAACTGTGAAATGCGCCTCTTCGCCGTGGCTGATGAAATGTTTGACGCCATTGATCACAAAATCATCGCCATCGCTATTAGCAAAGGTTTTCATGCTGCGTAAATCAGAACCCACACCGGGCTCAGTCATCGCCAGGCAATCGGCTTTTTCGCCGCGTACTGCCGGTAAAGTATAGCGTTCACGCTGCTGCGGATTGCAGGCCATCAGAATGTTGGAGGGGCGGCCGACGCATGTCCAATGCAAAGCGTAATTGGCGCGGCCCAATTCTTTTTCATAAAGGCACCAGGTGAGTGTATCTAACCCGGCACCACCCACCTCTTCGGGCATGTTGGCAGCAAAAAGTCCAGCAGCGATGGCTCTGGCTTTGAGTTCATCGCGCAGCTCTGGACGCAGAACTCCTGTTTCTTCAACTTCTTTCTCATGCGGATAAAGTTCGTTGGCAACGAAATCCTTCGTTGTCTTGATGATCAGGTTCTGTTCTTCGCTGAGGCTGAAATCCATTATTTTTTCTTCTTGGGCTTTTTGCTTTCGCGTTCGAGGACAAGGCCCGCGCCGATTTTGTGTTTTTTAAACAGCTTCATCATATCCACAAGGATGGCGTCACGCTTGGCCTCAATTTTGGCCACGCTGCGACCAGCGGCTTGCGCATCAGTGCCTTCGATCAGGCGTTTTTCCAATGCTTCGTTCCATTTTGGAAATTTGAGATCAGTCCACGGCAGTTCCAGTGTGGGGTCAAACTGCTTGATGAAATCGCGCATGCCGCCAGGGCCGCCGCCGACGTGGTAAGTCATAAATGAACCCATGAAGGCCCAGCGCATTCCGGCAGAATAGACAAGGGAGTCATCAATATCTCCCGTCGTGCCGATGTCTTTATCCAAAATGTGCAGGGCCTCGCGCCACAAGGCTTCTTGCAAGCGGTCGCAAATATAGCCATCAATTTCTTTTTTCAGCCGCAGCACGTGCATGCCGATGGATTCGAAATAGTTACCCGCTAGGTCCATGGTTTCCTTAGAGGTGAATTTACCGGGCACGGTTTCAACCAAAGGCAATAAATAAACCGGATTAAACGGATGGCCGATGAGCACGCGCTCTGAATGCTGGCATTCCGACTGCAAATCTGAAGGCAGAAAGCCAGATGAAGATGACGAAATAATCACGTTGGTTTTGGCAATCGCATCAATGTCTTTGAACAGTTTAATCTTCAGATCTTTGCGCTCGGGGGCGGCCTCATGAATGAATTGCGCTTTTGTGGCCATCACTGTGAGGTCGGTTGTGAACGTGAGCTTGCCGGTTTTCTTTGGCTTTCCGCGCAGTGCATCCAGCGAAGGCCAGGCGGTTTTGATTTGCGTTTTCAGTTTGGCCTCAGCAGCGAGCGAAATATCATAAGCGATCACATCAATTCCGCGATGCAACGCACGCGCGGCCCAGCCGGCACCGATGAGGCCCGTGCCTGCAATCCCGATGGTTTTGATATTGTTCATTTCTTCAAACCCAAAATCGCGCGGCCCTCATCCGGTGTTGCCACTTTGGTGCCAAGCATCTCTATAAGCTTCACAGCTTTTTCGGTGAGTGAACCGTTGGACGCATAGACACCCTTTTCGAGATAGAGGTTATCTTCCAAGCCAACGCGCACGTGCCCGCCCAGCAAGACAGCCTGCGCCACGGCGTGAAATTCTTGACGGCCAATGGCAAAACTGGCCCAGATGGCATTTTCTGGCAGTTGTGATTTTTGATAAGCCATTGTCTCAGTGTTGAAAGGTGCGCCCCATGGGATGCCGAGGCAGAGTTGATAAAGTGGGATACCGTCAATCAGACCTTCTTTAACCATTTGATTGGCGAACCACAAATTACCTGAATCAAAAATTTCCATTTCTGGCTTGGTGCCGTAAGATTTGATTAGGCGGGCTTGTTGGCGAAGTTGCGTTGGGGTTTGCACCACTAAGCCATTATTATCGCCGAAATTGAGGGAGCCGCAATCCAGCGTGCAAATTTCGGGGCGCAGTTCTTTTACATGCAACAGGCGTTCCAGTGGCCCCACCACATCGGTGCCTTCGCCAAATTCCAACGGTGCCTCGCCTTCGCCAATGTAAAGATCGCCGCCCATGCCTGCGGTAAGGTTGATGATGACATCGGTGTTTTTGGCACGAATGCGTTCCATCACCTCACGGTAGAGGTCAACGCGCCTTGAACCCTTGCCGGTTTTTGGATCACGCACGTGACAATGCACCACTGTTGCCCCAGACGAAGCGGCCTCAAGTGCAGCATTGGCAATTTGCTCGGGGGTGACGGGAATGGCAGGATGTTTGCTAACTGTGTCGCCAGCGCCAGTTACGGCACAGGTGATGATAACTTTAGATTGCATGGTTGGCAGTTCTCCTTGACTGCCTAAACTATGCGATTGTTGACATCGCCGCTAGAAAAATGCGGCGTTGACTGGCTTTAAAAAGCGTTTTGGTTTTAGGCCTCAGACCCTTCAACTTGGGCCATAATCACGCCCGAGATTTTCCAAGCGCCATCGGGTTGGCGTTCCATGAAATAAATACCTTCATAGCGGACGCCGTCAAGGCTTAGAATTTCGACCTTTTGGAAGGGCCTGCCAGCGGCGTCTGTTCCGGAATCACCAAAGCTGTATTGTTTATTATGGTAAATCTGCGGATAGCCGCCGCGCACCATATTCATGAAAACTTCTGGAGAGGGAAAAATCTTTTGCACATTAGGTGCAGCTTCAGCATAGGCAGACGCGCCGTCATCATTGGCAATGGCCTGTAGCTGCTGGGTGATGATGGCCTTAAAAGCATCATTGGCCGCAGGGCTGTCCTCAGCCGAAGCGGCGTTTGCAGAAAATAGCATTGCTAAGACTAGGATTATTCGCTTCATGGCAGGCTCCTTAGACAGCAAACGCTGGAAAGGCCGAATTAGTTTCGCCCGCGGCGCAAAAAATGTCAAAAGTTTCTGCCCGAAGTGCCGCATTGCCCTAAGCCTTTGTGCAGCCTAAATTGGCTTTTCTGGTAAAACGGATAGCGCATGTACTTTCCTCCTTCCTCCATTGATGAAACTGCAGCACTTTTGGCAGGCCAAGGTTATGTGGTAGGGCGCGGTTTGGCGACGGTTCTTTATCTTGCCTTGAAAATGGGGCGGCCCTTGTTCTTAGAGGGCGAGGCCGGGGTTGGGAAAACTGAAATTGCCAAGGTTTTGGCCCAGGCACTGGGGCGCAAGCTCATTCGCCTGCAGTGCTATGAGGGGTTGGATATTGCCTCGGCGGTTTATGAATGGAACTATGCAGCGCAGATGATTGAGATCAGGCTGGCGGAGGCTGTTGGCAGTGTTGACAGGTCCAAACTGCAATCGTCGGTGTTTGATGAACGCTTTTTGATCAAGCGGGCGCTATTGCAAGCATTGGAAATGCACGATGGCAAAGCGCCTATTTTGCTGATCGATGAGTTGGACCGCGCTGATGAAGCTTTTGAAGCTTATCTTTTGGAAGTGCTGTCTGACTTTCAAGTAACCATTCCGGAACTGCGTACAATCAAAGCTGTGGAAGCGCCGATTGTGATCGTGACTTCCAATCGCACCCGCGAAATTCATGACGCGCTGAAACGGCGCTGCCTTTATCACTGGGTGGATTATCCTGATGCGGCGCGCGAGCTTGCTATCATCAAGGCCCGCAAACCGAATGCCTCAGATGCATTATCCAAAGAAGTTGTGGGGTTTGTGCAGGCCTTGCGAAAAGGCGATATTTATAAAGTTCCGGGTGTCGCCGAAACCCTGGATTGGGTGTCAGCGCTGCACGAGTTGGATTGCGTGACGCTTGATCCGCAAGTGGTGAATGACACTTTGGGTGTGCTGCTGAAGTATCAAGATGACATTGCCAAGATGGAAGGCTCTCAGGCCAAGCGCATTTTGGATCAAATGCGAGATGAACTCCGCCATGCTCAAGCCACTTGAATCCGGCGGAAAGCTGGCGGCCAATATTATGCATTTTGGCCGTGTGTTGCGTGAGGCGGGACTGTCGGTTGGGCCATCAACGGTGCTGGACGCCCTAGAGGCGGCAATGGCTGGGCCTTTACGCTGCCGCGAAGATTTCTATTGGACCTTGCATGCCGTGTTTGTAAAACGGCGCGACCAACGGGAATTATTTGATCAGGCATTCCACGTGTTCTGGAAAAAGCCCAAAATGCTTGAGCAGTTGATGCAGCTGATGTATGTGCAGATTGCACGCAAGGGCGATGAAAAGAAAAAACCGGCCGGCTTTCGGCGTTTGGCTGAGGCGATGTTTGAAAACAAAGATGCGCCGCATGTGGAGCAGGGCAAGCAGGATTTGTTAGAGGTGGATGCTACTTACACTGCCTCGCTTGATGAAGTGTTTCGCCAAAAAGATTTTGAACAGATGACTGTAACTGAACAGGCAGACGCTAAAAACGCCATTGCGTGCTTGCGATTGGTGCAGCGCCAACAACGCACACGGCGGTTTGCGCCCAGTGCGCGGGGCCAACGCATCGACATGCGCCGCACACTGCGGGGCTCACTGCGCACGGGCGGCGACATGATGGCGCTTTCACATGTGGCACCGATTACACGAGTTCCGCCCTTGGTGGTCCTGTGCGATATTTCTGGTTCGTGCGCTCAATATAGCCGAATCTTTTTGCATTTTTTGCATGCGCTGGCGGGGGATCGACCACGGCTTCATATTTTTTTATTTGGCACGCGACTCACCAATATCACGCGTGATTTGCAGCGCCGCGATGTTGATGAAGCCGTTGAACGCGTTTCGGCCCATGTTAAAGACTGGTCTGGCGGCACGCGCATCGGGGCTTCGCTGAAGGATTTTAATTTTCACTGGGGGCGGCGCG
The DNA here is from genome assembly GCA_043749835.1 of Hyphomicrobiales bacterium. Lineage (GTDB taxonomy): Bacteria > Pseudomonadota > Alphaproteobacteria > Rhizobiales > Aestuariivirgaceae > Aestuariivirga. Next base: position 5,561 of record JAYVCU010000102.1, read on the forward strand.
TGTTGGGCCAAGGCGCGCAGATTTTGCTGATGACCGATGGGTTGGAGCGTGATGATATTGCGCAACTCACCACGGAAATGCTGCGCCTGCGCCGCATTGCCAAACGTATCACCTGGTTGAACCCCCTGCTGCGTTTTGACAAGTTTGAGGCCGCAGCGGCTGGTATTCGTGCTATCATGCCGTATGTGGATGAGTTTCGGCCCGTGCATAATCTGAACAGTTTATCTGAACTTGCAGACAGCCTTGCCGGACCACTGGAGTTAACGCATAGTCCCAAACAATGGATGAAGGTTTTGGCATGAACGCACTTGAAACCGCTTCTGCGTGGCTAGGCCAGGGGCGCAAAGTTGCGCTGGCGACCGTGGTAGAAACGTGGGGTTCGGCCCCACAGCCCGTGGGCAGCCAATTGGTCGTGGATGCGGAGGGCAATTTTGAAGGCGCTGTTTCTGGTGGTTGTATTGAGGGCGAAGTGATTTTGCAGGCGCAAGATTTGATCGCTAAAGGGGGCCACACGATGTTGGAATTTGGGGTTGCTGACGAGACTGCCTGGCGCGTAGGATTGGCTTGTGGTGGACACATTAAGATTTATGTTGAGGCCGTGGCGTGAAAGCAGAATTTCTGCACCGGCTGCTTGAAGCCCGCACACAGCGCCGCGCCATTGCCGTTGTTACTAACACTAAAACGGGTGAACAGCAGTTAATTATGCGTGCGGAAGCCGCAACCGATAGCGATTTAGAAAAGGCCTTTCGTTTTGACAAATCTGTGATGATTGGCGATGAGTTCATTGCGATCCATAATCCGCCGCTGCGGCTGGTTATCATTGGCGCTGTGCTCATAGCACAAAGTGTTATCCCTATTGCGCAAGCGTGCGGTTATGACGTTACAGTGATTGATCCGCGTGGTGCCTTTGCGACGGGAGCGCGTTTTCCGGCTGTGGCGCTTCACGCCAGTTGGCCGCAGGATGTTTTGCCAAAGTTTGGGCTTGATGCCCGCACGGGTTTTATGGCGCTGACCCATGACCCGAAGATTGACGATCCTGCTCTGGACTTGGCGCTGAAGTCAGACGTTTTTTATATTGGTGCCTTGGGTTCAAAGAAAACCCAGGCTGCGCGTCATGAACGGCTTGCGAAGATGGGCTTTGATGAACTTACACGCGCCCGCATCAGTGGGCCAATTGGGCTTTCCATCGGCGCTGTAGGGGCTTCGGAAATCGCCGTATCTGTGATGGCCGAAATGACAAAGGCATTGCGCCTCGGCCTTTCATGAAGTTTGGATTGTTAAGAACCGAGGCGGCGTTGGGAGCGATACTCGCTCACTCAACGGGTGGCTTGAAGAAGGGCCGCAAGCTTTCAGTGGATGATCTTGTACAGCTAAAGCAGCAGGGTGTTGCAAAGGTTCTTGCAGCAAAACTTACCCGGGCTGATGTGCCGGAAAATCAGGCTGCCGCTGCGATTGCGAAAGCCTTGTGTGGGCCCGGCACATCCCCGCAATCGTCGTTTACCGGAAGGGCCAATCTCCACGCCGATGTTGGCGGCCTTGTAATTGTTGATGAAGCACTGCTGCTTAAGGTGAACCGCGTGCATGAGTCCATCACGGTGGCCGCATTGAAATCGCATGACGTCGTGGCTGCACAGCAAATGTTGGCCACTGTGAAGATCATTCCTTATTCAGCGCCTGCACTTGCTTTAAAGGAGGTTCTGAGCCTGTTGAAACATCAGAAGCTCATCCATGTCGCGCCGTTCAAGCCACGGCGCGTGGGATTAATCATCACCCAAACCCCCACTACAAAGCCTTCGCTTATCATTAAATCTGAAAAAGCCATTGCAGAACGGTTGGATCGCATGGGTTCCCAACTTGTTGCAGTCAGTGTTATTGCCCATCAAATTGTAGCAACCAGGAAGGCCATTGCGGCAATGAAGGCGCAAGGTCTTTCGCCTATCTTGATATTCGGCGCTTCGGCCATTGTCGACCGTGCCGATGTGGTGCCGGCTGCGCTGAAAGCAGCCAAAGGCAAGGTGATCCATTTGGGTATGCCAGTTGATCCGGGGAATTTACTGATGCTGGGGCAATTAGGTGATGTTCCAGTGATTGGTGTTCCCAGCTGCGCTCGTTCACCCAAAGTCAATGGTTTTGACCTGGTTTTGAACCGCCTATGTGCGGGATTGAAAGTGACACCTGAAGATGTGACGGGGATGGGCGCTGGTGGGTTATTGGCTGAAATTACCTTACGCCCACAACCGCGTGAGGGGGCCTTAAATGCCCCAACACGCCCACGTTTTGCCGCCATTGTTTTGGCAGCGGGCAAGTCCACGCGCATGGGTTCTAACAAGCTGTTGACTGAACTTAATGGCAAGCCACTGCTGGTGCAAACTGTGGCGCAAATTAAGGCTTCGGGTGTTGATGAGATTGTGGTGGTCACGGGTCATCAGAGTGCACAAATTGAGCGGGTTCTACCGGTTACCGAAGTGAAAATAGTGCACAACCCAGACTATGCCGAAGGATTAGCCAGTTCCATCAAAGCGGGCATCACTGCCGTGCAAAATTTTGATGCGGCATTTGTTTGCCTTGGCGATATGCCTCTCATTCGCGCTGATGATATGAAACGCATGATGGCAGCTTTTGATATTGAAGAAGGCCGCACCTTGATTGCGCCCGCGCATGGTCACAAATTGGGCAACCCGGTTCTATGGGGCCAGGAACATTTCACGGCCTTGATGGCGTTGGATGGTGACCGAGGAGCGCGCAGTCTTTTAGAAATGCAGCGCGATTGCATCGTTGAGATTGCCGTGGACCATGATGGTATAATGTTAGATGCAGACACACCGGAAGCGCTGGCCGAAATTAAATCAAAACTCAAGAACATGTCGATATTGGATAAAACCTGATCGCGACGCAATGTTGTCGTACAGCTTCATGGCGTGTGTATTGGATTCATGGGTCAACCAATGTACGCGTGAACAGCCTTTGGTTTTAGCGTAGCGATAAACATATTCAATCAACGTGCTTCCTATGCCCTTGCTTCGCGCTTCATCTGCTACGAACAGGTTTTGCAAATAGCAATAATCACCCACCGTCCAACACGAGCGGAGCATAATGTAATGCACAAGGCCAACGGCTTTGCCATTAGCCCAAGCCAGCGCTCCACCCATGGGTTCGGCTTCGTCAAGCAACCGCGCCCACGTCACATCGCTGACAGCTTCAGGAATATAGGTTTTGTAAAAAGCCTGATAGCCGTGCCACAAAGGATTCCAGTGTTGTTTTTGATCTGCCGCCAAGGGCCGAATATGAATTTGCATTTATGTTTCGCTTTTTAGATCACTTGCAAGTTACGCAGGCTCACATGGCCTTTCCTGGCGATGATGATGTGATCTTGCACCAATATGCCCAACTTATCACCCGCTGCGATGATTTTTTTTGTCATGTCGATATCAGCATAAGATGGTGTGGGATCACCCGACGGATGATTGTGCAGGAGCCTTTCAGTTCGCGCTATCCATCTGAAAAACAATACATATTTACCCATCTGTTTGCGGTGAGGGCGCGGTGTTTGGGAGCGGTATTGTGTGCTCCTGCGTGATTGTCACGCTCACTCACTGGGGTCCATCGTGAGTCGGTTTGACGCACGGCACGTCACCATATTCTTTTGATCCCACGCCCCCAGCTCTTCGATTGGATACAGCACTGCCTTGCCGATCTTGATGTAGGCTGGCCCGATCCTCATCGCGCGCCAGTTTCGCAGTGTCCCGACCGAGATGCTACCGCGATAGCGGTCTGAGACTTCCTCAGCCGTCAGATATTTCCTGTCATCCATCAAGGCCTCCATATGCCAGCCGGCGGCAGCGCTGCTGGTGGCATCCAAACCGTTGCCTGTGAGCAGGTTCAGGAACGCTCCCGAACCATTGATCACGCAGTTGCACGGTTATGAGTGAAGTCTATTTCCGAGAAATGGAAGAGCAGGAGGAGCGGCGTAGTAACGACGGATATAGTCGGATAGGAATCGGAAGATGTCTCGGTAAGATTGATCGTATTTTATAACAAGTTGCCTGCCGCGAAACGGTATGAGCGATTGCGTTCTCTGCTTTGTTCAGAGTCGGTTGGCGAAGGCGCGAACTGCGAATACGCAATTCCGTGACCTATCGCTACGCCAGAAGCCTCTATTATCCGCAAGCGCGACCGCGACTGCGCAGAGGCAATACGCCTAGCCGGAGGCCCCAAGCCCTCGTTAACGAATCGAGCGGTCGCCCTGGCTCAAAAAGAGGTTTGTCTACCATATCCACAAGAAATGCGACGAGCCGAAAGAGTAGTAATTGCAGTAGGTTAGAGAGATAGGAGTTTTCGCCGCCAGAGTTCAGAAACCGCGCTAGGTGCAGTATAGGTGCAGGGAGCGACGGCTAGAATCGGCGGCAAATGTGCGGGTGTGGTGGAATTGGTAGACGCGCTGGATTCAAAATCCAGTTCCGAGAGGAGTGCCGGTTCGACCCCGGCCACCCGCACCACCTTCTCTGATAACGAAGCTCGAAACGGCAGATCTCGCAGCAGCGGCTCGCTGATAGTCAACGATAGACAGGCATCGCCTTCCGGAACCGGATGGCTCACCCGATAGCCTTTGGCAGCATTGAAGAACAGCACCTGGTTCGCCTCAGCGATGGCTTGGTCCCGTCCCAAGTGCCGCGCGTAGACGCCGCGGTAAGGGACCACAAATTCCGTAGCGTTCGCGCATTCCTCGTCGATCGAGTGTCGGCAGCTGCCCCAGCAACACACGTCTCGAACCGTGACAGTGGGCGTCCAACAATGCCGCTGGCCGGATGCCAGACTCACCCGCGACGTTGGAAGTATTTTTAGTTAGCTCTTGAGCTAAGTGTCTTGCGTTGATACTTAGCCTCATGGAACAGTATTCACAACAGCTGAGTGGCATTTTTCAGGCCCTTGCCGATCCCACTCGCCGAGCGGTGTTGGGTCGACTGGGCAAAGGCCCTGCCAGCATCAGCGAACTGGCAAGGCCGTTCGACATGGCCCTGCCTTCCTTCATGAAGCACATCCGTTTCCTTGAAAGCAGCGGACTGGTGCGCACCCGTAAGAATGGCCGCGTGCGCACCTGCGCGATCGACAGAAAACAGTTCGACGCTGCTGAAGCTTGGTTTTCTGAACAACGGGCTCTTTGGGAAGGTCGCGCCGACCGACTGGAACAGTTCGTCATCAATATTCAAGAGAAGGAAAAAACCAAATGAATCAGGTTTCGAACTCAGACCTTGACCTAACGACGGCGCGCATCATTAAGGCTCCTCGTTCGGTCGTTTGGAATGCCTGGG
>JAYVCU010000103.1:0-17145 GCA_043749835.1 Hyphomicrobiales bacterium
GGCTCGACATGAAGGCGGACCGTTCAAATCCCTTTCCGATTTTTCCAAACGTGTGGATGCCAAAGCGCTCAATCGCCGTGCGCTGGAAAGCCTTGGCAAGGCAGGGGCATTTGATTGTTTAAACCCCAACCGCGCCCAGGTGGTGGAGGGCATTGACAGCATCATCGGCATCGCTAACCGCACTGCCAGTGAATCTGCAGCGGGCCAGAATGATATGTTCGGCAGTCTTGCATCAGCAGGTGATGACATCGTGTTGCCGCGCCGCGATGCGTGGTTGTCAATGGAGCGCCTGGGCCATGAGTTTGAGGCGGTGGGCTTTTATCTGTCGGGCCACCCGCTGGATGAGTTTGCCAAGCCGCTAAAAAGCCTTGGCATCGACACGTGGGCAAGCTTCCGTGAAAAAGCCATTACCAAAGGCGTGACAGGCGCTAAATTGGCTGGCACGATAACCCACAAACAAGAGCGTCGGTCCAAGCAGGGCAACAAATTTGCTTTCGTTGGTTTTTCTGATCCTACAGGGCAGTTTGAAGCCGTGGTATTTTCTGACACGCTGGCACAGGTGCGAGAGCTGTTAGAGCCGGGCAAAGCTGTGGTCATCCGCGTGGAAGCGGAAGTTGAAGGCGAGGAGATAAAGCTTCGCCTGCAAAGTCTTGAGCTTCTGGATACGGCTGTGGCTGCGGTGGTGCAAGGTGTACAAATTTTTGTGCGTGATGCCAGCGCGATTGACTCTATCGCCAAGCGTTTACAACACGGCGGCAAGGCACCAGCGCGCATTACCCTGCTGCTCGAACATGGGCGCGAAGTGGATATTGGCCTTGGCACAAAATTCCAGATAAACCCAAAAGTGAAAGGCGCTATCAAGGCCATTCAAGGCGTTGTTGATGTGCAGGATTTGTAACGTTAGGTGTGAGTCGGCGTTTTAGCGCTGGCCGATTGGGCATTATCGAGCTGTTTAACAAACTCGATTGCCACACCATGCTCAAGATAACGCACAACGCGGCCGCGCATTCTGCCTAACATCACATAAGTGCCGACACTGGGCACCACGTCGGTTTTGATGCCGGCACCTGAAACGGAAATATCCAATACTTCGCAATTATAAACCCGCCCATCAGGTAAGGTGACCTGTGAGACACGGTGACTGGGCACATACCGGGCATGGCGACGGCTATCAGCCGTGTCACCTTCGCCGCGCTGGTGCAACCATTCAACGCGCTCTTTAAAGCGCTCCAGGCGATTTCCTTTGAGATTAAATGTAACCGAAAAACCACCTGGCTTAGGCGCCCCGGTGATGGCTTCCACGCGGCCAATTTCTTCAAGGTAAACCACGATCAGCTGCCCCTGCGGCGGAACACTTGGTGTGATGAAGGTGGCACCTTCAACAGATAGATTGGTAACCTGGCAGGCATATTCGCTGAGATCAGGCAACATGAAACGACCCGATATAAATCCGGTCACGGCGGAATGCTCAGTTATTTCGAGTTTTGGTGTTGAACTATCGCTCACGAAATACCCCTGCAAGCTTTGTGCAAAGCTGCACAACAGCGAGTTCAGAATTGCTGTAGTTTAACCCTCGCCATGGTAAATATGGGGTTAACTCAGTGCGGTCAGCCTAACGCGATAGCCCGCCTTGAATGACACGCAAGGTTAAGGGCGCACTGCGGCCCACTTGCTCCAACAGGTTATCGCCATGTTCATGCTCAGTCCAAATCACCCGCGCTGAAACCAGTTCGCGCCGCTGCAACAGGCCCGTGGGATGATCATTCTCGCCCTTAAACGAAAACAGGCCACCCAGCAGCTGGACTTTGTGGGACGCACTATCCCAAACTGGCAGAACCAGCATTTCAGCAGCCAGGACATGAGCACCGCTGTACATCAGGCGCATTCGCACCAGAGCCGGTTGAAGGCGGTCTGCCGCAAGGTTAAAGGCTTTACCAATCACATCGCGTTCGAATGTATCAAAACCTTGAAGTGCATCCTGGCCAGTCACCTGTTTTTGCAGGAGTTCGCACACTTTGGTGCCAGCGAGGCGAAATTCCCAGGTGGCCAGTTCTGATTTTTGCATAATCGTGATATGGGGCAAAACCGGCGCAAGTTTGGCCATTTCCACATCTGTTCTGACAGGGCAGGGACGTTCAGCGCGCAAGGCTTCCCAATAACGAAAAAGCTGGCGGCTGCCGTTATGAATAAGATGGGCAGAAGATTTATCGATGTCATTGCGGTCATTGGCCTGCATGGCTTATCCTAGGGCAAAGGGTTAAGCCTTGCGGCCTGTCCCAAAATTGAACTTATGCCCAAGTGTTGCAGGCAGCGTGCCAGATGGCTTGCGCGTTAACCTTCTGCGGAGTTGATGTGAACGAGAAAAACCGAACTGAACTGGCACTGTCGCAACAACGCGTGCCCGCCGTTAACCTGCCACCTGTGGTGTGGATTCTGATTGCAACGCTTATCGGGATCCACTTTGTCTATGAACGGAGCGGGGCGCATAACCAGGCTTTCGCCGTTTACACGTTTGCCTTTATCCCGGCACGGTTGAGCTCTGCATATTTTCCACAACCACCCGGCGCCGCGCTGTGGAGCTTTTTAACCTATGGATTTCTGCATGCGGACTGGGCACATGTTTTGGGTAATTGCCTCTGGCTTGCAGTATTTTCAAAGCCCGTGCAGGCCAGGTTGGGAAATGTGCGGTATCTGCTGTTACTGGCCCTGAGCATCATCGCCGGAGCTGCGGCTACTTTAATTTTACACTGGGGTGAGCCCCTGCAGCTGGTGGGCATTTCGGGCGGGGTTTCAGGTCTTCTGGCAGCAGCTATTCCGTTGATGTATGGCCAGCGTCAGCCCGCACCGCATGGCCGTTTGCGGCCTTTGCGCCCGATGGAAATTCTGCGTGACAGGCGCGCACTGACGTTCAGCTTAATGTGGATGGGGCTCACCGCGCTGACGGCGACGTCGCAATTTCTCACCTCAGATGCGATGATTCCGAGCCAGGTAGTGGCCTGGGAGGCGCATGTGGGCGGTTTCATTGTTGGCCTGTTGGCTTTCTATGCCTTAGACCGTGCCAACCGTTCGGAAATCATTCACACGCTGCATTGAATGTGTTAGGTAGAATCTTGCCTGATTGAGGAGGAAGCCATGTCTGTCTCTCACATTTTAAAGCACAAGGGCCGTGACGTGATCACCGCTAAGCCCTCTGACACGGTACAGCACGTGGCCGAAGTGCTCCGCACTGAACGCATCGGCGCGGTGATCGTTTCCAGCGGCGACGGCAAAATTGAAGGCATAGTAAGCGAACGTGATATTGTGCGGGCTGTAAGCATTGACGGTGCTGCGGCCTTGACCAAGCCCGTATCAGCTGTGATGAGCGGCGACGTGCGCAGTTGCAGCGATGACGATAGCGAAACCGAATTGATGGCCCTGATGACCCGGCACCGCATCCGACATCTGCCCGTTGTCACCGCAGGCAAACTTTCAGGCATGATTTCGATTGGCGATGTGGTGAAGTTCAGAATCGAACAGATCGAGCGCGATGCCGAGGATATGAAGGCTTATATTGCGGGTGGGGTGTAGGGGTGAAGGTTTGCACTTGATAACCCCGGAAAGTGAGTAATTCGGTGATTTCGATTTCGGTGACAGTCCAGCACTATCACCGTAATCCTGTAATCCGCAATTACTTTGAGGCAAGATTATGGGTCAACTCGTGGGCAGGCACCTGCCACATCCTCGCGTTTATGTGTTGATGCCCATTTGACTAACGGATAGCCCAAAAGAGCCAAATAGTTAGTTGGCATCGGACTGTCGACGCCAAATGTCTTCGGCTTCTGCCCCTTCGCCACAAAGACAGTTCGGAAGAGCAGGTCGTAGAACGAAAATATCGAGGCGAAGTTCTTGTCTCTGGCTTCTATCAAACTGCTGTGGTGCCAGTGATGAAATTCCGGCGACACCAGTACGTAACGCAGAGGGCCATAGTGCAGGCGCACATTGGCGTGAACCAGAAAGGCTTGCCAGTAGTTAATCAAAAAGTAAGTCTCCATCGCTTCTGTGGAGAAGCCGAGAGCAAAGAGCGGAAACAATGAGCCGGCTTTCATAAATATCAAATCAATCGGGTGATGGTGAGCGGCAGCGAGCCAATCCAGTTCTTCGACAGCGTGATGAACAGTGTGGATATGCCACATAGCTGGCACGACATGCATCGTTCTATGAGTCCAATAAACTCCGAAGTCTCCAATCACGAGTACAAGGGCTGCTTGAACCAAATACGGAAGATCGTCGATCGCCTGCTTCACTGCCGAAGGAAGGATTGATTGATGTACAAAAATGGCCACCGTAATGATGATGATTAGGCCGCCGCTCACTAACATCGCGTTGAGAAATAGAAACATCAAATCGGTAATTAGGCCGGGTCTGAAAATCTTCTGCGGCCTTGCCGCAAAAAGTCGTTCGAACGGCATGAAAATTAAAATTGTCAGGAAAAACTGATTAAGTCCAAATAGATTTCCCATTTTAAACGACCACCTTGGAAAGATTCAACTTTATCATTAAAATCGCTAATAGCGTCAATGGTATAGCAAACGCAAGTACAAGCAGCGAAAGCGTTGATCAGCATTATTGGATTTCTGCGACGTTTGGTGTGGCCATGGCGCACGACGCGCTCGAGGACAAGGCTCCTGCGCTGCGCAAACCCGCCGGTATTACGGTGACAGTGCATTTAATTGTATTGGTTGTTGGGGGGCTCGACAATGTAGCATTGGTAATTAAATGCACTGTCGCCGAAATTTTAGACCTTCACCGAAGTGTCCAGTCCTATTAGATATGGGCTTTACAAATCGGACCTAGGCTTCATAGAGCCAGATCCAAAAGCCTCTCGTGCCCGCCTGGTTGTGGCGGCACCATGTCGATGGCCAAGCAGCCTTCAATCGCCTTACGCAGATTGGCCAGTAATTCCTCCATGGTTTCACCTTGGCTTACACAGCCGGGAATGGCCGGAACCTCGGCCCAGTAGCCGCCTTCTTCGGCGTCATGGATGATGGTTTTGATGTTCATCGGATTACTCTCGCTTGGTGCTTTGGAGATAAGGCTTTGCGGCCTGAATGCAAGTAAGGCATTACACCATCTCCAGCCCTTCCCTCTTCACCCGTCGGTAAAAGCAACTGCGTCGTCCCGTGTGACAGGCGGCGGCTTTTGGGCCTTGCGCGGTGACTTTCAGGAGTATGCAGTCCATATCGCAATCGACCAGCAGTTCATTAACAAGAAACGTTTCGCCGGAGGTTTCGCCCTTTAGCCATAGCTGCCCGCGTGAGCGGCTGAAAAAATGCGCCAAACCTGTGGCCCGCGTTTTCTGCAAAGCCTCCGCATTCATGTGGGCAAACATCAGCACCGTGCCATCAGCAGCGTCCTGCACAATCGCCGATATCAGGCCCGCAGCGTCAAAGCGCGGGGTGAAGTTAAGACTTTCATCGAGGGCTGACGTGCTCATTTGTGATGCCTTGTTTGTGATGCTTGGGATTTGGTTCTATGCTAATTCGATCCCATATCAGCAAAGCAACCGAAGCCCAATGCCATGATCGACGAAATCTATAATCGCAAAATTCTGGAATATGCTGCCGACATTCCGCATTTGGAACGCCTGTCGCAGCCGCAGGCCACGGCTGTGGCGCATTCGAAACTCTGTGGTTCTAAGGTGACCGTGGATGTGGTCATGAAAGACGGCGTGGTTTCGGATTTTGGCCAGGACATCAAAGCCTGTGCGCTGGGCCAGGCTTCATCATCCATTATGGGGCGCCATGTGCTGGGTTCATCGGGCGCTGAACTTCGTGATGTGCGCGAGCAGATGTATAAAATGTTGAAGCAGGAGGGCGCACCCCCATCCGGCAAATGGGCCGAGCTTGAGGCCTTGCTTCCGGTGCGCGACTATAAGGCGCGCCACGCCTCGACATTGCTGACCTTCGATGCTGTTGTGGATGCGGTAAACCAGATTGAGGCCAAGCATGACCAACCCACCCAGCGTCATTAAGGCCACCGATGCCGCGGTGCGCACCGGTTCACGCTACCCCAAGCCCTATGATGAGCCTTGCACGGCGCGCACCAAATACCTTTTGGGTGATGCCTTCGGGCTTGATCAGTTCGGGGTGAACCTTGCGGTATTGGAGCCGGGCGCATGGTCTAGCCAGCGCCACTGGCATGAGAAGGAAGATGAATTTATTTATGTTTTGTCTGGCGAATTGGTGTTGAGCGACGATGCGGGAGATCATGTGTTGACGCCCGGCATGTGCGCGGGCTTCAAAGCCAACAACGGCAATGGTCATTGTTTGAAGAACTTAACTGACAAACCTGCGCAGTATCTGGAAGTGGGCACACGCAGTTCTGATGAGTTGGCGTGGTATTCCGACATCGACATGAAAGTACAAACATCCGGTCGCAGCGGTTTATATACTCACAAAGATGGATCACCTGTCGAATAACTGGCATCGCTAACTGACCAGCGCAATTTGCGATAAGCCGAACGGCCGACACCTACGCAATCCGTTGGAGGCGGCGCTTGACAGGGCAGGGGGCTTCTTCTAAGCCCCGCCCATTGGAATGCGGAAGTAGCTCAGTTGGTTAGAGCGTCGCCCTGTCACGGCGAAGGTCGCGGGTTCGAGCCCCGTCTTTCGCGCCATTTGCCAAACACTCCCCGTTATTTGCCCTATGCTGCGATAGTTTGAATTGAGCGTATGCCTGCTTCAAACGCTGCGCTGCGCTAATTGCTGCGCAACGTTACGTAAGGCGCTGAAACAAGCATGAATGACCTGCTTTATTGTTATTTGCTAATCGTTTTTTATGGGGGTGGCGGAGTTAATTGCGCCCTCACTTCTGCAGGGGGCTCTTGAACGATAGCCATACTCTAAGATGTTAACCAAAACTTAACGTGGTGTTTCATTGCGGCGCAAAACTGCAATAGGCTCAAGTAATGTGGTTCTGAACATCCGGCTCAAAGCGCTGGGTATTCGCTGTCTAACAATTTGAGGAATCTTAGGAAATGCTGAAAAGTGTTTTGGTTGCGCGGCGTCATTTTGGTTTCGCAGTACTCGCCTCAGCAGCGGTGTTTGCCACTCCTGCTTATTCAGACAACGCCGCAAGTTCAGCGAGCGCAAACGTAGCTGTTTCGTCCAGCGTTGCGACCACCAATGGTTTGACTCCAACCAAAGTGAATGCCGACGCTGGGTTTGGCGTAACATCAAGTGCAACCGGAGCCACGGCAGGCGGAGGTTCTGCTGCCGCAAGCTCACAGTCAGACGCAAAGGCATCGGCCAGCGCAGCAGGCGTGACAACGTCGCTCTCCCTTTCTGCTGATGCTAATTCTGCAGTGACGTCCGCAGGCGCACAAAAGGACGCAATTGCTCAGGCTTCGGCAACTGGCACAACTGGACCGGCTGCTACTAGCGTTAGCGCACAATCACAGGCGAGTAGCGGGCCTGGACAGCTGACAGCAGCCGCAAAAGCAAGTGATGGTTCGTTTGCTTATGCCGCGATTGGGAAAATCAACCAATTGCAGACATTTGTACCAGACGGGATCACCAAACTGTTACATAGTGGAGACAGCACGCAATCCATCACTTGCAACGCAAGCGGCTCTTGTAGCAATGCGACGACGAGCAATAATGCGGTTTCAGCAGGCATACGTTTGGTGACATCAACGGGAATTGTTTCCGCGGGCGGCGTGGATGCGCTATTGCGTGCCGTGTTACAAGCTGAAGCTGGCGCTGGCTGGTCTGAAGTCATGTCTGCGGCATCTTCGAATATTGTTGCGCAAGCTAGCAGCAGCAGCGGGGGGAACGCCATAAAGGTCAGTGGAAACATACAAAACTGGAGTAGTGCAAAAGTTTCGCAAGTCAGCAATGGCGGCGCTGTGACCGTACAAAATTGGAGTAACTCAATAGTCTCGCAAACCAGCGGTAGCGGCGGTCGAAATACGACAAATTGGGGCAGAATAATGGTTCGGCAAGCCACGATGTCTAACGGAACGGCAACCACCACGGTTTGGTTAAACGGGAATATGTTGTGTGCAAGCGCACACGTAGGATCAAGATACAGTAAGCCGGTATTGAAAGTTGTAACAAAATGCCGACACATAAATCCAGGCAGAGCGATTATGCATCAGCCCACGATAGTGAAATGGTTGGTAAAGTAATGATTCGCGAAATAAGGCAAAAAAGAGTTGACAAATAGTTAAGATTTAAGATAAATGTGAGTCGGACAGAAATAGTAGTTTACTATGAGGTTCGTTCGCATCGTCACAGCTGGGTTAGGAATTTGCTGTGCATTTGTTGGTAGTGACGCCAATGCTCGCGTCATTTCCGCGACAAACGGTACAATTACAATCCATTCTGGAGCCAAAACCGGTTTACAACAGGCGTTTGCTTGGGACAGACTTTGCAAAACTGTTCCAATAGCTTTTTCAGGGCGCGCTAGCGCCGGCAATCTTGTCAAAGTCGGTGGCAGATTTAGCGTAGGCTCTGGGCGATGTGCCGGCCATAGGGTTAATGGCTTTACGGTGGTTTATGTTGCACCGAGCAACTTCCATGGTTCAACAACAGTTCAATATAGTTTAAAAGCGGCGAACGTTCGAGACACGTACAGTTTTACGCGTCGGATGATCGTCAGATAGTAACTACTGCACTAATTCTTTGGTGCCAATCAGAAAGATGAATGAAGTGGGGGTTGAGATCCCGTGTTGAAAAGCACGGGTGGAAGAAGTGTTCCCTGTTGGAACATGAGTTCAACTAAATCGGGCAGTAGAATGGTCTACTGCTTAACCCAAATAAGGAGTCTATTATGAATAAATCATTGATAATTGCTTCGTTTTTGCTTCTTACATCTTCGAGCCTGTCCAACGCAGCCACGCTTGCAATTGGTGTTGGCGCCGGTGGTGGATTTACCACTGTGACTGCTGGTGGAGGAATTGCAATCGCCAGTTCTTACAACCTTGGCACCGGTGCTGCCGCAGCAACCACGGTTGGTGGTAACGCGTCGGCAGCGGTTGCGACGTCCAACAACGACGCTCAAACCGGTTCAGCTAATGGTGACGACGGCCATGCGAGGGCGACAGGTGGTTCGCTTGGTTTTGGTCTTGGTATCGCTAACGGTCGCACCTCAGGAGCTATTGCCGGCGGTACTGCTCAGTCTCAGTCTCACACAGATACTGAGGCAGGTGGCTCTGCTGCATCAGTCGGTCATGGCGTAAGCTCTGGTGTTGCCGGTGCTGCTAACGGACCAAGCGGCGGTACGTCTGTTGCTGGTGGCTCAGGTGGTGGCTCTACGGCATCCGTTGCATCAGGTAACGCCAGCGGTAGCTCAACTGCGAGCGGCATCGGCGGCGGCGCTGCCGGCACCAATTAAGACACCGATGAACAAAGCTTATCTGACTCTGGGGAACTCCCCCAGAGTCTTTGCCCTGTGCCTGAAATGGCGCAGATCGATCACCCATTCAATCAATTTAATTAAGGAGCAATAGCATGGAAATTTCTAATCTTCCCGCGGTCTTGCGCCTTCTGAAACCGCAACAAGACCTCTTAACCCGCAGATCAGGGCCAAAGCCATATATTTTAGCTTTGGCTTTGGCACTAACAGGCACAACCGTATCAACAACGGCACATGCCGAAACATCCACTGCAACTGCAGAAAGCGTTAACAGTCAAAGCCAAGCGCTCGACGTCAATGGTAAAGTCAGCTCGTTACAATCTTGTTCATCATTGACAACCACAACCAACAATGGAATCTCAACATCGAAATCCAGTCCGTGTGGTTCATCTGCTGGAGGTTCCGGTGGTTTAGCCTTGGTTGCCGTTGCTCCTGGCGGTAGCAGCAGCATTGTGGTAAGCAGCGGTACAACTATTGTTGCGTCTAACTCCACTCATGGCAGCCATATTGCGCTTTCAGGAACCGTTGGGTTTAGTGGTACTGTCACCGTTCCTGGCCATAAGTCAGCGACGGTTGAAAGTTCCCAAACTGTACACGGTGGTGTTAGTGTGGCGGCAACAACTGCGCCGCAAAGCACGTCGGGCTTTGGTGCTGGCAGCGCCTTGGGTTCGGCAAGTTCAATTGGTGCAGGGTCTGCTGCTTCAAACAGTGCAGGAAATGGCAACAGTATAACGCAAACCGTGAACTCAAGCGTTGGTGCTTTATCAAGTGGCGGTTCCGGCGCATCGATTGGTGCTGGATTAGGAGCTGGTGCCGGCCTTGGTATCAGCGCTGGCATCAAATGATAAATATGAATAATCTACATAAGGGCGGCGTTTTGCCGCCCTTTTTATGGCGGTAGCGTGAGCACTTTGCGCGCTCGAGTTGAAGCTACTAAACAACTATTTCGTCGGTAAGGGCGCCTTGGGTGCCTTTCCTAAATTGACTTCCTGGTAAAGTCTGCTTCAATTGCCTCATGACAACACAGCTTTGCTGTGACAAAGAGGCAGGCCGCCGTATCGCCGATGGGCTTGCCCTTATTGCCAAGCTGCGCTATTTCCCGCGCCACGTAACATGAGGCGCTGAAACAAGCATGAATGACCTGCTTTATTCGTATTTGCCAATCGCGATTTTTATGGGGATCGCGGGCTTAATTGCGCTTTCACTTATGGTCGCACCTTTGCTTATTGCCTTTAAAGCGCCAGACCCGGAGAAACTCTCAGCCTACGAATGCGGCTTTGATGCCTTTGACGATGCGCGCATGAAATTTGATGTGCGTTTCTATTTGGTCTCTATCCTCTTTATCATCTTCGATCTGGAAGTGGCCTTCCTGTTTCCCTGGGCGATTTCGCTGGGCAAAATAGGGCTGTTTGGCTTTTGGTCGATGATTATGTTCCTTGGCGTTTTAACCGTTGGCTTTATTTACGAATGGCGCAAAGGGGCTCTCGAATGGGATTGATTGAACAAGCCACACCCGACCAACGTGCCTTCTTTTCAGACGTCAGCAACGAGCTGGCTGATAAAGGCTTTCTGGTTACCTCTACCGAAGATTTGATCACATGGGCGCGCACGGGTTCGCTGATGTGGATGACATTTGGCCTGGCCTGTTGTGCCGTTGAAATGATGCACACGTCGATGCCGCGTTATGACGTGGAGCGATTCGGTTTTGCGCCCCGCGCCTCACCCCGCCAGTCCGATGTGATGATCGTTGCTGGCACGCTCACCAACAAAATGGCACCGGCCTTGCGCAAGGTCTATGACCAGATGCCAGAGCCACGCTATGTGATCTCTATGGGCTCTTGCGCCAATGGCGGCGGCTATTATCATTATTCATATTCCGTGGTGCGTGGCTGTGACCGCATTGTGCCCGTGGATATTTATGTTCCGGGTTGCCCTCCCACGGCAGAGGCTTTGCTCTATGGCATCCTGATGCTGCAAAAGAAAATCCGCCGCACCGGAACAATTGAGCGTTGATGATGATTGATTTGGCAACACTTCAGGGCAAGTTGGGCGCTGCGATCACGGGTGGTGAAACTGCTTTTGATGAAGTGACTTTGCATGCAGAACCTGCGCAGATTTTATCTGTGTTGAAGACTTTGCAGTCCGATGCGGATTTGCGCTTTGTGTCTTTCATCGACTTGTGCGGTGCGGATTACCTGGAGCGTGAGAAGCGCTTTGATGTGGTTTATCATCTACTCAGCCCTTACAAAAATTCACGCGTACGCATCAAAGTGCAAGTGGATGAAGCAAGCGAAGTACCGTCTGCTGTTGGCGTATTTCCTGCCGCCGATTGGTTTGAGCGCGAAGTCTATGATCTTTACGGCGTGGTCTTCTCTGGCCACCCCGACCTGCGCCGCATTCTTACTGACTATGGTTTCAGCGGCCACCCGCTGCGCAAAGATTTCCCCGTAACCGGTTATGTTGAAGTGCGCTACGACGACGAAAAGAAACGCGTGGTTTATGAGCCAGTGAAATTGGTGCAGGAGATGAGGCAGTTTGATTATCTCTCGCCGTGGGAAGGCGCGCAGTATGTGCTGCCTGGCGATGAGAAGGCGAAAAGTTAAGCGAATGGCGAATGGCGAATGGCGAATGGGGGTAGGTTATGGCGCAAGGCCCAATCACGTCTTATCGCGATCTGGAAGTTTGGCAGGTTGCCATGGACTTGGCGGTGGCCTGTTTTCAGGTTACCAAATTATATCCAAAATCAGAATTATTCGGCTTAACGTCGCAAATCAGGCGATCCGGCAACTCAATAGCGGCAAATATTGCAGAGGGACATGGTCGCGAAACCACTGCCTCGTTCATTCATTTCTGCCGGATTGCGCAAGGGTCTTTGAAGGAATTGGAAACGCATTTGATACTTTCAAATCGCGTGCAATTAATCACGGCCGACCAAGTCAAAAAGCTTATTGCAGACTGCGAGTCAGTTGGAAGAATGGTGCGTGGAATGATAAGATCATTGCATGTTCGACAGTGATCCCACTCGCCACTCGCCATTCGCTATTCGCCATTCGCTATTCGCTATTCGCCTCTTTCAGAGGTCTCCATGCCTGAACAAACCCTTCGCAATTTCACTTTAAACTTTGGCCCGCAACATCCCGCCGCACACGGCGTGCTGCGCATGGTGCTGGAGTTGGATGGCGAAATTATTACCCGTGTTGATCCGCATATTGGCCTTTTGCACCGCGGCACTGAAAAACTGATTGAGCAGAAAACCTATCTGCAAGCTTTGCCCTATTTCGACCGCCTGGATTATGTGGCACCGATGAACCAAGAGCACGGCTATTCCCTGGCTGTGGAAAAATTGCTGGGGGTTTCAGTGCCCAAGCGCGGGCAGCTCATCCGTGTTCTTTATTCTGAAATTAGTCGTTTGTTATCACATCTTCTGAATGTCACCACGCAGGCGCTGGACGTGGGCGCCTTAACGCCGCCGCTCTGGGGCTTTGAAGAGCGCGAAAAATTAATGGTGTTTTATGAGCGCGCTTCGGGGTCCCGTATGCACGCCGCATACTTTCGCCCGGGTGGCGTGCATCAAGACCTGCCGCAAAAACTTATCGACGATATTGGTCACTTCTGTGACACGCACCCCAAGGTGCTGGATGATATTGAAACGCTGCTGACCGAAAACCGCATCTTCAAACAGCGCAATGTCGATATCGGCGTTGTGTCTTTGGAAGATTGTTTCAAATGGGGTTTTTCTGGCGTGATGGTGCGAGGCTCCGGTGCTGCATGGGATTTGCGCAAAAGCCAGCCTTATGAATGCTATTCCGAAATGGATTTTGATATTCCCATCGGCAAGAACGGCGACAACTATGATCGCTATCTGATCCGCGTGCAGGAAATGCGCGAGAGCGTGAAGATTATGAAGCAATGCGTGAACCTGCTGTCAAGCAGTGCAGGCGCTGGGCCGATTTCATTGGACGATGGCAAAATCGTGCCCCCATCACGCCCAGACATGAAACGCTCCATGGAAAGCCTGATCCATCATTTCAAACTTTACACCGAAGGCTACAAAGTTCCGGCTGGCGAAGTTTACGTTGCCGTAGAAGCCCCCAAGGGCGAATTTGGCGTTTATCTGGTGAGCGATGGTTCCAATAAACCCTATCGCTGCCGCATCCGCGCACCGGGCTTTGCCCACTTGCAAGCGATAGATTTCATGTGCCGTGGGCATCAGCTGGCGGATGTAAGTGCGGTGCTCGGCTCCCTTGATATTGTATTTGGTGAGGTCGATAGATAATGGCCGCCCGACCGAAATCTAATCTCACCGTTGAGCGCTATCTGGAAGCCTACCGCAGTGCTCCAGGTCGCTATGAATTAGTTGAAGGAACCGTATTTAAAATGTCGGCAGAAACAGTGCGACATGTGCGGCTCAAAGGCCGTGTGTTCCGCGCACTTTCGGTGGCGATCGATAAAAAGCACACTGACTGTGAAGTTTTTCAAGACGGTATGGCCATCAAGATATCGGTAAACACAGCGCGCGAACCTGATGTATCCGTTCAATGCGGCAAAGAACTTTCTGACTCAAGTATGCTGCTTGACAAGCCGTTGATCGTTGTCGAAATCGTCTCGCCATCGTCTGTAACCAGAGATGAAGTCGAAAAACTGGCTGAGTATTTTTCGGTGTCATCACTCATGCACTATTTGATCGTTTGGCCGAACAAGGCCATGTGTTATCACCACAAGCGGATTGAGGATAATAAGATACTTACAACAATTGTCCGCTCTGGAAAAATCGAATTTGATCCGCCGGGAATTGCGATTTCTTTCAAAGACATTTTTGGTGAGGTGGATCGGTGACCGTCCGTCGTTTAGATCCTGTCCAGCCCGTTGGCTTTTCTTTCTCGGCTGAAAACCTCAGCCGCGCCAGGCGCGCAATTGCTGAGTTTCCGCAGGGCAAGCAGGCTTCTGCTGTCATTCAGCTTTTGTGGTTTGCCCAACAGCAAGATGGTTGGATTTCGCGGGCCTCGATTGAATATGTGGGCAAGATGCTGGATATGGCTTACATTCGCGTGCTCGAAGTGGCCACGTTTTATACCATGTTTCACCTCTCACCCATGGGCTCAAAAGCGCATATTCAGGTCTGTGGCACAACGCCGTGCATGCTTCGGGGTGCTGAAGATCTGATCGCGGTTTGCAAAAGCAAAATTCACGCCGCGCCGCATCACTTGAACGCTGATGGCTCAATGAGTTGGGAAGAGGTTGAATGCCTTGGCTCTTGTGTTAATGCGCCGATGATACAGATTGTGAAAGACACCTATGAAGACCTTACGCCAGAACGTCTGAGCGCCATTATTGATGATTTCCAAGCGGGCCGCCCGGTGAAGCCGGGCCCGCAGAATGGCCGACAGTTTTCTATGGCTTTGACGGGGGCAACATCGCTTACTGAAAAATCACTTTATAGCCAGCAGCGCATATATACCCGCGTTGAAGCGCCACCACCGCCATCTGTGGCTGCAGTTGCAACTGCGCCCGTGATTGATTTAAAAAAGCCGGCAACACCCGGCGCTCCACTTCCCGCTGACCTCACAATTAAGCCACCCATGGCACCAGTTCCTGCTGCAGAACCTGTTGCACCGCCAGTTTTAACAAACTCCGACGCGCAAGTGACAGCGCGTGCGACAGCGCCAGTGGCCACTCCTGTAGCTAAGGCCGGCGGCGTACCGTCAGAGAAAACGCCGACGATTAAATTAACGCCTGCAAAAGCGAAGGGCCCCGAACTGTTGAAACGCCCGCGCGGCAAGGCTGATGATTTAAAACTCATCAAGGGCATTGGCCCTGCTTTTGAAAAACTACTGAACAAAATTGGCTTGTGGCACTTTGAACAAATCGCTTCGTGGACGGCTGCTGACATATTGCATGTCGACAAATTGTTGAAAGGCTTTCAAGGCCGCATCGCGCGTGATGAGTGGGTTAGGCAAGCAAAAAAACTGGCCAAAGGTTGGCGGCCTGAAAATCCGAACGGCGAACGCCTTTTAAGAAAGAAATAAGCCATGCGCGGTGAAAAACCACATTCCGAACTTGCCGTGCATGCTTCGAGGCTCGCCGCGCTCACACCTCAGCACGAGGGTGTCATTAGTCCCCTCACCCTGAAGTGCATTGCTGCAAGCAATGCCTCGAAGGGCGCACCTCAGCATGAAGGATTTTGTTATGCTCGCTGATAAAGACCGCATTTTCACCAACCTCTTTGGCCTGCATGATTGGGGCCTTGAAGGCGCCAAGCAACGCGGCTGTTGGGTGGACACCAAATCCTTCATCGACAAAGGCCGCGATTGGATCGTCAATGAAGTTAAAGCCTCGGGCCTTCGGGGCCGTGGCGGCGCTGGCTTTCCCACCGGCTTGAAGTGGAGCTTTATGCCAAAAGTGGTGGGTGAACGCCCGCATTATTTGGTGGTAAACGCCGACGAATCCGAACCCGGCACCTGCAAAGACCGCGAAATCATGCGCCATGATCCGCATTTGTTGGTGGAGGGTTGCTTGCTCGCCGGTATGGCCATGGCTTGCAACGTGGGCTATATTTACGTGCGCGGCGAATATATTCGTGAACGCGAACATCTCCAGGTCGCCATTGATCAAGCCTATGAAGCCCGCCTGATTGGCAAGAACAACATTCACGGTTGGGATTTCGACCTTTACGTTACGCATGGGGCAGGCGCTTATATCTGCGGCGAAGAAACGGCGATGCTCGAATCCCTTGAAGGCAAAAAAGGACTGCCGCGCATGAAACCGCCGTTCCCTGCCAATGTGGGTCTTTATGGTGCCCCAACCACGGTGAACAACGTCGAATCCATCGCCGTGGCCGGAACAATTTTACGGCGTGGTGCAACCTGGTTTAACGCTATGGGCCGCCCTAACAATGTGGGAACCAAACTTTTCTGCATTTCCGGCCACGTGAACACGCCGTGCAATGTCGAAGAAGAACTGGGCATCACGTTTCGCGAGTTGATCGACAAACATTGCGGAGGTGTGCGCGGCGGCTCTGATAATTTGTTGGCAGTGATCCCCGGCGGCTCATCGGTGCGCATGGTGCCAGCCGATCTAATCATCGACACACCGATGGATTTTGATTCACTTTCCAAATTGCGCTCAGGCCTTGGCACGGCAGCAGTGATCGTGATGGATAAGTCAACCGATCTTATCAAGGCCATTGCACGGCTGTCACGATTTTACATGCACGAGTCATGCGGTCAGTGCACGCCGTGCCGCGAAGGCACGGGCTGGATGTGGCGCGTGATGACGCGCATGGTCGAAGGCCGCGCCGAAAAGCGCGAGATCGACATGCTGCTGGATGTGACCAAGCAAATCGAGGGGCACACCATATGCGCACTGGGCGATGCTGCGGCGTGGCCGATTCAAGGACTGATCACGCATTTCCGCCCGATGATTGAGGCGCGCATTGATCAGTACACGTATAATTCTACCAAAGACGACGCTGTGCGCGCTCCTGAATTAAGCATGGCGGCGGAGTAGTGTGATGAATCTGGCGGAGCTTAACATCGCAAAATTCAAATATCCATTGAGCGATCCGCGGATGGCGGATTTTGTGAATAATCTTGACCGTGTTAATGCGCTTGCTGAGCGTTCCGCAGGCTTTGTGTGGCGTTTGAAGGGCGATAACAATAACGCTACGGATTTTCGTGTGGGTGATGATTACGCGGTCAATCTTTCGGTTTGGACAGATGCGAAGTCTCTTGAAAATTATGTGTTCAAAAC
>JAYVCU010000104.1:0-9412 GCA_043749835.1 Hyphomicrobiales bacterium
AAACCGGCAATGCTGAGATTGATCAAGAAAGTGAGCAAGGCCTCAAAGGGCTGGGCGAAGTAATCGCTGATCGCACGGCGGCAAGCTTGGGTGATCCGCAAGGCTTAGATATCGAAAATGATGAACTGGTTTTCTATCCGTTAATCTATTGGCCAGTAACGCAGGATGCCGAAGCGCCCAATGCCAAAGCGTTGGAACGTATTTCAATCTATATGAAAAATGGCGGAACAGTTTTCTTTGATTTGCGCGACCCAACATCAACGCTTGGCGCAGGCGAAACAGGTGAAGCGTTACGTCGCATTACATCAAAGCTGGACGTGCCGCCTTTAGAGCCAGTGCCGCAAGACCACGCCCTGGCGAAAAGCTTCTATCTGTTGAAAGATTTTCCCGGGCGTTACGAAGGCGGGCCGATGTGGGTCGAGGCTCAAGATAATCCACAATCATCTGGTTTTGACAATGTCTCTGGCGTGATTATTGGCTCAAATGACTACGCCGCCGCTTGGGCGATAAGTGCTGATGGCCAACCACTGTACGCCATGGTTCCAAATGGGCCGCTCCAACGTGAACTAGCCTTGCGCGTTGGTGTGAATGTGGTGATGTATGTGCTCACTGGAAACTACAAAACCGATCAAGTTCACGTGCCTGATATTCTGAAGCGGTTAAACACGCAATGAACGTAACCTTTGCACCCTTAATCCTGTGGCCTTTTATGTGGGGTTTTGCGGCTCTTGTCGCAGCCTTTGTGGCTTATTCATTCTTCAGACGCAAGCGTGGCACTCTTCTTCGTTTGGCCGTCGGCGCATTGCTGCTGGCAGCCCTTGCCAATCCCGTCATTCATCAGGACGAAGTTGAACAGCTTACCGATATTGCCGTGCTGGTCATTGACCGCACCGCCAGTCAAACCATCGGCAACCGCAAACAGCAAACTGATGATGCCGTTGCCGCCCTGCAAAAAGTCATCGCAACCTTGCCCAACACCGAATTGCGCGTCACCACCGTAACATCAGACGCTGTTGGCAGTACGGGTGGTACAAGAGCTTTTGCAGCACTCACCCGCGCTGTCAGTGACATTCCGCAAAGTCGCTACGCTGGCGCGATCATGCTCACCGATGGGCAAGTCCACGATGCCCCGAAGCCGAATGAACTGGCAGCACAACAGGGGCCAATTCACGCCATCATCACTGGCAGCAAAAAAGACAGTGATCGCCGATTGGTGATTGATCATGCACCAGAATTTACCATTGTGGGCAAGACGGCCAAGATCGGCTTCCATGTTGAAGATCAGGGCGGAAATGGTTCCGATATTCCTGTAACAATTGAGCAAGCTGGCCAGGACGCCATGCATCTTACAGTAAAGCCCGAGACTGCCGGTGAAGTAGAAGTGCCAATCACTCATGCGGGCAAAAATTTTGTCGCTCTTAAAGCCGAAGTGCGCCCTGGCGAGTTAACTCCTGCTAACAATACCAACATCGCTACCGTAAACGGAATACGTGAGCGTCTGCGTGTGTTGCTGGTTTCAGGCCAACCCAACGCAGGAGAACGCACGTGGCGGAACTTGCTCAAAGCCGACACGGCAGTAGATCTTATCCATTTCACTATTTTGCGCCCGCCGGACAAGCAAGATGGCACGCCGTTAAATGAATTGTCCCTGATTGCTTTTCCCACCAAGGAACTATTCGTTGATAAGTTGGATCAGTTTGATTTAGTGATTTTTGATCGCTACCAGCGCGAAGTTATTTTACCCGATGAATATGTCGCAAACATCGCAGACTATGTGCGCAAAGGCGGCGCGCTGTTGATTGCGTCAGGGCCAGATTACGCACAGGCCGATGGCCTCGCATCGTCTCCGCTCGCTGATATTCTGCCCGCGCTACCGACAGGCGAGATTACCGAGATGCCTTTCAAGCCGAAACTTTCAGTGGAGGGTGAGCGCCACCCCGTGACACAGAGCTTAAAAGGAGCCAGCCGCGACGCGCCATCGTGGGGCAAGTGGTTTCGCCTCATCGATGCAACAGTGAATGCCGATCCCTCAACACAAGTGTTGCTGGAAGGGCCGGACGCCAAGCCGTTGCTCGTTCTGCGCCACGTGGAACAAGGCCGCGTTGCCCAAATTCTGTCTGATCAAGGTTGGCTTTGGGCCCGTGGCTTTGACGGTGGCGGGCCGGAAGCCGACCTGCAAAAGCGCATGGCCCACTGGTTGATGAAAGAACCAGAACTGGAAGAAGAACGCTTGACCGCGCAGCAATCCGGAACAGACATTGTCGTAGATCGCTTTGGCCTGCGCGATGTTTATGAAACTGTTGATGCTGTTTCGCCAGGTGGCACAACGTCGAAATTGCCCCTTGCAAAAGTTGGCCCCGGTCATTTTCAAGCGCATATGAAACCACAGGACCTAGGTCTTTATGTATTGCGTGATGGCCTGCTTGAAACGATTATCACCACGGGAAGTGGCGACGTTCAAGAGTTCAGCGATCTTGTTGCCACTACCAAAAAAATAGCTCCCGCAGCCAAGGCCACTGGCGGCGGCGTGTTCTGGGCCGAAGATGGCTTGCCGTCCATTTCAAAGCAATCGACCAATGCTGCCTTTGCCGGCGCTGGTTGGTTAAATTTACGTACTAACAACCAGCTTCGAACCGTCTCCATTCACCAATGGGCTCTGTCGTCGAGCTTACTGGCGCTGGCCGCTTTGTTGCTTGGTGCCGGCCTTATGTGGCGGCGCGAAGGGCGTTAAGCTCACGCCAGCGCCAATCCGCCAATATCAACCCGTGAGCTTCCCCTAAAGCACCAACGTGGAGTTCAAGATAAAGCAACCGTTTGCTATCAACAGGGCCCGGAACTTCAAGCTGTCCTTCAGGAACCTGTCTAAAGCCCACTCGACCATAATAGGTTTGGTCACCAATCAGGATGATCAAATGATGGCTTAGAGCGCGGGCCCGCGCAATGCCCTCATGCATCAACGCACGCCCAATGCCAAGATTTTGACGGTGCGGATGCACAACAAGTGGCCCGAGCAAAAGCGCCGGCGTTCCACTTGCCCCAATCCGCAGCGGCCAAAAACTGATGGCCCCTACTACACCAAGTTCCGCCTCACGGATGACAAGTGAAAGACCATCTGCAGAGCCACTTCCCTCACGCAATCGATATGACGTTTTTGCGCGCCGAGGCAGGCCGAATGTCAGATCAAGAAGATTTTCTATTTGTGCATTATCCGCCGAAGTCTGAGCCGTGGGAGCAAGCGCGATTGACATCAGTCGCTCCAATGATCTGAGATGGGGACCCCGTGAACCACCTCGTTGATGCGCCGCACAGAACCCGGCTTCACATCAAATGGCAAAGCATCAACCGCAAAGAACTGCGCAGCACTGATCTCAAAATTAGGCTTAAACACTTCTTGCTTGAATTTGCGCAGCACAAAGCAAGCCACATGATCACCGGGGAAAACCGCTTCGTTGGAAAACATCCCGTGAAAAAACAATTCGTCAAGCGGCAGCACGGCAGCTTCTTCTTTGAGTTCACGGATGGCCGCTTGGCGCAGCGTCTCACCTTTATCCACGCCGCCACCAGGCAAAGTCCAGCCATTCACATAGGTGGGCCGCACCAACAGCACGCGGCTTTGGGTATCAATCACCAAAACCCGCGCACCCAGGGTTTTACCACGGGTGAACCGCGAATAACGTTGGAACAACCAATCCGGAAGTTTTCTCATCTTAATTTAGCTGCCCCTTGCCAAGCTTTCGACACTCATCCATTTAAGGCCGATTCCGCAATGAAAGTAATGGTCCATGGCGCAAGTAACAGTTAGGCCGGTTCTGAACAAGAAGGACCAGATCACGTTTCTCAAAGTGCCCTTTCCGATTTATGCGACCGACAAAGCCTGGGTTGCGCCGCTGTTTTTGGAACGACTTGAACATTTAAGCGAGACGAAGAATCCCTACTTCCAACATGCCAGGGCGCAACTTTTTATTGCCGAGCAAGATGGCAAACCCATGGGCCGCATCTCCGCACAAGTGGATCAGTTGCATCAGGAACGATACAAAGATGCGTGTGGCCAATTCGGTTTTCTAGAGGCACAAAATGATCCAAATATCTTTGCCGCCCTGTTCAAAACAGCTGAGGATTGGCTCCGCGCCCAAGGCATGAAAAAAGCCCTCGGGCCGTTTTCGTTTTCCATCAATGATGAGGTTGGCTTACTTATCGACGGCTTTGAAACCATCCCCAATATGATGATGGGCCACGCCACACGCTACTATCAGAACCGTGTGGAAGAACAGGGTTACCACAAGGCCAAAGACGTTTTGGCCTATGAGTTTGACAACCTGAAGGGCCTGCCTCCGACCATGCGAAAAATGGTAGACCGCATGATGGCATCAGGCGATCTCACCGTGCGCCCCCTCAACAAAAAAAATATGGCCACAGACGTTGATATCATCATGGCTATCTTTAACGATGCCTGGGCGGACAATTGGAACTTCGTTCCTTTCACACGCGCAGAAGTCAACAACCTTGCAAATCTTTTCAAATTGCTTCTTGATGCCAAAGCCGTTCAATTTGCTTATTGGAAAGGTGAGCCAGCCGCTTTCTGCCTTGCAATTGCCAACATCAACGAATGGTTCCAAGGTATGAATGGCCGAATACTGCCATTTGGTTGGGCCAGACTGTTGCCACGCGTAATCAGTGGGAGATCCCGCTCGGTACGCGTGCCTCTGATGGGTGTGAAGAAGAAATACCAGGATGGCCCAATCGGCGCAGGCTTGGCCCTCGCGGCTATACGCGCATCCTCAGACCATGTGATTAGCAAAGGGGTTACACACGGCGAATACTCCTGGATATTGGAAGACAACATGCGCGTGCGCCATATTTTGGAAAGCATGGGCAGCCGCGTTTACAAAACCTATCGAATCTATGAAAAGAACTTGTGACTTTTACATTAGCTCATTTTTCTGACTTGCACCTTGGCCCTTTGCCGCGTGGTGCGGCCTTTGCCGATTTCAGGCCGAAGCGCGTCATTGGCGCATTATCATGGCATTATCATCGCAAGAATTTATATCTCCCTGAAATAGCCGCCGCACTTCTGCAAGACATTCACCAACAGGCACCCGATCATGTGGCTTTCACCGGCGATGGCATCAATATCGCTAGCCCATTAGAATTCCAGAACCTGCGCCGTTGGATGGACAAACTGGGGCCAGCGGAGTGGTTGTCTTACACACCGGGCAATCACGATACTTATGTTCACGTGGCGCATGAAAAAAGTCTGAAATTATTAGAGCCCTTTATGACCAGCGATAGGCGAGAGCATACAACATTCCCATTTGTGCGCTTGCGCCGCAATGTGGCGCTCATCGGACTGAACAGTGCTTTGCCGCGTCCATTTCACAGTGCACAAGGCAAGCTGGGCAAAGATCAGCGCGAACGCTTGCGCCAACGCCTCGCAGAGTTGCGCGTTAAAGGCTTTTATCGGGTCGTCATGATCCACCACCCTCCCGCACCAGGCTTGGCCACAAAATATCGCCATTTGATTGACGCAGCGGAATTAAAATCAATTCTCTGTCAGCAGCAAGTTGAGCTTGTGATATATGGCCACAATCACTACCGTCAATTACATTGGCTGCGCGGAGGCGAAGCACCCGTGCCTGCCATTGCTGTGCCATCGGCCAGCATGACAGAAACAAATGAACATCCTGCCGAATGGAATACATATCACATCACCCGCAGCGGTGGACACTGGCAAACAACTGTAAAAATTAGACGCTGGAACGGTGCCCTCAAAACATTCGAGCCGAGCGAAACTTTTAATTTGGAACCAGCGGCATGAGTTTGATTGCCCGCTTGCTCTCGCGCATGATAATTATACGCTTCAGTGTGATCCTGCTGGGCCTTGCAGCTTTTGTTCTCACCCTCGAAGTCGTGGGTTTCCTTACTGAAATCTCCAAAATTAACAACAATACGCTCATCGCTGTTGGTCTCTATTGCCTTGCCAGGTTACCAGGAATTCTCACGTTATTTTTGCCTACAAGTTTGTTGTTATCGCTACTTCTGGCCATCACCGAACTGTCTTACCGCAACGAGCTCACAGCAATTTGGGCCACCGGCATTTCGCCCGCCCGCCTGATTATCAAACTTTTGCCTCTGGCTTTGGGCGTCGGAATCTTACACTTTGCACTTATGAACTGGGGCGTGCCTGCTGCTGCGCCAGCACTGCACAGCTGGGGTATTGGTGACTATGCTACGCGTAAATTTGCAACATCTGAAAACGAACCTGTGTGGATCAGGATTGGCAACGACATAATGCGCGCTGAGCGTGCCAGCGCCGACGGCGGCACTTTGTTTGATCTGATTCTGTTCCGCAGAGAAGCAACAGGTCAGTTGCGCGCTGAGATTTTCGCAGATAAAGCGCTGCAATCCAACGGTCACTGGCTTCTTAATACCGCGACCACCTATTACGCATCAGGTGCAGCACCCATACGCGAAGACCAAGTCGTATATGACGGGCC
The DNA here is from genome assembly GCA_043749835.1 of Hyphomicrobiales bacterium. Classification (GTDB taxonomy): domain Bacteria; phylum Pseudomonadota; class Alphaproteobacteria; order Rhizobiales; family Aestuariivirgaceae; genus Aestuariivirga. The sequence goes on from JAYVCU010000104.1 coordinate 6,495, forward strand.
TATGCGACTTGCCAATAAAAAATTGCCGTCGCCCGAAGAGATGAGTTTGGGCGATCTATCCACTTATATCAGCAACAATGGCTTTGGGGTGCGCCCGGCCTATGTTTACCAGACCTATCGGCTCAAGCGTTTAACACCAATTTTCGTTTCTATCGTGATGTTGGGGCTTTGCGTTCCATTGGGCACCAATTTCAGACGCGGCGGTGGCTTGGGTTTGATCTTTATTGCAGGTGTTGGCCTTGGCTTTGCCTATTTTATTGGTGAAGGTCTCGCGATGACCTTGGGTGAGACCGGTACTATTTCCCCTTGGCTTGCCGCATGGGGACCAATTTTATTTTTTGCTGCACTCGCAGTCGGTTTATTGGCAAGAACCGATCATGTTTGAATTACCATCTAATTGGCAATTGCCTCTTTAAAAACTGCAATGATGCGGTCAATCTCTTCAGCTGTATGAGCAGCCGAAACCGAACAGCGGAGCAAACACAGACGATTTGGCGTTCCCGGCGGCACCGCCATGTTCACATAAACACCCGCTTTAAACAGCGCATCCCATTTCGATACCGTGGTCAATTCATCAGGCATTTTAACGGCAATTACGGGGCTTACAACGTCACTCCCCATGTTTAAATCAAGTGCTTTCAGGCCTTTATATAGCCGTTCGGAATTCGCCCATAAGCGGGTACGGCGGTCAGGCTCTTCCTTCAGAACTTTCAAGGCGGCAATGGACGTCGCAACCGACGACGGCGAGGCCGAAGCTGTGAACATATAAGGCCGCATGGCATAACGCAGCGTTTCAAACAATGGATGGTTGGATGCGCCGAAGCCACCAATCGCACCAATACTCTTGGAAAAAGTACCAATCACAAAATCAACTTCGCTCTCAAGGCCAACCTCATCGCCCAGCCCGCGCCCATGGGGCCCAAGCACGCCGAATGAATGTGCATCATCAACGCACAGCTGAAATTGATGTTTCTTTTTAAGGGCCACAAACTCAGCAAGCGGTGCGCGGTCCCCCAGCATCGAATAAATGCCTTCAAGCACAACCAATTTTCCGCCATCATCGCTCTCGGCCCGCGACAAACGTTTATCAAGATCAAACGCGTCATTATGTCTAAATCGCACCAGCTTGGCACCAGACAAAGTGCAACCGTCATAAATTGAAGAGTGTGAATCAGCGTCAAGATAGATTGTATCTTTGGGCCCTGCCAAGCCTGACAACATACCTAAATTTGCTTGATAGCCAGTGGTGAAAACAATGCAGTGCTCAAGCTTCAAGAAATTTGCAAGTTCGCGTTCGAGCTCCACGTGCATTGCAAACGAACCATTGGCAATGCGCGAACCGGTCGTACCCGTGCCGAACTCATCTAAGGCCATTTTGCCCGCCGCTATGCACCTTGGATCAAAGGTAATGCCCATGTAATTATTCGTGCCAGCAAGGATAATCTCGCGGCCGCCAACAATGGCGCGCGTGGGCGAAATCATGTGATCGTTTGTTACACCTAAACCATTGATGCCAAGTTCTGTCATCCGCTGCACCCGCTCGAATACACCGCGATGCTTGTCGAGAAGATCAACCATCATCAAGTTGTCTTCAAACGCGATTGAACATAGACGGCAAGTTCACCAATTGTACGGATACTTGCTACTGCATTCATCGGAATTTCAACGTCGAAATGGTCTTCAACTTCCATGATAAAATCGAGAACCCCAACGGAATCGATATTAAGCTCTGCAGGAATGTCTGTACTTTGCACAAGTAACTTATCATCAGGATTGAAGGGCTTGAGCAAATTTACAAGCACAGGCACAATATCATAAATCTCATTCATGCAGGACTTCTAACCCGTTCGTTTCGCGGCGGCAACCAGCCTTGTTGTTGATACCACTGCAGTGTTTGCGCGAAACCTTCGTGCAGTTTTACGGGCTTTGCAATCGGCCATAGCCAACCATTTACAACCCAGTCCTGATGATAGATTTTTGCAATATCTTGCCGTGTCGCCAAGGCCCGTTTGCCGGTCAACTTAGCGATTGCTTCGGCCACACCCGCTGCGGCATTGAGCACAGTATAAGGCGCATAAACCACATGGGCGGGTTTGCCCGTAAGTGCCGCACTGGTCGCAAGCAAATCAGCCCATGTGTAACCCACGGTTTGATCATCCAGCTCAAAAATTCCATGCGATTTATTTTCGACGGAATCACAAACAACTTTTGCAAAGTCAGACACATGCAATAGCGAAAAACGTGACGTCTTGCGGCCCGGCACAACGGCCAAACGCGATTGCAACAGTTTGAACAAGGGCAGTGCTGCCCGGTCTCCCGGGCCATAAATTGCAGGTGGGCGCAAAATCAGAACATCACAGTCGTCATCATCATGGGCCAGCAGGAACTGCTCGGCAGCGGCTTTGCTGGCACCATAATCTAAAAGTTCGGGTTCACGTGCGGTCAACGAAGAAACATAAACAAATCGGTTAACATGCGCCGCACGGGCCAGACGAAACAAGCGTTTCGTTCCCTCCACATTTACTTCAAAATAGTCCAGCCTTGATTGGGCCGAAGTGGCACCGCCAACATGCAAAACCACATCCGCACCTTCAACGAGTTCAGCTAAAGCCGCCTCGTTTGAAAGATCGCCAGCAATCACCTTGCAGCACGTGCCAGCCAGCACTTCGGGCTTGCGCGCCAAAGCGACCACATCATAACCCGCCGCTAAAAGCTGTGGCAAAATATAGGATCCGGAAAAACCAGTTCCACCCGTCAACGCCACACGTAGAGGCTTAGACTTATTAACTGTGTTGCGGGGCAAAGACCACAATCTCACCAGCAAGATATTTGCTGCGGGCACCTGCGCGCGAAAGTTTACCAGAAGACGTAAACGGCAAACTGCGTGGTGCCACAAGTTCTATCTTGCAATCAACGCC
>JAYVCU010000105.1:0-23741 GCA_043749835.1 Hyphomicrobiales bacterium
GGCATTGCAACACGCTACGAAAAAACCGCACGAAACTTTCTCGCCGGCCTTCATCTCGCCTGTGCGCTTGTTTGGCTCAAATGACGACACACCCTAGTCGATTTGAACTGGTATCTATGGCTTTCCATTTTGACATTCGGTCTTTTGGTGGCAACAAACCTGAACGTTGAAAAATTGAAGAGTCATCTTGGCTTTTCGGAATTACAGCCAAATCGAAAATGGAAAAAAGCAATTAGTGCGCCTAAATTAAAGCCAAAGCACGTCAGCGATATTGTGGATGTGCAAAATGCCAGCGCAAGTGATCGATTATTTTATAGAGATTTTGCGCCAGTGGCTGACGTACTAAATCAATGGCTCAAAGACGAGTCCTGGAGTTTTCAAAACACTGGAAGACTGGAGATCAGCGGGTTTGGAAGTGAGCGCGGGGTTGAAAGAGAAATCCAAATTTTTTACAATCAACAACCCACTGGAACGATAAAATTGTCGTGCATTGATTATGGCAATCCCCATTATTCAAATAAAATCTATGTTGAACTGAATCTTGTAAACTCTCGGACGTTCAGTGGTAACGAAGTCTATCATCTAGCCAACAGTTGTGCCGAATTAGTCTGCGATAGCCAAGAACAATTACAATTAGCTCGAACCACGATAACCTCACAAATGGTCAATGTTGCTTGGCAAGTTGGAAAGCAAGCATTCGGCAACCCAGAGCTTGTATTTCAGTTTTCGGGTAACGCAAGTTGGTTTTTGTCAAAAGTAAAATAGGGCGATTAGAATAGCTATAATTAAGTATTACTTGCCCATACAAATGGGTTTGTGTCCCAACGTCGTCTTCATTCACCTTACAAGACTTGTTGATCCCAATTCGAACGATTGTCGATGACACGCATGATTTCAATATGCTCTTCAGTTATGCGGTAAAAAAAAGAGAATGGTGTTCGTGAAATATGAAACTCGCGTGCCCCGAAAATTGTTTCAGACGGATGCCCAACCATTTGATTTTCCGAAATCAGCGTTTCGGTTTTCCTCAACTGTGATCTTGCATTGCTGCGGCCAGCGGGAAAAGCGTCTTTGTAATATCGCCGCACCCAATTCATGTCGCGCAAAGCCTGGGTGAGGTATATCACTTTAATAGGTTAGGCGTGCTTTAAAAAAACATCTGGTTCTGGCAAGGGTAGCTCCTTGTCTGTATCCCAAGAATCCATCCATCTATGAACTTCTTTCTGCGAAATAAACACGCCCTTGTCCGCCTCAGCCATCGCGTCCCTGATCATTTGGTCGCGGGCTTCAGAGGCGCGCTTGGTCTGCTCCATTGACTGCGAGACCATGTAGCCAACTGAGCGGTCTTTGCGCTTGGCTTCTTGCTCAAACCATTGCTTTAATTCAGGTTCAACACGAATTGTAATCCTATCACTTGCCATAGCATATCTCCTGTCAGCGATTGTCAGACAAGGTATTCGCGTTGCCGCCATTTGTCAATTATACCGGGCCTAATGTCGTTTCACTCAGCTTGCATGGGTTGTAAGGAGTAGGAAGCAAGTGTGGAGATTAGAAATAAATAAAGCGTTGACCACATGGTGTTAAGCACTATTTTCCTATTGAGGGGATTTTCTTATCCGAAAGCGAAAACTCTGTTCCGATTTTGATTGCTCCAAAAGCTTATGTCCCTGTTCGTTGCAAAAATGAGGAATGTCGATCGCAGACATCGGATCAGTCGCTGTAACCATCAGAATTTCACCGGCCTTCATGGTGCCTAAGCGCTTGCGGGCTTTCAACACTGGCAACGGGCAGAGCAGGCCGGAGAGATCAAGGGTAGCTTCTGGGTGGCTTTTAGTCATGGCCAACCATATAGTGGAAGACGGACCGGGAGGCTAATATGGCATTGCAGCGAAAGGCGGGGTTTGAAGGTAAAGTGGAGCAGCTTTATGCGCGGGCTTCCCGTGCCGATGGCTTTGATAAAGCCCCCAGTGGCACATTGAGCCTCTTATTTTCAGGCCCAAAAGGTGATTGTCATGCAGGGCTAACCCGTGCTTCTGATGGCCGAACCCTGATACTGTATCCGCGCAATACCGATATTCGCAACGTCCGGCAGATCACGATTGTAGCGCCTGACGAGATCGATGACATTGCCACCGCGTTAGGTGTTTCACATATTGATCCGGCATGGCTTGGGGCCAACTTGCTGATTTCAGGTATCCCGGATTTAACTTTACTGCCGCCGTCCACACGCATCCAGTTTCCGTCGGGTGCAACATTGGTTGTGGACATGGAAAATGCACCTTGTTTACAGATGGCCAAAGTGGTGGTGCACCATCATGGTGAAGCGGGATGGAATTTTGTCAAAGCTGCACTACACAAGCGCGGTGTGACGGCTTGGGTGGAACGCGAAGGCACAGTGCATATGGGCGATAAAGTCACATTGATTTTACCGCCAAACCGGATTTATGCACACGCATGAAGGTTTTAGGCTGTATAATTGCAGGTGGCGCTTCCAGCCGCATGGGCACGGAAAAAGCCCTTATGCAGCTGGGTGGCAAACCGCTGATTTCGCTTGTTACAGAAAAATTGACACGGCAGGTTGATGGCCTGTGGATCAACGCAAATGGTGATCTCGCACGGTTTTCATTTTTAAATATTCCGATTATTGCCGACCGCCTCATCACGGGCGGCACGCCATTGGCGGGTCTTCATGCGTCATTGTATTATGCTTCACGGGCTGGATTTGAAGCAGTGCTGAGCGTGCCGTCAGACACGCCGTTTCTGCCTTATGATTTGCGAATAAGACTTGAATCCGTGGCCCCGGCGATTGCGGCATCGCGCGGTCAAGTGCACTATCTCACAGGGCTTTGGCCCGTATCGCTTTTGCAAAGGCTTGAAACGGCAATTACTCAACACAATTTGAAACGCGTGTGGGAATGGGCCAAACTGGTTGAAGCCAATCCCGTCGATTGGGCAGGCGGAATTTATGACCCCTTTTTCAATATTAACAGCCCTGCAGATTTAGCATTGGCCGAAACTTGTCTGGCTTTGTCGGAAAAACCCTGAGGCTTGTCGTTCCAATCTTGCGCTTGGTGAATTATGCTCACTAGATTGCCTCACGATGTGTGAAAGCTGAAGACATGAAAAATAAAGCGCGGGTGGTGGTGATTGGCGGCGGCGTGGTGGGTGTTTCCACGCTTTATCACCTGGCTAAAAAGGGCTGGAGCGATGTTGTGCTGGTTGAGCGTAAAGAGCTGACGTCTGGTTCCACCTGGCATGCAGCGGGTTTGCTACCGCTGTTCAACATGTCTTATTCGGTCGGCCAAATTCACAAATATTCGGTGCGTTTCTATCAAGAGTTAGAAAAAGAAACTGGCCAGAATGTTGGCTTCAAGAAAGTCTCCAATATCCGCCTGGCGCGCACGAAGGACCGCCTTGATGAGTTTATGTATTATGCTGGCATTGCTGAAACCATTGGCATCACGGTCAACATTCTCACACCCCAAGACGTTAAAGATATTTGGCCGCTGTGCAACATCGAAGGGATACTCGGTGCTATCCAACATCCTGATGATGGCTATATTCAGCCTGCCGATTTAACTCAAGCTTTGGCCAAGGGCGCACGGACTTTGGGCGCCGAAATTTACCGTAACACCGCTGTCACAGCCATTGAACAGCTTGCATCCGGCGAATGGTTGGTGAAAACCAATCAAGGCGACATTATATGTGAGCATGTGGTTTCATGCTCGGGCAATTTCGCGCGACAAACAGGTGCAATGGTCGGGCTCGATATACCCGTCATTCCGGTGGAGCATCAATATATTGTAACTGAGCCTCACCCATTGATCAAAGAGCGCCAAGCCAAAGGCCTTCCTGAAATGGGCGTTCTGCGCGAGGCGGATTCCAGCTGGTATATGCGCGAAGAAAATGGCGGGCTATTGCTTGGACCTTACGAAAAAGGTGCTCCGGTTTGTTATGTGGATGGACCATCTGACAAATCCGAATATGAATTGTTCCAGGAAGACCTGGACCGACTGGCACCCTATGTTGAAACTGCCATCACCCGCGTGCCAGCATTTGGCGAAGTAGGGATCAAGAAAGTTTACAATGGTGCAATTGCCTATACACCTGATGGTTCACCGATCATTGGCCCTGCTTGGGACAGGAAAAATTTCTGGCTCAATGAAGGTCACAGCTTTGGTGTGACAGCAGCTGGTGGTGGAGGTTGGCAGCTTGCGGAATGGATTGTTGATGGTGAACCCACCATTGATATGATGGGTGTGGATCCGCGCCGCTTTGGGCCTTATGCCACGAAGGGGTATCTCAAAACAAAGAACGAAGAAGCCTATGCCAACGTATTCACACCGCATTATCCAGAAGAAGAACGCAGCGCTGCGCGTCCTCTCAAGCGCACGGCAATTTATGACCGTATGAAGGATTTGGGCGCGGTGTTTGGTTCGGTTTACGGTTGGGAGCGACCGGGTTGGTTTGCGCCTAAGGGTTATTCACTTTCTGCTGCTGAACTCAATTCTGATGATACGCTTACCAATCACAATCATGCGCCCGCAACGGATGATGGCCGCATTATTGAAAAATGGTCGTTTCGACGTTCAAATTCATTCAGTTTTGTTGGCGACGAATGTGTAAACGTGATGAACAACGTTGGCATTCAAGATATGTCAGCATTTGCCAAGATGGAAGTCTCTGGGCCAAAAGCTCGCGAATGGTTAGAATCAATCCTTGCCAACAAAATTCCAAAAAAGCAGGGCCGCATTGCTCTATGTCATTTGCTTTCGCCACGTGGTGGTGTGCGCGCTGAGTTCACAGTTTACGAATGGGCTCCGGGCCGGTTCTATTTGGTCTCGGCTGGTGCCTTTGAGCGCCATGACCAAGATTGTTTACGAAAGCTGGCCCCCACAGATGGGTCAGTGCGTCTGAATTCTATCACGGCGCGCCTAGGGGTGATTGTTATTGCCGGGCCAAAGAGCCGCAAAGTTTTAGCAAAACTGACGCAAACTGATCTCAATACTGAGGCTTTTCCCTGGTTATCCGGTAAGGAAATGAGTGTTGGAACCGCCACAGCCCATGTGCTGCGTGTAAACTTCGTAGGTGAGCTTGGTTATGAGTTCCATGTTCCAGTGGAACAGCAAGTGGCCCTGTTTGATCAACTGATGGAAGCTGGAAATGAATTTGGCATCAGGCCTTATGGCATCAAGGCCATGTCTTCGCTGTCGATTGAGAAATCTTATCGTTTGATCCCGCGCGAGCTTTCAATTGAATACTCGGCTTACGAGTCGGGGCTTGACCGCTTTGTGCATCTCAGCAAAGGCCCATTTATTGGACGGGATGCTTTAATTGCGGGCAAAGAAAAAGGTCTCGACTGGAATTTCGTAACCATGGAAGTGCACGGGGTCACCGATTCTGACTCTGATGTCCGTGGCTCTGAGCCGATCTATCGCGAAGGTAAACTGATTGGTCGCGCCACCAACGGTGGCTATGGTTGGCGGTGCGGCAAATCTCTGGCCTTGGCAATGGTAAAACCCGAGTTTGCAGCGTCGGGCAATGAGCTTGATATCAAGATCCTGGGCAAACTGTTCAAAGCCACGGTGATTGGGGAAAGCCCTTACGACTCTGAAAACATCAAGCTGCGAAGTTGAACCTTACCAAAAATTATATTTAAAGTTTAAATTCCAAACGTAACTCGCTTTTTAATAGTGTTATGGGTTGTCAGCGTCTTGCGCGATTCGGGAGATGTTTTTGCCAAGCCCTGCGCCCTCTAACAATGGACTTATATATGTTTTTCTGGCCACAATTGGCTGGAGCCTTTCGGGTATTTTTGTGCGCTTGATGCCCAGCCTGGACGGTTGGCAGATAAACTGCTGGCGCGGGTTTTGGATGGCAGTCGCTCTTCTGGTTTATTTGATCTTTACCCATGGCGGCAACACACTTAAACGTTTTGACGAAATACCTTTCGGCATTGTGATGATTTCGGCATTGTCTTTTGCTATTGGCACCACCTTTTATATTTATTCGCTAACACTGGTAAGCACAGCCACAGTGTCGGTTATTGGTGCTACCTCACCCCTCATCACCGCGCTGCTCAGTCCGTGGATTACACAAGAACGCCCCAATGTTTTGTCGTGGATTTCAGCAACTTTAGCTTTGGTAGGCATATTGGTAATTGCCAGAGCTGGATTTGAGGCTGGCAGTGTTTTGGGATTATCACTGAGTTTTGGTGTGCCACTCACGTTTGCATTGCAGACGCTTTTGCTGCGCAGATACCGCAATTACGATATGATGATGTCAATTTGTGTTGGTGGCATGCTGAGTTTTGTGTTTGCTGGATTAGCCAGCGTGACCTTTGGACATAACTCAGCCTTTGATGTCAGTTTACATGACTTTGTGTTGCTCATGATCATGGGCCCCGTGCAGCTTGCTGTGCCGCTGATCTTTTACGGCTGGGGTGCAAAGTCGGTTCCCGCAATCACGCTGGCACTGATCTCCATGCTTGATGCTGTGTTCAATCCATTCTGGACTTGGGCAGTGGTTGGTGAAAGACCAGAAATTGCTGCACTCATTGGTGGGGCTATTGTTCTTGGAGCTGTGATGGTTAGCATTTTTGGTGGGCAATATTTTGCCCAGGCCAAATACGAATGATCCCACCAACGCCGTCTATTTGAAGTTGTTTTTGCGTGTTCTTATTTCTGTAAATACTTGTAATTCATTGGCATCCGCCATGCCGAGTGAGGCACGAATGGCAGGATCATCCAGCCTGAGATAGGGATTGGTTTTGAATTCATCGCCCATGGTCACGGGGCACGTCATTCTGTCTTCGGCACGCAGCTTTTCAACCTCATTCATGCGGGCTTGCAAGCGCCAGTTATCCGGATCAAGTGTTAGGGCAAAACGACAGTTGGCATTGGTATATTCATGGCCACAATAAAGATAAGTGTGAGCGGGCAGCTGTTTAAACTGGCTGACGGAGTGCCACATCTGTTCCATGGTTCCTTCAATTACGCGACCGCAGCCGACTGAAAAAAGCGTATCACCAGCGAAAATTGAAAATTCGTCAGGCATGTGAAATGCGATGTGGCCAGATGTATGACCTGGACAATCCCACACATCAACTTGCCTATGAGACCAGGTAAATTTTTCACCACCTTTTACAGCAATGTCCAAGCCTGGAATTTTGTCGGCTTCGGCTTCGGGGCCAATCACCTTGCAGCCAAAGAGGTCTTTTAACTGTAAAATGCCCTCCACGTGATCGATATGGTGATGGGTTACAAAAATATGAGTGAGTTGGCGGCCAAATTTACGCAATTCTTTTTCAATTGCATTAGCGTCAGGCGCATCAATAGCTGCCGTTGCACCTGTAACATGATCATGGATCAACAGGCCAAAATTGTCGCTGCGGCAGATAAATTGGCGCATATCGATGTGAGTCATGTTTTCACCTTGTTAGTGGCCCGCGGATGACGGGCGGGTTTTTATGATATAGACTTCAGCCATAATGAACATTGTTGATATTGCTCAGTTCTATACGCAGCCGCTAGGAAAAACCACGCAAGAATTGCTGGCGACTAAATTAGCCCTGCCTTTGCAGACCAACCCCGATCAGCTGGTGATGGGACTTGGATTTGCCTCTCCTTATCTGAGCGACGCACATCGAAGCATTTCTTTTATGATGGCTCGTGCAGGCGTCATGCATTGGCCTGCAACTGGAACAGTGCGCTCAGCTTTGGTCGATGAATTAGACCTTCCACTCAGTGACAATACGGTAGATGTTGCAGTTCTCACTCACGCATTAGAATTTGCCGAAAGTGCTGAAGACCTTTTGGAGGAAGTTTGGCGCGTATTAACGCCGCAGGGCAAACTTATCCTTGTTGTGCCAAATCGGCGCGGTCTTTGGTCCAGCTCGGATTTAACGCCGTTTGGGCAAGGCCAGCCTTTTTCAAAATCTCAACTCAACGTATTGTTAAGAGACGGCCAGTTTGTGATTAATTCCATGCAGCACGCCTTGGCTGGGCCACCCTGGGCACGTGCGGCCTTGCGCAAATTTATTGAGCCCGTTTGCGCTACGGGCCTTGGGCGGCTTGCAGGAGCCATAGTGGTTGAGGCAACCAAGCAGGTTTATGGTTTCTCAACGGGAAAATTAGTCAGGCGCGCCTTGCCACGGCTACGCCCCTTATTGCTGCAAGGCTCGCAGCCAGCAACGCGGGGCTAATGCGCTTGCTTCCTTTTTTCAGGCAGTATGTTTATGGAGGGGTAAGCCGTATATTTGAAAATCATGACACAAAATAAATCTGCCAATCCTTTGCTCGAAGCAGCTCGCCTTGATATTGATGCGATAGATGATCAGCTGATCGCGCTGTTGGTACAGCGTTATGCTGTCACAGCGCGGGTGCGCAAAGCTAAGGCTGTTGAACCGCGACCATGGCCCTTGCCACTGCGGCCCGCACGTGAAGCGCAAATTATGCGGCGCATTGTTAAGGCAGGCACAGAAAACGCGCTTAATCCTCAACTCATGGTGCGGCTTTGGCGTGCCATAATTAACCAATCGAGCATCAATCAATCGTCGATCACATTGCATGTGAGCCGCCATCTGACCGCCAATCTGGGGTTTCGTCTCACCGTTCATGATTATTTCGGCAATATGCCGTTGGAAGATTACCGCGACGAGGCGCAGGCGCTGATGCAAATCAATGCTGATCCCTCAGGCCTCTGCATTGTTGAAACTGAGCAGCCTTGGGCCGAAGCTTTTATCGCGGGCCAGGCGGGGCACGCGACGGTTATTGCAAGCTTGCCGCTGATTGCTGGTGAAACCGCCCAGCCTAGCCTTTTGGTGCTGGGCCAAGCTCCAGTGGCTGAAAGCGGTGATGATGAGACGTTGATCATTTCGTCTGGTCGCCTGCCGCGCGATTTTGCGCTTTTGCCGCTGTGGCAAGTTAAAAGTGGAGCTTTAAGATTAACCGCACTGCCAGGCTTTATTGGCGAACATGAAAACCCTTTGGTTGGCCTTTCACGCTCCAACCCGGCACTTGGCTTGCGCATTGCGGGGCACTATAGCCGCCCGATTAGACTGTGAGATTGTAAGCATGCACGCGCGCACCAAGAATGGCCCACAACCTAAATCTGGCATTATGGAAATTCAGCCCTATGTCCCGGGCAAAGCTGGTGACAAGGGTGGTAAAATTTATAAGCTGTCGGCCAACGAATCTGCCGTTGGTGCCAGCCCAAAGGCCCTTGCGGCTTATGCCGAGAGCGCAAATGATATCGAGCGGTATCCGGACGGCTCTGCCACCGCGCTGCGTGAGGCTATTGCCAGGCGTTATGGTTTGAAGGTTCAGAACATTGTTTGTGGGGCAGGTTCGGATGAGATCTTGCAGCTTCTGACGCATGCCTATTTAGCACCGGGTGATGAGGCGATTTATTCGCAATATGGCTTTTTGGTTTATCCCATTGCCATTTCGTCGAATGGTGCGACCGCTGTTATAGCGCCAGAAAAAAATCATCGTACTGATGTGGGCGAAATACTCGTACGCGTGACGGCGAAAACCAAGATCGTCTTTCTGGCAAACCCAAATAATCCAACAGGCACTTATTTGACTGCTGAGGACGTTTCGCGGTTGCATCAGGGTCTGCCCGCACATGTCTTACTCGTGCTGGATGGGGCATACGCAGAGTTTGTCATGGCCAATGATTATGATGCGGGTGTCGGCCTTGTTGAAAATCATGACAATGTGGTGATGACGCGCACGTTCTCAAAGATTTATGGATTGGCTTCATTGCGCTTGGGTTGGGCCTATTGTCCGTCTTCTATTGCTGACGTGTTGAACCGTGTCCGGGGCCCCTTCAATGTAAGTATTCCCGCAATGAAGGCAGGCATTGCGGCATTGGGAGATCAAAAATTCTTTGATGATGCACTGGTCCACAACACTACATGGATGGCGTGGTTGACTGCCGAAATCACCACGCTTGGCCTTACAGTTACACCGTCAGTTGGTAATTTTTTGCTCATGCATTTTAACTCCGTAGAACAAGCACGTGCGGTAGATGAATTTTTGAGCGCTAGAGGGTTAATCCTGCGCTCTGTTGCGGCTTATGGCTTGCCCGCCGCTTTGCGTTTGTCCGTTGGAACTGCAGAAGCCAACCGCCTTGTGGTCAGCACACTGAAAGAATTTCTAAAATGACCGTGATGTTTGAAAAAGTGGCGGTACTGGGTCTCGGCCTAATTGGATCGTCACTCTGTCATGGCATGCGTGAACACAACTTGGCCAAGGTGATTGCGGGCCATGCCAGAAGTGCTGAAACTCGCCAGACAGCGCTTGAGTTGGGTTTCGTTGATGAGGTTCACAAGAAGGCAATGGATACGATCAAAGGTGCTGATCTTGTTATTCTGTGCGTACCGGTTGGGGCATGCGGCGCACTCGCTGCAGAGATCGGACCACATTTGAAAGTGGGAGCAATTTTAACTGACGTTGGCTCAGTGAAAGGGGCCATCGTTCGGGACTGTGGTCCGCATGTGCCACAAGGGGTTCATTTCATTCCTGGCCATCCCATCGCTGGCACAGAACAATCTGGCCCTCGCTCTGGCTTTGCAGCGCTGTTTCACGGTCGTTGGTGCATTCTCACACCAACGCCCGGTTCTGATGAGCAAGCTGTGGCCAAGCTTACGCAGTTTTGGCAGGCCTTAGGTTCTCTGGTCGATATTATGGATGCCGAACATCATGATCTGGTCTTGGCCATTACCAGCCATCTGCCGCATCTTATTGCTTACACTACAGTGGCCACAGCCGCAGATCTTGAATCAGTGACGAATTCGGAAGTGATTAAATACTCGGCTTCTGGTTTTCGCGATTTTACCCGCATTGCCGCATCTGACCCAACGATGTGGCGCGATGTATTTTTAAACAACAAAGACGCCGTGCTTGAAATGCTGGGCCGCTTTTCCGAAGAGCTTGCCGTGTTACAACGCGCTGTGCGTTGGGGGGATGGTGAAACGTTGTTCAATTTGTTTACGCGGGCCCGTGAAGTGCGGCGCGGTATTATTGCGGCAGGCCAAGACACCGCAGCTCCAGATTTTGGACGTGGGCAGGCCAAGAATTGAACGCAAAAAACCAGCGTTATCTATTTGCCTATGGCTCACTGATGTGGCGGCCAGGGTTCGAATTTGTTTCGGCGCGTCCTGCAAAGTTGGAAGGCTATCATCGCAGGCTGGCGGTGTTTTCAAATCATTACCGTGGCACTGATGAAAAGCCCGGCTTAGTGGTTGGGCTTGATGTTGGCGGTGAATGCTTCGGTTTGATTTATGAAATCGCCACGTCTCATTGGGAAGCTGTGATTGACTATGTTCGCAAGCGGGAATTGCTTGGGGATGTTTATGACGAACGCGAGCTCGACTTTAAAATTCTTGAAACAGGCCAGCCTGTAGCCGCCGTCACTTACGTGGTGCGCCATCAAAGTAAGCAATATGTTCCGGCGATGGAAGTTGAGGCGCTACTGCCCTATATCAATCAAGGCCACGGCACGATGGGCTCATGCAAAGACTATGTGACCAATACCATCATCCATTTGCGCCAGCTGGGCATTCATGATGCCGACTTGGAACGCATTGCACCTTACGTAATGCAATAATTAGGGGACGCTAAAGCTCCACACTCAGGCAGCAACTGACCGAGCGAATGTATTCTCACAAACATCTTGGGACACACGGTCATCATCCATTGCGCCGGCCAGATCGCGGCGCACATCATCAGCCGCCTCAGATTTGCGCGCCAGCAAATGCACATGCACTTCGTTGCAGTCACCAAAATCAGGCATTTCACCATAAAAGGAATTGAAGCGCCCAACTGACAGCGCAATCCGCATGCCGTTGATCCGTTTCACGGCCACATAAACTGCGCCTGGCAACGGAGGGCAATGATCCGGTGCGTAAACCGAGTGAATGTAATTTTGCCCTGAAGCCCCGCGCCAGTACCAAAAACGTTCCAGTAATTCCGGACTATCGACAGTGGCAGTCCTTGAAATGGGCGAGCCTTGGATTTTCATAAGAACATAATTAGAACATAAAATAGAACATGTCAAGAACGAGTCTCTAAGATTAGCGTGTTGGTTATATGTTCGATCGCTGTTTCCAGTTGTTGTTGAAAGACTTTGCGAGGCAATCCTGGTAGAATAGCTTTGCCAAACTCAATCACAATTGTTCCCGGATAACGCAAAAATGTCCGCCTTGGCCAAAACAGGCCAGCGTTGAGGCCAAAGGGGATGCAGGGCACATTTAAGGCGGCGTAAAGTGCCGCTGCACCGGGCTTATAGTCTGGCTCGGCCCCTACAGCTTTGCGCGTACCTTCTGGCAATATAATAATCTGGCGGCCCGCTGCCACCTCTTCGCGGCCGCGTGCGATCAAGTCCTTCAAAGCCTTTGAACCGGCACCTCGATCAACGCCTATCATGCGAAACTTATACGTGTAGGGCCAGCCATAGATCGGAATGTAGAAGAGTTCTTTCTTCTCGACCATGCAAGGATCGTTGAAAAGCGTTGGTAACATCAACGTTTCCCATAGCGATTGATGTTTACCCGCGACCAGCAAGGGGCCTTCAGGTATGTTTTCAGCTCCACGCACTTCTACTTTAATGTTGCACAGAGTTGTCATCAACCAGTTTGCCGTTCGGCCCCACGCCTGTAACGCACGGATGGCATAGATGCGCGGCATTAAGAGAACAGGCGAACATACAATCAGGAACAAGACCAGCATTGCATAAAACACAATATTAAAAACGAGTGAGCGCAGCCAAATCATGGTTTTGCTTTCAAATGCTGAAGCAAAGTCAGGCGCGAAGCCCACACCGCAATTAACGTGGCAAGCACTGGCACCAAAGCAAGACTGGCGAAAACTTGTCCCCCAAAATTTTGAAAGTTGACCAGTGAACGCAAATTCACTGCACCACCATCTGTAAAACCACCACCATAGGTGACTGCAACGCAGGTCAACAGTGCCGCAACCACTCCACTCACGCCAGCAAACAATCCCGTTGTGAAAAACTGTTTATCGTTTTGTCGGCTAATGAATCGTGGTTCTGCACCCACCAGTTCCAGCACTTCAATGATGGTAGTGTTTGCAGCAATAACGCCACGCGCCGTGTAGGAAACTAAAATCACACTCGCCAATGTGATTAAAGCGAGAATTACGCTTGCCAATAAAACTAGGCTTGTCCCCATGCGAGACAGTTGGGCTTGCCAACGCTTATGCGTATCGAGATTTACGCCTTTCACCTGGCTCGTCAGCGTTGCCTCCAACTGCACGAAGTCTGGTGGGTTTTGTTCATCAACTATTATCCGGATAAGGCGCGGAATTGGTAAATCGTCGGTAACACTTTTGCCAAGCCAAGGTTCAAGCAATTTTGCACCCGCATTCCTATCAAGTGCTGTGGCACTGATCACGCCGCGCGTTGCTTTAATTAACGTCACCGCCTTATTCAACTCCTGCTCTTCATCTACGCCGGACAGGTGACGAAGTTGCACTGTTGCTTCGTGCGCCAAACCTTGGGACCATGTTCTCGCCGAATGCTGCACGATTTGGAGCGATACAACAGCAAGCCCAGCCAAATAGCACATCACAGTCATGGTCATGGCAAGGGAACGCAGATGAGTTGTTGTATGAGGAAAAATTGGCGATTGTCTGGAGCTTAAAATCTTACTCATGATTGCGTTATCCCGCCACGGGTGAGATGAATGACGCAGCCACCCGAATGCTCAATTAGATGGTTGTCATGTGTCGCAAAAAGAACAGTTGTGCCCAAACGGTTCAGCTCTAAAAATAATCTCAATAAACGCTTGGCTATTGCCGGATCCACGTTGCCTGTTGGCTCATCAGCAAGAATCAGTTCTGGCTTGGTGACAACCGCGCGAGCAATAGCCACACGCTGTTTTTCGCCGCCCGAAAGCGTATTGGGAAAATCGCCAGCGCGGCTTTTCAAGCCTACCCAATCCAGCAAATCATTTACATTATCACTCTGCGCACCGGGTTCGCCTCCGGCGGCACGCAGAGGCAGTTCAACATTTTCAAAAATCGTTAAATGCTCGAGCAGTCGGAAATCCTGAAACACCACACCAAGCTTTCGGCGCAGTCGGGCTCTGCTTTGCGGTGTGTGGCTGGTTACGTCTTTCCCAAAAACGCGGGCCACTCCATGATTCGGCATCAGCGCCAAAAACAGCAGGCGTAGTAAAGTTGATTTACCCGAACCTGATGCGCCGGTCAGAAACCGCAGATCGCCGCGCCCCATCCGCAGATTCACGTTGTGGAGGATATCGGGGCCGTCTCCATAAGATAAGCCCACATTTTCAAGTTCGATCAAAGCGGCCTCTTAACTGCACGTTAACCCTGACGGCGCTTAGCCTAGTAGGCCCACGCCACATCGGCTGGCTAGCCCGAATCAGATTTTGCCAAAGCCAACATGATCGTTTCTTGTCCGTCTTGCATCACCCGATATGATCTGGGTTCCGACCACGGAAACGTGGCCTTTAATGTCACATGCCAACGCTGTGGTCATCATTGGCAAGAGATGCCTATCACCGACCTTGTGGAAATGCCGCCCCGCACAGTGCTGAAGCTGATCGACCATGACCATGCCGAACCAGAACTTGATGTGGCGCGGTTAGTTGAAGCCGCACGTGTTTCACGGTTGGCTTTTGCCGAAAAGCAAAAAAACAGATGGAAGAAAACAGCAGGTTGGCTACCCTTTGCCACAGTTGCTGTTTTACCGTTTATTTTTGCACTCTTAGCACCCGAAACCCTGGTTTTGGCGGCACCCATAGCCAATACAGTTTATGAACGCCTAGGCTGGCCAGTTAATATTTATGGTGTTGAAATTAGGCAAACCGAACAGCTGAACCGTTTGATTGACGGTGAACATGTGTTGATGGTGAAAGGTGAAATTAGCAATGTGACGAATGATATTCACCGTATTCCGTGGTTACGCTTTGCTTTGATGGATCAACATGGCAAAGAGCTCTACACATGGACGCTGGACACAGGTGCCAGGCCTCTACGCGCAGGCGAAACAACTTCTTTCACTACACGGGTTGCCGCTCCTCCAAAGCTTGCGAAAAACTTGCAGATTCGCTTTGCACATGTCGATGAAATCGGCTCAAATATAAATCCATGAGCTCAATCACAATTGATGGACATCGGATAGATGTTCTATTTTCAGAAGATCAAATTGCTGCCCGCATTAAGGGTCTTGCTGTCGCCATTGCAGCCACCAAGCCCAAGCGGTTGTTGGTTGTGCCCATTCTTAAAGGCAGTTTTATTTTTGCGGCTGATTTGATCCGTGCCATGCATCACGCGGGCCTGTCGCCGGAAGTGGACTTTATGATTTTGGCGTCGTACCGCGCGGCAATGACGTCCTCTGGTAAGGTCGATGTTTTGCGGGACATTGAGTCCATTGTCCAAGACCGCGACGTACTGCTGGTGGATGATATTTTGGAATCAGGCCGCACTCTGGCCTATGCCAAAGACCTGTTGGCAGCACGTGGTGCATTGTCGGTAAAGTCAGCCGTATTGCTGTATAAACCCGGGCATTTGGCGGCTTCCATTAAAGCTGATTTTTGTGCATTCGATTGTCCTGATTTGTTCGTGGTTGGCTTTGGTATGGATATGGCCCACCAATTCCGTGAGTTACCCTTTGTTGGTCATGTGGTGAGGTAGTAACACGGAAATTCAGTAAATTGAATTGACATTCATTATTTTGAATATAAATTCATTTTTATGAACAGCATTAAAGACAAAACTAACCGCATGCGTCGCGCCCATATTCTTGATGCAGCGATTAAGGTTTTTGCGGCGAAAGGATTTCGCGCCGCCACGATCAAAGATGTAGCTGCTGAGGCCGGCATTGCTGATGGTACGATCTACAATTACTTCGCCAATAAGATAAGCCTGCTCATGGCCGTTCTGGAGCCGCAAGGCGGCGAGGTTGAGTTGTCTACAACAGCAGTGCCTGCGCTTTCAACCGATCCTGCCACTTTTCTGACGGAAATGTTTACGCGCAGCTGGACGGAACTCAACCCCAAATCACTGGATGTTTTGCGCATCGTATTGGCCGAATCGCTGATTAATCCGGACTTGCGGGCTATTTATGCTCAAAGAACGATTGCCCCGGCGGTCGAGATGAGCCAGCCCATGCTGCGCAGCTTCGTAAAAACCAAGTCAATGCGGGCCCATGACGCTGATCTGAGCAGCCGCGCCCTAATTGCCAGCATTTTTGGCTTTGTGATGCTGCGCTTGCTTGGCGATGAAATTACAGTTCAGCGCTGGGATGACTTGCCAGCTCATCTGGCCTTACTTTTTCAAGATGGCTTGATTGCTTAAGGCAAGGTATTTCTTCATACGACTTCATCTCGTCGAAAAGGTCGTCAATTCGGACAAAGCGGAAGTTCGCGTTTATCCACTTTGCTGTCACTAACAGAGATTTTCGCTTGCGCGGCAATGACGGGTCTATCCAAATTAAATTCAGCGTTAGAATTGTTCTTTGAGCAGCCGGTCAATATATGCTTTTGTTTCTTCATCCAGCCCCTGTTCACCCACCTTATTGCGCAACTGTTCAAGAATTTCGCGGGCGCGTTTCATGACCAGTTCTGAGGGCACAAGATTTTTGTTTGAGTCGACGTTTGGATCATGTGTCGCACGTGGGCGGCCCAGTGGATCGTCACTATCGGAACTGCGTTGTCCATCACCGCTTGTCCTGCCTTGCCCCTGCTTTTTCATTTCCCCGGCAAGTTTACTCATGCCTTCCATCATCTTGCGAAGGGCTTGATTTTGTTCCTTGAGGGCTTCACGTTTATCCTGGCCGCGCAAAGATCCTTCGGCCCTACCCATATTCTTGCCAGCGTCTTTCAGAGTTTGCTCCCCTTCACCGCCCTGCAGCCCTTCGTCCAATTTGCCCAGCTGGTCTTTTAATGATTTCTGCTTATCGCCAAGGCTTTCCCCGTTGCCCTTATCGCCCTGTTGACCCAAGCGCTGGGTTTCGTCCATCAATCGGCGCTGCTTGCCCATCATTTGGGAAAGAGAATCCATTTGGTCTTGCAACCCCCCCGGCGCACCATTATCGGCTTGCTGGCCTTGGCCGGGTTGAAGATTTTGCAAGAGCTTATCAAGTTCTGACAACATATTTTCGGCCGCATTTTTATCGCCGTCTTTTGACATGCGTTCAATGTCGTCCAACATGCTTTGCAAATCTTTGGGTGAAACCATGCGATCTGATTGCCGCTTTTCGCCATTGCCTTGGCGCTGTTTTCCGTCTTTTTGCAACTGGCTCATCAATTTGTTCATGGCCTCGCGCATACGCCTGGTGAGTTCATCAATTTTATCTTGCGGCGCACCGTCACGCAGGGCCTGTTTAAGTTCCTGGGCCAGTGCTTTTAACTCGGCCTTGGCATCGTCAAGCTTACCATTTTCGACGGCTAGAATCATAGGCCACAGATCTTTGGTGATGGCCACCACATCTTCTGGTGCCGAAACGGCCGCCAACCTGTGATTAATTGCAGCCAGATTGATGATCAAGCCGCCAGAATCGGCAATATCTACAGGATAAAGCAACATCGTATTGATCATCGTGGACGCGTCTGCTGCGGCATTTGGTTCAAGGATGAATGTCTTGCGTTGTTCTTGCAGGGCGCTTGCCAAGGGTTTGATGAAATCACGCTCTGGCAACTTAAAACGCTTGGGTGCTGTGGACGTTTTGTGACCTGCGCCGTCCACAGCGGTAAGCACAATTTCGACATAGAAACCGGCCCACGGATGCGCGGTGAGGTCAGCCGTTGTGGTTTCGGCATCGTCTTTTGCACCGGGCTTTTTCAGGGCAATTTTAAACGGCGGGGCCTCATACAGAAAAATGCCGTTGCCTTGAAAGCCCACGCCATGCTCCTGTTCATCAGCCAAAGATATTTCAGCAGTGACGGCCTTTACCCCGTAGTCATCCGTTACATGCCATTTTACGTCCAATTTTCCCAGTTCACCAGCTTTTGGATCGGCAGAGAATTCAATCTTTGGTGGCTCATCGGTGATTAAGCCAATGGGATAAGTGGCAAGTTCTTGACCCCCATTTGAGATCCGAATTGTGACTGGTCGGTCAAGTTTTATATCGGCAGACAAGCCGGATTCAGACTTTTGAATCTTTGCGTCTGTCAGTTCAATCTTTATGTCAATGCTGCCCGGGGATAGAAATTCGATCTTGGCCTGCGCTGTGCCATCCACGCGCAAATTCAATATGCCATTTTCCGGGGTGAGAATTTCAGGCGTTGTTTTCAACTTGTCGATCATTGCAGGGGATGTGAGAAGCACTGGGGCTTTGCCTGTATAGGCGGGGGGCTTTAGCCAAACATCAAGGGTAATCGGTTTAGTTGGAAGCGCAGCGCCGAGACTTGTAGCATTTCTGAAATTCGAAATTATATCACCTTGGCCCAAAATAAAAGCAGCAACAGCCGCCATGATAACAGGAACACGAAGCGCATGCGGATCAAATTCCCGCCACGTGGATTTAGGGGACACGACTTTCAGGTTTTGAAGAGCTGCATGTTTGCGGGTGAGGTGTTCTTGCCAGATATCGTCATTACCGGATTCAGCCGCCAATGCGTCACCGGAACTTGAAGCCTCGCGGTGTTGCAGATCGTTGCCTGCGTCCAACTTTCGGAGGACGAAAAAATCTGCAATGTCAAGAAGTTGAAATAAGTGCCGTAAAGTCCATACAAAACCAGCTGCCGACACAATAATTACGATCAGCGGAAAGGGGCGGGGCAGGTTATTCAGCAGGCCTGACCACAAGAGTGCCATGGCTGTCAGCGCCATCAGCATTGGCCTTTGAAAGGCTGTCCAAGCGGCTTCCCATGCCAAGGCAAGCCGTTGAAGACGAAGCTTATTTTTCAGCGGATCTGGCAGAGGCATACTCATTAGCGAATATCATAACATGATTTGGACGTAAGCGTGGTCAATCCTGCCAGTAAGCAAGCTGATCAAGTGCGATCAAATCTTCGTAGGTTTGGCGGGGGCGGACCAGGGCCCATTTGTTGCCCTTAACCAAGACTTCCGGGATTAGCGGCCTTGTGTTGTAAGTGCTTGATTGTACAGCACCATAAGCGCCTGCCGTCATCACGGCCAGCAAATCGCCTTGTTCAACGGCGGGCAAACGGCGGGTTTTGGCAAGATAGTCTCCGGTTTCACAAACGGGCCCTACCACATCTGCTTCGAACGATTTTTCATTGCGGGCATCGTCGACACTGATAATTTCGTGATAGGCATCATAGAGTGTGGGGCGAATTAAGTCATTCATTGCGCCATCTTGAATAACGAAATTTTTGCCTTCATTTTCCTTTAAATAGATGACTTTTGTTATCATAACACCGGCATTACCCACGATCATTCGGCCTGGTTCCAACATATATTTAAGGCCGAGGTGGCCAAGCGTGCGCTGCACCATCTGGGCATATTCATCGGGGTGGGGCGGCACATCGTTGGTGCCGCGATAAGGCACGCCAAGTCCGCCGCCTAAATCGAGGTGACGAATGTTATGGCCTTCAGCGGTTAGCTTGTCGACCAATACAGCCATGAGTTTGAAGGCTTGCTCAAAGGGGGCCAATTCTGTGATCTGACTGCCGATGTGCATGTCCACGCCGGTCACGTCAAGGTTGGGCAGGGAAGCAGCGCGGGCATAGACCTCGGAGGCTCGCTGATAAGTGATGCCGAATTTATTATCAGATTTGCCCGTGGTGATTTTGGCGTGGGTTTTAGCATCCACATCTGGGTTGACGCGGATCGATATTGCGGCGCGTTGACCCACACGGCCGGCAACCTCATTGAGCAGTTCCAGCTCTGCTTCAGATTCGACGTTGAAGCAGGCAATGCCTTCGCGCAGGGCCAAAGCCATTTCGCGGGCGGTTTTGCCAACGCCAGAGAATACGATCTTGCGGGCAGGAACGCCTGCTGCAAGGGCGCGGCGCAGTTCACCTTCGGACACCACGTCCATACCTGCGCCCAAGACGGCCATGGTCTTCAACACGGCCTGGTTAGAATTGGCTTTCATAGCGTAATAGATTGTGTGCTCAGTACCTGCGAAAGCGTTGTCCATCACTTTATAGTGTCGTTCCAAAGTGGCGGTGGAATAGCAATAGAAGGGCGTTCCCACCTCTTCAGCGAGATTTTTGAGGTTCACATCTTCGGCGTGGAGAATGCCGGACTTGTAAGAAAAATGATGCATTAGTTTACAACAGTGCCAGCTTTTGAAGGTGGCACAGGATCACCGCGTACACCGCAGGCGCTGAGGGTTGCGAGACAGAGTGCGAGGAGCAGAAGTTTTTTCATTTGGCTTTGCCTTTCAGAATTTTTAGCCAACGCTTGGCGGCGCGAGAGACGTTGGCCGGTGCGGTGCCGCCAAAGCTGGTGCGGGATTTTACCGAGGCTTCGACTGATAGCACTTTGAACACGGATTTATCTATTGCTCCGTGTACGGATTGTAAATCCGAAAGTGAGAGTTCAAACAGTTGAACGCTGTTCTTTTCAGCCAGCGCCACGATGCGGCCTGATATATGGTGCGCCTCCCGGAAGGGCAACTTTAGCTGTTGCACCAGCCAGTCGGCCAAGTCTGTTGCGGTAGAAAATCCAGTCGATGCAGCTTTCACCATTGCCTCACGATTAGGCTTCATGTCACGCACCATGCCGGCCATGGCGGCAATGGCTAATGCCATATTTTCCAGTGCGTCGAAGACTTGTTCTTTATCTTCCTGCATATCTTTTGAATAGGTGAGCGGCACGCCCTTCATCACAATGGCCAGTGCGGTAAACGCGCCGATGATACGGCCCGGCTTGGCGCGGATAAGTTCGGCGGCATCGGGGTTACGCTTTTGCGGCATGATCGATGAGCCAGTGGTGAATTTGTCAGACAGTTTCACAAAGTTGAATTGTGTTGACGACCAGATGACTAATTCCTCGGCGAGCCGAGAAAGATGGACCGCGCAAATGGAACAGGTGGCCAGTACCTCTAATGCGAAGTCACGCGAGGCAACCGAGTCCATGGAATTGCGGGTGGGGCCCGCAAAGCCCATAGCTTTGGCGGTGGCTGTGCGGTCAATGGGGTAGGACGTGCCTGCGAGGGCTGCTGCCCCCAGTGGGCTTTCGTTCAGACGTGCGCGTGCATCAGCCAAGCGGCTTAAATCACGCGACAGCATTTCCACATAGGCCAGCAAGTGATGACCGAAGGTGACCGGTTGTGCTACTTGCAAATGAGTAAAGCCGGGCATTATTGTGCCGGCTTCGGCCTCGGCTTTTTCGGCCAAAGCCAGCATCATATCTTTCAATGCAGCCATCAGCTCGTCAACTTTTTCACGAACATAAAGTCTTAAATCCAGCGCCACTTGATCGTTTCGTGACCGCGCCGTGTGCAGGCGGCCTGCGGCATCGCCGATCAATTCCTTAAGGCGATTTTCAATGTTGAGATGGATATCTTCCAGCTCCTGGCTGAATTTGAATTTACGCGCTTCGATCTCTGCCTTGATTTGGTCGAGGCCTTTTGCAATGGCTGCGGCATCGGCTTTGGTGATGATACCCTGCTGGGCCAACATGGTGGCATGAGCTTTCGATCCCGCGATATCATGAGCGTATAACTTTTGATCAAAATCAATTGATGCATTGATCTTGCTCATTATGGCATCAGGGCCGCTCGCAAACCTGCCGCCCCACATCTTATTCGTCATACCAAAACCTTATTAGCTGGAAAGATCGCCACGATGAACAAAACTACTCTTACTGCCATCATAGCTGCTGCTGCCATTGGCCTTGGCATTTACTGGTTCACGGGGTCAGAAAGCAAGGTGAAGATTGCACCAGTGGCAAGCGTTGAGGGTTCCATGGCGGCTTATATCAAACACGCCGCGCCCAAAGATTTACCGCCGCTCAATTTTGTTGATGAGGCTGGCGCAGCAAAAGACAATGGCGTTTTTAAAGGTAAAGTAACGTTGCTGAACCTGTGGGCCACATGGTGCGCGCCGTGCCGCAAGGAAATGCCGGAACTTTCCAAATTACAAAAAGAGCTGGGCGGTGCGGATTTTCAGGTGGTGGAGTTAAGCGAAGACTTGAAGGGCTATGCGGCTTCGGCCAAATTTCTGAAAGATGTGGGGGCGGATAATTTGACGCTTTATGCCGATGACAAGGCCAGTGCGATTGATGCTTTAGCTGCACCCGGTTTACCAGTGACCTTAGTGTTAAACCGCGATGGCAAAGAAGTGGGGCGTTTGCTGGGGCCAGCCCCTTGGGATGGGGAAGAAGCCAAGGCTATCATTAAAGCCGTGATTGATGCGAAGTGAACTCTTCCGCAAGCTGGCACTTTAAATTTGAATCCACCTTGCCGCGTGCCCGGGAATGACGATGGTGGTGGGTTAGGTGAATGTTAGTTGAACTCCCAGCCTGGCCAGATCGTCCCAATAGAGCGGATAGGTTTTGGCCACGCAGTCTGGGTCGAGGATGGTGAGGCCACCGATCTTCAATCCGGCCAGAGCGAAACTCATGGCGATGCGGTGGTCGGAATAGGTGTTAATCGCGGTTGGCAGGGTTTGGCCTGCTAAAGTGGGATCAGAATTCACCATCAGTTCATCGCCGTTTTCATGCGCCAGGCCTTTGCGAATTTTGTTCAACTCAGTGGAAAGCGCTGCCACGCGGTCACATTCTTTGACGCGCAAATTGGCGATGCCGGTGAAGCGCACGGGTGTTTTGTTGAAGGCCGCCAAGACCGCGAGTGTGGGGATAGCGTCTTGCATTTGGGAGCCTTCGATCACGGCGGGCATGTGGGGGAATTTTTGAATCACAGCCCAGGCCTTGGCATCGGGCTGGAGCATTTTTGCAGGGTCAGTGCCGAGATCAATCGTGCCGCCGTTAAGTTTTTCCACGGCCCATAAATAGGTAGCGGCGGAGGCATCGGGCTCTACGATATAATCGCGCGCCACATAACCTGTGGGGTGAATGCGCCACGTGCCTTTGCCCAACGTTTCAACTTTGCCGCCGAAGCTTTGCATCACGGCCTGGGTAATGCCGATATAGCCCGCACCGCCGATGTCGCCTTGCGGCACAACGATTTCCAATGCCTGCTCGGCGCAAGCGGCAGCCATCATCACGGCGGAGATGAACTGGCTGGAGAGGGAGCCGTCGATTTCCACTTTGGAGGCTTTAAACCCGCCTTGACCCTGCACTATCACGGGTGGGCAGCCCGTGGTGTCGCTGGCCTTTACGCCAAGGGCGCGGAGTGCGTTCACAAGGGCGCCGATGGGGCGTTTGCGCATGTGTTCATCGCCGTCGATCACCACGGTGCCGTGCACATTGGCGGCGGCAGCGGTGAGAAAGCGCGTGGCGGTGCCGGCATTGCCGAGGAACAGCGGCTTTGCCGGTGCGTGTAAATGGCCCGTGCCGATGACGCGGTAAGTTGTGGGGCTTTCGTGGGTGATGGTAACGCCCATGGCGCGCAGGGCTTCGGCCATATAGCGCGTGTCATCGCTGGAGAGGGCGCCTGTGAGCAGGCTTTCGCCCTTGGCCAGTGCAGCGATGAGAAGGGCGCGATTGGTGATGGATTTCGAACCGGGCAAAGCGATCTTGCCGGAGAGGGCATGGGCGGGCGGTGTGATAAGAACGGACTGGCGCTTTGGCTTCATGGTGCGAGGCGATAGCGGCTTTGGGGGAGGGTTGCAAACTGGTGTTGTTTGCTTCGCGTCTTGAGCTTGGGGCTAG
>JAYVCU010000106.1:0-12429 GCA_043749835.1 Hyphomicrobiales bacterium
AGGCATTGCAACACGCTACGAAAAAACCGCACGAAACTTTCTCGCCGGCCTTCATCTCGCCTGTGCGCTTGTTTGGCTCAAATGACGACACACCCTAGCAAACTGACTTTTTATAGTACCGTCTTACCAGGTAAATGAATTAAACAATCGCTCGGTCACAGTTATAAACGGATCCGCTTAAACAGATGAGCGCTTTCGTGCACCGATCAGAACAAATTGACTTCGTTGGGTTTTTGTAGTTGTTGGGGATGCTGGAGCAAAGTAAAATTGCAGGCTTTTACTTTTGACACATATAGTCTGACCCTTAACTAGCGGGTTCCTGATCATGAGAGCATAGCATGCTGGATCAAATTCTTCGCAACACCAAAGACGGTGTAAAGCAGCCTGAAAACCCAAAATTATTAGATATACTTGGTCCGGGATTGATTACTGGCGCATCTGACGATGATCCAAGCGGTATTGCAACGTATTCGCAGGCGGGTGCGCAATTTGGTTATTCGTTAGGGTGGGTAATGCTGTTCAGTTGGCCTCTCATGTGTGCCATTGGTTGGCACGTGGGCCTTTCGCGTAAGTTAAACCGCGCCAAAGGTTTCTACGCGATACTGGCTGGGGCAACGCTGGTAGGTGCTGTCATGAATTATACGACGATTGATCCGGTCAAAGCCTTGTTCTGGAGCGCGGTCATCAATGGTGTAGTTGCCGTGCCAGTGATGGCTACAATGATGCTTTTGTCGAGCAATCAAAACGTTATGGGTGACTTTTCACTTCCCCCATTTCTGAAAGGTTTCGGCTGGCTTGCAACATTGGTTATGGCCGTTGCCGCATTCAGCATGATTGCCACTTGGGCCGCCTAACGCGAAAAAATTTATGCTTTAATGAAATGCTGTTAAGCACGCCCGGTCGTTCTCACCTCGACAGGGTCATCGATTTGTCGGCTGCCCTACCTTAAGTGGAAGTTGGCTATTTTAACAGTTGAATTGAATGCTGGTGTGCCGATCAACGCTGTATAGGAATTTGGCGTCTGCCGTTCGCGTCATCCATTTGAATATCCAGGAAAGTTTGGACCTGTGCGTAGGTGAGAGAACAAATGAGCTTGCACAGACCAACGATGATCTTCGATGGCCTCGCGACTGTGCCAAGTCCCTGCTGGTCGGCATATTCTCTCGTTCTCAATTTAAAATGGAACAAATCCACTGGACCAACATTGATATGGTACGTGCAACGTTTGATAGGAGAATAACAATGCCAAATTCTGTAAGACAACAGCCACCCACTGGTCGCCAGCCGAATGCTCCATATGTGCCTGGAGGCGAATCTGAGGTTGATTCAGATAAAGGAATTCCACCAAGCAATTCTAATCGATTGTTTACAGGCGGAGAGGCCGAAGAAAGACAATATGCACGACAAGACAAAAACGAAAGTGACAGGTCGTCATTGTCGCCATTGGCTTGGGTTATCGGATTGTTTATCCTTGCCGCGGTGGCCTATTACTTGTTTGCCGCTCCGGGGACTTATGCGCCAACAACAAGCACTACGCCGTCAGCGCAGACCCAAACTCCACCTGCTGCAACGTCAGGTGATACAAATACCCCTGTTGCGCCATCGGCTAATACTGGGGACAGTAATTCAGCGACCCCAGCTCCTAAAGTGAAATAGTCAAGCCTAAATTGCTGTTGAATGATAAAATGGGCCCGCGCTTGTTGCGGGTCCATTGCATCTGTAAAAGAACTAAAACAACAGGATTACAATAGGTTAGTTATAATCTTGCTAACCTCTTTACACTTGGTATGTGAGCGCAATTGACCTGTCCCTCGGTCACTGCTCGATGTTTTGTTGATTATCGGATGCCAGCAGAATTGCTGTGAGGTGAACCTTTCGCATTGGGTTACTGCTTTTTTACAGTCTAAACGCAGTCGTTTTCAAATTCTTGTACCGTGCAGAGGGGATTGAAATGGGTAAAATTAATTGAAGGGAACTAACTGCAAGCTTATTCGTTTAGTTACTGAAGTTGCTAGACTAAAAACTACCTCATCACTAAGCACATAGTTAAAATATGGTGCTGGCTGCTAACATTAAAGGAGACAATCATGGGTCGTGGAGTTCTCTTGTGGTTAATTGGGGTGCCAATCCCCGTCATCATTTTGCTAGCATTGTTTTTTCGTCATTAAAGGCAGTAGTCTGGTTTGAATGCATTTCAGATGGATACAGGCCTGTTGATTGGCAATTGTCCCTTTTAGCGAGGGAGTAAATAAGGCAAACCTTGCCTTGATTTACGAATTTACCTGATCAATGAATATTCTAATTTTCAGGAACCATTGTCAGTGGTGAAAGTTTAATGAGCAGTGGCCATGACGTCACAAACAAACATGGAGAATTGCTATGTCACATAAATCACTTTTCACAATTACGATTTTAGCACCGCTGTTGCTTTCAACAGCTGGTTTTGCTCAAACGTCCAGTTCTGTGGATCCCGCCTGCCTTATTAAAAATGCCGACGGATCTCAAAAAGTTGATATGATGAAGTGTCCGGATGGAACCAAAGTTGGTGCTGCTGGTGATGCTTCGAAAACCAACTCAAACGATGCAACTAAGAAGCTTGATGAGAATGCAACAAACTCAGCAACAACTGGCAAGTCAATGGATGCCACCAAGCCGCTCGATGAGAATGCAACAAACTCAGCAACAACGGGCAAGTCAATGGATGCCACCAAGCCGCTTGATGAGAATGCAACCAACTCAGCAACAACTGGTAAGTCAAAGGATGCCACTAAGAAAATTGATGAAAATGCGACAAACTCATCAACAATGGGAAAGACAGGGGTTGATGCTACAACCACTGCCTCAACTACACCTGCAACAAATGATATGATCGTGTCTCCAGACAAAATGACAGGCGCAAAAATTTTAAGTGCAAACGATTTTATCGGCAAATCTGTTTATAGCAAAGATAATGAAAAAGTTGGAAAGGTTGACGATATCATCCTCTCTGAAACTGGCGTTCAGGCCGTTGTTTTGGGTGTCGGTGGTTTTCTTGGAATGGGCACCAAGGATGTTGCTGTTGTGTTAAGTTCCATTGAAATTGCAAAGGACGGCAATACGACCAAGCTTGTTATGAATACAACTAAGGACCAGCTCAAGGCTGCTCCTACTTATGATCCCAAAATACGGACGTACCTTAATTAAGGCGACATAGATGTCTGCATAAATTGACGGCAGGAGGCCGAAATGTCGGCCTCCTGTTTTTGTTGAATTTAAGGTGCTAGAATTGTGACCGATGATCGGATGGAATAATAAGTTACTGATCATTTCACTTCATGCGCTGCTGCTAGATGGGCGAGCACCTATATCCGTAACCTCCGGATAAATGCTGCGCAAACTCTGGTGAAATGATTCTTAACTGCTTCATTGCAGCGATATCCTTTGCGGCCAATAAGCATCGTTTCTACGGCACTGCCATTCTTCATGGAAATAACAAATGAAACAAGTGTGGAACCGCGCGGAAATCAAACAGTGCTGAGGTCCTGACCGGGATCATGCAAAATTGATCATGCCCCAGATGAAAAACCATGAGCGTGCTACCCATAAATATAAACTAGCAAGTTGCTTTTATCGACTTTGATCAAGATGAAGATACCGCACAGCGCATAGTTTCACAGACGAGTTTGCAAGGTGCGTAAATCATTTTAAATCGACATAGCCTGATCGGGCGGAGATGTCAGCTGCGATGGCGGATCACACGGTGTTGGCCAAAATTTTACTCCGCGACAGCACTCAGAGATAGTCTTAATTTGAACTGACAGTTCCAATTTTTCTGCCGCAAGCTGCACCAAACAGTCAAAAACCATTGGCCGCTTAATCGTTATATCTTTATACCCATTCAGAACAGGAATTAAAATTGCTATGACAAAAATGTTTGGTCGGGCGATGGAGGATACAAATTCCGCATTGGATCAGCCAGAACCGGTTAGCTCGGAGATCTTTGGCCTTGATCGCTTTCGGCAGCACGCGCGTAGCTTGGCGGAAACTCAAAAGCTTGCAACTTCCCCGAAGGCGGTCATTTCTATCATTCGTCGCCTTGATGATAACGCCAAAGCCCTGCTTGAGGCATATCGCGATGTTTGTGAAGCAGTTTCACACGGTAAGGTCATAACACCTGCAGCCGAATGGTTGATCGATAACTATAGTCTTATTGAAGAGCAGGTGCGCCAGACCCGCGCTGATCTCCCTCCTGAATTTTACCGGCAATTGCCGAAACTCGCTGAAGGTTCTCTGGCCGGCCACCCGCGCATATTCGGGCTGGTTTGGGCTTATGTCGCTCATAATGACAGTGAATTTGATCCCGACTCTCTCGCTGATTTTGTGAATGAGTATCAAACAGTTGCACCACTTACTATTGGAGAACTTTGGGCCGTAGCCATCAGTCTGCGTTTAATCCTTATCGAAAATCTGAAACGAATATCGCAACGTATCATGAATTCGCGCAAAGACCGGGATACCGCAGATCGTCTTGCCGATACATTACTTAACAACACAGAACGGCATCAAAATTTTCTACGAGTTTTAGACCGCTTTGGAGAGCATAACATTAGTAACTCATTTGCTGTGCAGTTTATGCAACGCATGCGCGAACAAAACGAATTGGCGGAAGAGGCACTATCCTGGCTCGCGGCGAAGTTAAAACCGCTTGGTCGTTCGTTGGAAAGCACGGTTAGCGACGAACATCACCGGCAGAGCGCAGCA
Organism: Hyphomicrobiales bacterium; assembly: GCA_043749835.1. Lineage (GTDB taxonomy): Bacteria > Pseudomonadota > Alphaproteobacteria > Rhizobiales > Aestuariivirgaceae > Aestuariivirga. The sequence goes on from JAYVCU010000106.1 coordinate 4,741, forward strand.
AACGTCACAGTCCGCAACATCGTTACAAGCATGCGGCTTATATCCGATGTGAATTGGGAGTCTTGGTTTGACAGCGTCAGTTTAGTTGACAAAACGCTGCGGACGCATCCCACCTATAGCGAGATGGATTTTTCCAGCCGAAACCTTTATCGCCGGGCGCTTGAAGAGCTAGCGCGCAGCAGCAACACCGACGAATTGTTATTGGCCCAGCGTATTGTCGACATGAAAGAGGCTGATCCCGGTTACTTTTTACTGGGGGCCGGGCGATACGAGCTGGAAAAATCCCTTGGTTCTAAGCCCACTCTGTTATTTCGCTTGCAATCAACACTACAACGTCTTGGCCTAAGTGGGTATCTGGGCGGCATTGTTATTGTTACGCTAACGGTGCTGGCAGCACCTTATGTTTTGATATTAGCCAGTTCGCACATGTTGGTTGCAGTCTTGCTCTTGGTACTGCTCACCATACCTGTGTCCGAGTTTGCATTTACATCTCTAAATTTTGCAGTGACCAAGGTGATGCGCTCTAATATTATTCCGGGCCTGGCACTGCGCGACGGCGTAACGGAAGAGCTTCGCACCCTCGTTGTTATTCCAACACTCCTCACGTCTTTGGACGACATTGAAGAATTAGTTGAACTTCTGGAAGTTCATTTCCTATCAAATGCGGAGGGCGAAGTTTTCTTTGCCCTTATAACTGACTGGACCGATGCAACCACGGAATCCAAATCCAATGATGCGGAATTGCTTAAAGCCGCAATTGACGGCATCGCTGCGCTTAATAATCGTCACAGCACCAACCGATTTTTTCTGCTGCACCGTCACAGAAGATGGAATGGACAGCAGGGTTGCTGGATGGGTTGGGAGCGAAAACGTGGCAAACTGCTGGAACTGAATCATCTGCTCCGAGGAGCAACAGATACAAGCTTTACAACCGTTTCAGGTGTGCTTCCTGATGCCATCCGCTATGTCATCACCCTAGATGCCGATACCAAGTTGCCGCGCGATGCGGCGCGACGTCTGGTTGGAAAAATGGCCCATCCGCTTAATCGGCCGGTATTTAATCAGGCGAAGGACCGAGTTATATCGGGTTATTCCATATTGCAGCCACGTGTGACGCCGTCCTTGCCTGTGGGACACATCGGTTCTCTTTTTCAGCGTATCTATTCAGCATCGCGCGGAATGGACCCTTACGTCTTTGCGGTGTCTGATGTGTACCAAGATCTTTTCGGAGAAGGATCCTTCGCTGGCAAAGGTATTTATGACATTGATGCATTTGAAACAGCTTTGGCTGGAAAAATTCCTGAAAACACCATGCTCAGTCATGACCTTTTTGAAGGTATTTTTGCTCGTGCCGGGCTGGTCACGGATGTCGAAGTTGTAGAAGAGTTTCCTGAGCGCTACGACGTAGCTGCTGCGCGCCAGCACCGGTGGACCCGTGGAGACTGGCAACTCTTGCCTTGGATAATGGGTGGCAGGCCAACGTCCATCTCTGCGCTTGGCATATGGAAAATGACCGATAACCTCCGCCGATCGTTAAACCCAGTTGCTACTATTATGAGCCTATTTGCGGGTTGGATATTGCTTCCGGAACATGCGGCTGCTGTATGGACGCTATTGGTCATTCTATTATTTTTGGCACCACCATTGTTGCCTGCGATTGCGGCTGCTTTGCCGCGCAATAGGCTTGTGACTTTTAGCAGTCGCGTAAAATCTAATCTTGATGATTTGGGTCATTCCGCAATACTGACGATCTGCACAGTCTTATTTCTTGCCGACCAAGCTTGGGTGATGACGGATGCGATTATTCGAACGCTATACCGACTTACATTTAGTCATAAAAATCTTTTGGAATGGACGACGGCAGCACAAAGCGCTTCAAGCCAAAGATCTGGACTCATCGAAAGTTATCTTTTGATGGCGTCCAGTGTTTTCGTTAGCGTATTGGCGGTGGCTGTCATTGATTATCGTGGTGGTTTCATTTCCATAATTGTTGCTCCCTTCGCTATGGCCTGGTTTTTGGCGCCATTTGCTGCAGCATGGATGAGCCGGGCTGAAATGCTTGAAAACGCAGTTGCGTTATCGCCAGAAGATAGCCGGAGTCTTCGTTTGGTTGCGCGCCGCACATGGCGCTATTTCGAAGACTTCGTGACAGCGCAACACAATATGTTGCCTCCTGACAACTTTCAGGAGACGCCCAAGCCGATTATTGCCCACCGCACGTCACCAACCAATATCGGACTATATTTGCTTTCGGTGGTCAGCGCGCAGCAATTTGGCTGGATCGGCCTTGGCGATGCAATAACGCGCATAGAAACAACCCTTGCTACGGTGAAGCGCCTCGAAAAATATAAAGGCCATCTTTACAACTGGTATGACACGGTTGATCTGCGTACCCTTGAGCCCCAGTATGTTTCAACAGTGGATAGCGGCAATCTTGCTGGCCACTTGATCGCGCTGTCTAATTATTGCGCCCTTTGGGCAGCACAGCCTAATGACACACGAGCTTGCCTGGGCGGTATGAGTGATGCACTTGATCTGTTATTGGAAACATTGGCAGAAATTCCCGATGACCGGCGTATATTAAGGCCGTTGCGCAAGCAGCTGGAACAGAAGGTTGCTGCATTTCGCGTGATGCTCGTTGAGGCCTCCGATAAACCAGAACTTATTACTATGCGGCTGGTTTCCTTTTCCCTGCAAGCAAGCAATATTGTTTCTGCTACAACAAACCTTGTTGAACAAGTTAATAGTTCAGAGTCCAGAGAGGTTTTGTACTGGGCCAATGCAATTCGGCAGACAACAGAAAGCCATTTCCTTGACACATCTCTGGCCCTGGTTGCACTTAAAAAGCGGCTTGCGGCTTTGGCGTTAGAATCTCACACTTTGGCTACTGCAATGGAGTTTGAATTTCTGCTCGATCCGCGTCGTCAATTACTTTCAATTGGCTACCGCGTGACAGAATCTGCCCGCGACGAAAGTTGCTATGATCTTCTAGCGTCTGAGGCGCGCCTTGCGAGTTATTTTGCAATTGCCAAGGGCGATCTGCGCACACGCCATTGGTTCAGGCTGGGGCGCCCCGTCACGGCCGTTAAGGGCGGCGCCGCCTTGCAATCCTGGTCAGGCTCTATGTTTGAATATTTGATGCCGTCTTTAGTCATGCGGGCACCCTCTGGTGGACTGCTGAATCAAACGGCGCAACTCATCGTCGCACGTCAGATGTCTTATGCTGCTGCACATGGCGTTCCCTGGGGCATTTCCGAATCGGCGTTTAATGCGCGTGATGTAGAGTTTTCGTACCAATATTCAAATTTTGGCGTGCCTGGACTTGGCCTCAAGCGTGGCCTACCGGATAATTTGGTGATCGCACCCTATGCAACCGGTTTGGCGGCGATGGTTTTGCCTTCCGCCGCTGTCAAGAACTATCAACGACTGGCCAAAGAAGGCGCGAGAGGAATTTATGGATTTTACGAGTCCCTCGATTTTACGCCGTCGCGCTTGCCGCCAAATCAGACTATGGCCGTGGTGCAAGCCTATTTCGCCCACCACCAAGGCATGACGATTGTGGCGCTTCTCAATGCTGTAAAAGACGGTGCAATGCGGCAACAATTTCACACGGAACCGATGGTGCGCGCAACTGAGTTATTACTCCAAGAACGCGCACCGCGTGATGTGCCGATTAGTTACGCACGAACCGAGGCTCTCGTTAATCACTCCACCAAACGCGATTCCGCAAAGCCAAGCCCCCGCGTTTTTACGGGCCCCGTTTCGGGTTCGCCGGCAACTCATTTGCTTTCGAACGGCCAATATCACGTGATGCTGACTGCCGCAGGAGGGGGTTACAGCGTATGGAATGGCAACGCCATTACCAGGTGGCGCGAAGATAGTGTTTTGGATGATTGGGGGTCATTCGTTTATCTGCGGGAAAGACGTTCAGGGAAAATCTGGTCAGCCGGGTTCGCTCCAACTATGCAATCTGCTGAAAATTATTCGGCTACTTTTGCTGAAGAGAAAGCAGAGTTCAGCCGTACTGACGCTAATTTTAAAACGACAATGGAATGTGTAATTTCACCTGAGGACAATGCGGAAGCCAGATTAATCACCATCACTAATCGCAGCCGATTTTTACGAGAGCTTGAGATTACAACCTATAGCGAGCTTGTGTTGGCACCGGCTGCTTCTGACGAGGCTCATCCTGCATTTTCAAAAATGTTTGTTGAAACAGAATTTGTGTCTGAACATGGCACTTTACTTGCAACACGTCGTCGTCGATCACCGAGTGAGCCCACACTTTGGGTGGCGCAGTTCCTATTATTAAGTGGATATGCGGTTGACGATTTGGAATTTGAAACTGACCGGAGGAGTTTCATTGGCCGCGGCAATCTGGTAAGGGTACCTGCTGCAATGGCGTCAGATCGCCCCTTAGCAGGTACTGTTGGGGCGGTGCTTGATCCCATATTTGCAATGCGGCAGCGCGTAAGAATTCCGGCAGGAAGGCAAGTGCGCATTATTGTGTGGACCGTTGTGGCCGATACGCGCGAGGCGGTGCTCGATTTAGTTGACCGTCACCGTCAACCTACGGCTTACAATCGCGCAACGATGCTTGCTTGGACACAGGGCCAAATCCAACTGCGATATCTTGGAATTACCAGTGATGAGGCCAATCTTTATCAGAGCCTCGCCAGCCATCTTATTTATTCGAATGCCGTCTTGCGCGCTCCTGCAATGTCAATTTCCCAAGGCATGGGTCCTCAATCTGCGTTGTGGCCACAGAGCATATCTGGTGATCGGCCGATTCTACTTTTGCGCATCGATGATGTTGAAGACATCGCAGTTGTGCACCAAATATTACAAGCCTTTGAGTATTGGAAGGCCAAAGGTTTAATTGCCGATCTGGTGATCCTGAATGACCACATGTCGTCGTATATTCAGGATTTACAAACCGCTATCGAGGCACTGGTTCGCAAAGTGAGCTCATTGCGCCCAAGCAATCAGATTTTCTTGCTGCGCGCAGATCTCGCAGCGCCTGAGACGCTTCGCGTTTTGGCCAGTGCGGCGCGTGTTGTTCTCTATGCGCACCGCGGCGGTCTTGCCAAACAGTTAGTTCGCCTGCGCGAAAATCCGATTGCAGATATTGAAACGAAAATCACAGAACCCAGGTCACATGCTACGCCGATTGCAATAAATTTATTAGAGTATTTTAACGGGTATGGTGGTTTTGCGAAAAATGGGCGGGAATATTGCATTGTCTTGGATGCGAATAAGCCTACGCCTGCACCGTGGGTTAACGTGATTGCCAATCCGTTGTTGGGGTTTCATGCAAGTGGTGAATGCTGCGGCTACACTTGGTTTGGCAACGCGCGCGAAAATCAAATTACGCCTTGGAACAACGATCCGGTTAGCAATAGGCCAGCAGAAGTTTTTTATTTGCAGGATATCAAAAGCGGTGTGCTCATGTCACCCACGCTTGCGCCTTTGCAATCACACCAAGGAACTCACACGGCGCGTCATGGCTTTGGGTACACAGTTTATGAGCGCAACGTCCATAATTTACGCATGGAACTGTTACAGTTAGTGCCGCTGACGGATGCCGTCAAACTGTCTCGTTTGAAAATTACAAATGATGGTCTTGGCCCCCGAAGTCTTGCTGTGACATTTTACGCGGAGTGGGTTCTGGGGCGATCGCGCTCAGCTTCAGCTCCATTTGTGATCACCTCTATTGATGAACAGACTGGCGCTATGCTGGCGCGCAATCCGTGGCGCAATCAAGATGGACAACAGGTGGCTTTCGTTGACATGATCGGAAAACAAATCAGTTGGTCCGCTGATCGCCGTGAGTTTCTCGGAACTTTCGGAAGCCTTTCAGCGCCAAGCGCATTGTTTGGAACCACAAAATTATCAAATTGGGTAGGTGCTGGTTCTGATCCATGCTGCGCGATGCAAACTATTATTGAGTTAGCAACAGGACAATCTGCTGATGTGACGATTATTCTAGGGGCATCCAACTCCCTTGTTGAGGCGCAGGCAAGCATTGCGCAATACCGATTGAAGGATCCTGATGATGTACTTAGCGCGGTGAAAAACTATTGGGCGCAGACGCTGAATGCAGTGCAAGTCAAAACGCCCGATCGCTCCTTCGATCTGATAATGAATGGTTGGCTACAATATCAGACGCTCGCGTGTCGTATGTGGGCCAGATCAGGGTTTTATCAAGCCAGTGGCGCGTATGGCTTCCGCGACCAGTTGCAAGACTCGATGGCGCTGCTGACTACCCGCCCCGAGATTGCACGCCAACATATTTTGCGCGCAGCTTCGCGTCAATTCATCCAAGGTGATTTTCAGCATTGGTGGCTTCCCGCAACGGGCATGGGAGTACGCACACATATTTCTGATGATACCGTTTGGCTGGCCTACTGCGTCAACCATTATGTTGACGTGACAGGCGATACAGCCATCCTGGACGAGAAGGTTTGTTTTATTGAAGGCCAATCGCTTGAACCCGGGCAGCATGACGCTTTTTTTCTGCCAGCTGTTACAGAGGAATCTGCTTCGCTTTACGAACATTGCGCCAGGGCTCTCGATCACAGTTTGAATACCGGGGAACATGGTCTGCCATTGTTTGGCACCGGCGACTGGAACGATGGGATGAACCGCGTGGGAGAAGGGGGCAGGGGCGAAAGTGTATGGCTTGGCTGGTTTCTGCTGCGCGAGCTCAAAGCCTTTGCAGCGCGCGCTGGCGCTCGCAATGATGACGCGCGGGCGTCGTCGTGGACTAACCATCATAAAAAATTGCTCGAGGCCCTTGAGATTCATGGTTGGGACGGAAAATGGTATCGGCGTGGTTACTATGATGATGGAACGCCGCTCGGTTCGTCGCAAAACGAAGAATGCCAGATCGATGCAATTGCCCAGTCTTGGGCCGTGATAACAGGATCGGCTAGGCCCGCGCGTGCAATCCAAGCAATGGAAGAATTTCATCAACAGCTTGTGCACCCAGATGAAAAACTGGTTCAGCTGTTTGCCCCGCCGTTTGACACAGGTGCAAAAGATCCAGGGTATATAAAAGCCTATCCACCGGGCATTCGTGAAAACGGGGGGCAATATACGCATGGTGTGATTTGGTCTATTTTTGCCCACGCTTTATTGGGGCAGCATGAGCGTGCTGAACGCCTGTTTGCAATGATAAATCCGATCAATCATACAAAGACTGAAGCGGAAGCTCAAAAGTACCGGGTTGAGCCTTATGTTATGGCCGCCGACGTTTATGCCGTCGCCCCTCATATTGGATGCGGTGGTTGGACTTGGTATACAGGTTCTGCAGGTTGGATGTACCGTGCCGGGTTAGAGGCGGTTTTAGGCATTACGCGTGAGGGAAACAAATTGCGCGTCAAGCCCTCAATTCCTATCAACTGGCCTGAGGCGGCAGTGAGCATTCGCTTTGGCGAAACCATCTATAGTCTAAAGTTTACTCATACGCGCGCCAATCAAGGCACGATGAGCACGGATGTTGATCTTACTTCAACCGGAGAATATCTCATCACTTTGCGTGATGATGGATTGACCCACAACATCACATTGCCAGTCCGCTCTGCAGCAAATGAGGAACACTAAAAATAACAGATCGCACTGGATCCCATCAATGAGCGTTAGATGAGTGGCCCGCTTTCAAAAACGTTCTTCACACACCGCAATTTT
>JAYVCU010000107.1:0-4195 GCA_043749835.1 Hyphomicrobiales bacterium
TTTAGGTGATTTATTGTAGTAACAATAATTGATGGATATTGATTATGATCCAGACAAGCGGCTTCAGACCTTGGAGCATCGCGGTTTGGACATGAACGATGCACCGCTACTTTTTGATGGGCTGAAGGTTACGATCCATGACGACCGAAAAGACTATGGCGAGCCGCATTGGCTTACATTCGGTTATCTACGGCACCGCATGGTGCTTGTTGTTTGGACGCTACGTGGAAGCAAGACGCGCATTATTAGTATGAGGAAAGCCAATGACCGTGAAAAAGAAATCTTTAGCAGAAGAATGGCATGACCCTGACGATGCGCCAGATTTGTCCACGCCTGTATGGCGAGCCAAGTTTGAAGAAGCTGATCTTTATCATGGTAATGTTCTGATCCAGCGGGGTCGGCCGAAGCTTGAATCACCGAAGGTTTCAACCACCATCCGCCTTGATGCAGATATTCTGGAAAAATTTCGCGCACAGGGGCCGCTTTGGCAAACGCGCATCAATGATGCTTTGCGCGAATGGTTGAAGAAGGCTGGCTGATTAGGCTGGCTCTATCTCGCCTGCCATCAGTGCTTTCCGTTCACTTGTTGATTTATTGTCAGATGCGGCAAAAACCAGAATGCCGAGGATCACCAGTGTTGCGCCTATGGCATCGATAAGTGTGAATTCTTCGCCCAAGATCCACACGGCTAATGAAATTGTAATGAGAGGTGAAATGGAAGCGATCATTGAGGTGGCCTGTGCTGACACCCGCGACAAGCCCGCGTTCACCAAAAAACTGGGCAGCACGGTTGCGAAAAATCCACAGCCCACCGCCAACCAATAAAACCGCGTTGTGGCCCTGAAATCAAAGCCACCCGCCACCACCACGTAATGCACGATGCAGGCCACGGCGGACGATGAGAGCGCCACACCCGTGAACAACATGGTGCCCATCATGCCGATGAAGCGCTTGGCAAACAGCTGATAGCACGCAAAGGTGAGCGCACAGCCCAGCACCAAGGCTGTGCCGATGATTGTGTTATGCCCGCCCTCAGGTAGCGCTTTTACGAACACAACCAACAAGCCGGAATAAGTTATGGCGGCACCTAAGGCACCTTTCCAGCTAATGCGGCCATTGAAAAACAACCAGCCGATCACCATTACCATCACCGGATAAGTAAAAAGCACCAAGCGTTCCAGTTGGGCAGAAATATAAACCAACCCTTCAAAATCCAGCAACGCTGAAAGGTAATAGCCAAGAAAGCCAACGGCGATGGCACCTAACCACGTGCCGCGTGGTGGCAGGGGTGTTCCATCTTTGGCGGCCTTCCAAATTACATAAATCACAGCGAAGACAAAAAACGGCAAGGCTGACAGCATGCGCCACGCCAACATCAATGGTGCATCCAATTTCTCCATATAAGCGAGTTTGATGAAAATGGCTTTGGTGGAAAATAATGCTGCCCCCGTTGCGGCGTAAACATATCCCAATAGCACTCGTTGGTTCATAGCGCCGGGTTCTAGCGCCAAGTGCTTTGCTAGTCTTCCCACATCCTTGCATGGCAGGTCTTTGAGTAACCTAAATCAAATCCACATTGGTGATTTCCCGGAAAAGCTTCTGCCTCAGACTTTGGCCATAGGCGCCGAAGTCGGTTGCCGTGATAACAAAACTCTGATCGCCGCCGATTACATTGTCGCGCAGATAGGCATCCAGATTTTTTGCATCTTTGGTGATGGCAAGGCCGTTGATCACAATGCCTTGCGCCACTATGGCATCGCGGGCCTTTTCGACCTTGGGACCAGAGTTGCATTCGCCATCCGTGGAAATATCAATAACACGTCGAAATGCAGGAGGGGCTGTCGAAAGCAGACTTTGGCCAAACAACAAGGCGGCACCAGTGGCGGTGGTTTCTTTTGGAACGTCACGCGGGCTTCGTAAAAAGACATTTGCGATGGCTTTTGCGTCTGCCGCACTTTGCAACAGTTGCCATGGCAAGATCACATATTGAATAAGCGGGTCTGACCAGAGAAAAGCCGAAATAGCGATGCGCTTGCGGGCACCACCAGTTACTCCTTGCAGAATTTCGGGTGCGAGAAGGGCTCGCGCGGTACCTTGCATCTGTTGCTGATATTCCAAAGCGTCAACGCTGTATGAACAGTCGATGGCCAGAACCAATGCGAGATCAACGGCAGGTGCCGCAAACACCGGTGCTGAACTTGCCCCAACTGCCAGCGAACCCAGAACCGCGCGTCTCGTGAATGGTTTTGTCAACATGAAAGCTAGCCTGTTTCAAATGGACATTGATATAAATGGCTCTAGTTCAAACTGTCTTGACACCCGCAATCTCGCGGAACAGTTTAATTCGGATAGCCTGGGTATAAGCATTATAGTTAGTGGCCTCAATTACAAAGCTGTCGGCACCACCCGTCACATCTTGCTGCATATAGGCTGCAAGATTTGCTTCACGGTCAATGACTGCAAGCCCGTTGACTGTGATGCCCTTGGCCACAAGCTCATCACGTACGGGTGCCACAGGCTGGCCCATATTGGCATGGCCATTCGTGGAAATATCCACAACATAGCGATTTGCCACAGGGGCATTGGCCAAAAGGTTTTGAGCGAAGGCAAGAGCGTCGCCAGTGGCCGTGGCACCTGCCGGAATTTTACGTGCTGCCGTTAGAATATCATCGGCTACCTGACTTGCCGCACCACCGGAAGCGAGAATGCGCCAAGGCACAATAACTTGCTGCTCCTTGGGACTGGACCAGAGGAAAGCCGTAACTGCGATCACTTTGTTGTGGCCTCGTTCAATTAACTGCATGAGTGCAGAGTCAATGAGGGCCTGTCCAGTACCCCGCAGCTGCTGTTGATAATCATATTCATCTACACTGAGCGAGCAATCGATGGCCAAAACCAGCGCCAAATCCACGGTAACTGCGGCCTGTGCCTTAGGTGCCAGCGCGGCGGCCGCAAGCATAAGCAGTAAACGACGCCTTGTGTTCAGGCCCGTGGTCATAGGTGAAGCATAAACCTGTTTTTGCAACGGGCAAGCCTTGCACAAGCGCCATATCCGGCGCAATATAGCGTTATGATTAGCCCCGCCCTCATTGATCCCTTTGGTCGACATGTTTCATATTTGCGCGTTTCGGTGACGGATCGTTGTGATTTTCGTTGCGTTTATTGCATGTCAGAAAATATGAGTTTTTTGCCAAAGGCCGATCTGCTCACGCTGGAAGAGCTTGACCGCCTGTGTTCCGTTTTCATTGCACAAGGTGTGAAGAAGCTGCGTTTGACCGGCGGCGAACCTTTGGTGCGCAAGGGCATTATGGCGTTGGTGGAAAGCCTGTCACGGCACTTAAAATCAGGCGCGTTGGAGGAATTAACCTTCACGACCAATGGCAGCCAGCTGAGCAAATATGCAAAAGAGTTAGCGCAGCATGGCGTGAAACGCATTAATGTTTCGGTGGATACTTTGGATGACGCCAAGTTCAAAACGATCACGCGTTGGGGCGAATTGAGCAAAGTACTTGATGGCATTAAGGCTGCGCAAGACGCTGGCATTTCTGTTAAAATCAATGCCGTGGCCCTGAAGGGTGTCAACGAGTTTGAAATTCCCGCGATGATCCACTGGGCTCATGAGCGGAAGATGGATTTCACTTTGATCGAAACCATGCCGCTGGGTGATATTGATGGTGATCGGACGGATCAATATTTGCCTTTGAGCCACGTGCGTGCCAGCTTGATGGAGCAGTTCACACTCGAAGACATCCCTTACAAGACCGGTGGTCCGGCGCGTTATGTTCGCGTTGCTGAAACAGGTGGACGTTTGGGATTCATCACGCCGCTCACCCATAATTTCTGCGAAAGCTGCAACCGTGTGCGCCTTACATGCACGGGCACTTTGTATATGTGCCTTGGGCAGAATGATGCGGCGGATTTGCGCGCGCCCTTACGGGCTTCCGAAGGTGATGAGTTGGTAACGAGGGCTATTCTCGAAGCAATTTCACGCAAGCCCAAAGGCCATGATTTTATTATTGACCGCATGCATAACAAGCCCGCCGTGGCGCGGCATATGAGTGTGACGGGCGGATGAGTTAGAAATATCATTTTTAAGATCTAGGGTGTGTCGTCATTTGAGCCAAACAAGCGCACAGGCGAGATGAAGGCCGGCGAGAAAGTTTCGTGCGGTTTTTTCGTAGCGTGTTGCAATGCC
>JAYVCU010000108.1:0-2766 GCA_043749835.1 Hyphomicrobiales bacterium
AATCATTGCCCCAACCATCGCCATCGATTACGATATATGCGTCAATGGTTGGTGCAATTAACACGGCAGTCGGGCCGAATATCAACAGTAAAAGCCTTATCTGACCGACAAAAACAGCGAATAGAAGACCAGCAAATACAATGCCAATGAATGTGGCCGCAGTGCTGCGCAACCAATTTGAAGATGCAGCTATTGAATTTGGTCGAGGAGTGGCAGCTTGAACCAGCCGTGCATTCGTTGCGGAGCTGTCACGCACTATGTTTAACAGGTTCCCCGTCATATTGCGGGCCGCAAGCTCCTGGCCAGGTTTTGGTAAGGCCAGAACCGTGACGCTGGTGAAATTTGACGGAAGGTTTAGTTCTGCAACCTTACTCCAATCCAAAGGCTTATCTTCGCCATTAGCAAGTGCCTGGACTGCACTTGCTGCTTCATTCAACAAATCAGCAACACCTTGCGATGACCTGCCCTCCTGCACGGCACCGGCAATTTCGCTGACCAGTGTTGTCATGCTCTGCGCATTAGGTGCCACGGCGATGGCGTCAAACAGAGGCTTTAATGACAGTGCATAAGCCACCCGCGTTTTGATCTCATCGAGGGAGCGAAATAACATGCCATAATCATCATAAAAATCTTGGGCACCCGGCGTAAAAACCAACTCATAAATGTTGTCGTGTTGACGAAGAGCTGCGGTCAAATCTGTTCGTTGACTGGCCAACACTTCGGCGTCGGCGTTGGATAGTGAAATTGTTTGCAAGTTGGCGAGACCCACAAATTCTGATGGGACAGATTGAACCACATCGCTGCCTGGAAGTGGCATACGGATGGAATTGGGAATGTGGCCAAACTGAATTGCCGCCACCAACCCCGTGCCCGCAAATAAAAGCCAAAATGCAAGAATTAACGCCGCGTTGTTCCACGAAAATCTGACGAGACGCGCACAGGCATTCGGCTTCAGGCGCGGAATGGCAGCAGGTACGCGCAGATTGGAAAGATCATCAAATTGAGTCAGCTTCATGGAGCACGCTCAAGCTGAGTTGGCATTTTTCTTGCGGCGATACGACATAACACCCACTGGCAACAGCAGCAAATACGTTGCTGTCAGGGCCGTTAGCGTTTCCCACGGGTATGAGATCAAGAACACCACAAATAATGCCATTAATGCCAAGATCGGCATAAAAAATTCGCGCGGTATTCGTGCTATGGTTTTTCCCGAAAACGTTGGTATGCGGCTTACCATCAACGCCGCTATAAACATTTCATAAACTGAAATGGTTTTGGCAAAAGGATGACCTTCGTCAATAATACCTAAGAAACCTAAATAAAGCGGGGCCAATGCCAGCAATGCGCCAGCGGGTGCTGGCATGCCGGTGAAATAAGAACTTACCCAACTTGGTTTGGCCGGGCCATCTAAGGCCACGTTAAAGCGTGCAAGGCGCAAGGCACAGCCAATTGCCAACATGAGGCTAACCACCCAACCAAACGTGCGCAACGCATTCAGCGACCAAAAATACACCATTATGGCGGGAGCAACGCCGAAATTTACAAAATCTGCAAGTGAATCAAGTTCAGCGCCAAAGCGTGATGTGCCTTCTAAATAGCGTGCCAACCTGCCATCCACAGCGTCCAGAAAAATGGCTACCATGATGCCAGCAACAGCGAGTTCAAATCTTCCTTCAACGGCAAAGCGAATGGCTGTTACCCCGCTACACAGCGCTATCAATGTCAATAAATTCGGCAGCACATAACGAATAGGAATAGGTTTGAACGAACGCGCCGCCGCCTGGGCACCAGTCGGCGCGTTTAGTTCAATTTTGGGATTTGTGCGCTTTGCCATCATTAGGTTTTTGTAAAGTGCGGTATTGCGGAAACGCCAGATAAATCTGCCAAAATAGTTTCACCAGCAATTGCCCGCTGCCCAACGCCAACAAAAACGGCTGTGTTTAGGGGAAGAAACACATCAACCCGGCTGCCAAAACGGATGAGTCCAAAGCGTTGACCGGCTTTCAACATATCACCCTCGCCGACAAATTTAACAATGCGCCGTGCCACCAAACCCGCAATCTGCACCACGCCTAAAGCAGTTCCATTGCTCATTTCCAGTGTCAGTGCCTGGCGTTCGTTATCGAGTGAGGCTTTGTCTAAATCCGCGTTGACAAACAAGCCAGGAACATAAGTAATTTTTTTAATTTTTGCAGCTATCGGAGCGCGGTTAATGTGAACATCAAACACATTCATGAAAACTGAAATGCGGATCATCGGTTCACGCGGCAAATCCAGCTCAGGAGGGGGAATAAGTTTTTCAATGGCACTAATGCGGCCATCTGCTGGAGAGACGACCAATGTATCGCTTAGCGGCGTTACACGTTGCGGATCGCGGAAGAAATAAGCGCACCAGGCGGTCAGGAGTACACCCACAGGAACAAAAAACCATAGACCAAACCAATGAAGCAAAAGAGTTACAGCAGCGAAGATTGCAACAAAGCGCCAGCCCTCAGGGTGAACAGGTGTAAGGCTTGATCTGATGCTGTCTAAAATTGCCATGCAAACTCCAATTCAGCACCGTATAGTTGCTTTATGTGAAAAAGCAAAAGGCCTGCAGTCTCCCCCAAAGGATACAACAGGCCTATCCAGTTTAAAATTCCGGCTCTTAGCGGCCAGTTGAAAACTATTTAGGGTGTGTCGTCATTTGAGCCAAACAAGCGCACAGGCGAGATGAAGGCCGGCGAGAAAGTTTCGTGCGGTTTTTTCGTAGCGTGTTGCAATGCC
>JAYVCU010000109.1:0-7145 GCA_043749835.1 Hyphomicrobiales bacterium
CCAAACTGTCGAGGCATTTCGGTGCAGATTGCGAGGGCTGACGCAAGCGCCTCGGTCGATATATAGGAACCAATTCCAAACGCGTTCGGCCCGGTAAGACTCAGGCGCCTACTGTATTTTGACCCACGTTCAGCACCGTTAGAACAGGCCCAGCCGATTCAGCCTATTGAGGTTTTGTTTGCACCGCTTGGTTCTTACACAACCTCTTGTCCAAGCGCTGCTTCATAAAGACTGAACCAGGTCTGCCGGTCAATTTTCACTTTGAATGCGTCCGAAATAGCCCGGATCCGGTCAAGATTGCCAGTCCCAAGAACCGGCAGGATCCGCGCTGGATGGGCCAACAGCCAGGCAACTGCCACGGCAGCGGCATCGACATCATTTTCTGCGGCGATGGTGCGGAGTAAAGCTGTCAAGGCCGGGTTGCCGCCGCCCGACTTTCCGGTTCCTAACACGCTGCCACTGCCCAACGGCGACCAAGCCATGATTGGTTTTGCCAGCTGCTGCAGATACGCCACATCGCCATTGCTGAAAGCCTGACTTGCATCAAGGCTCAACGCGATCTGATTGGTAACCAGCGGGGTCTGCATGGCCGATTGCAAGAGGGACCAGTCCCACGGCCGGAAATTCGACACCCCAACCGCGCGCACTTTGCCTGACGCCACGATCTCGTCAAGTGCCGCGCCGGTCTCGTTGTGATCCATCAGCGGGTCGGGGCGATGGATCAGCATCAGGTCGATCCGCTCCACCCCCATCAAGCGCAGCGAATGTTCGACTGATGCCAGGATGTGCTGGCGTGAGGTGTCGTAATGCTTGACGCGCGCAGCGGCATGACGGCCCACTTGGGCGATGATGCCACATTTAGTTACGATCTCGATCTGATCGCGCAGCGCCGGTGCGGCCGCAAGAGCCGCACCCAGAATCGCTTCGGAACTATAGCCTCCGTAGATGTCGGCCTGGTCCATAGTGGTGATGCCTTGCGCCAGGCAGGCTTCGATCTTGGCCTGGACATGAGAGGCTGAAGTGTCGGCATCTTCGCCCAGCCGCATCATACCGTAGGCGATGCGCGACAGGCTGACGTCGGCCCCAAATGTAATCCGTTGTTCCATCGATGGGTTCCTTCAGCCTGCGTAGCGCGATTATTCGTTTACCATCTTGCCAAAAGTCGATGCAAGGGAAAAGGCTTTGCCCGGTGCCCAGCTTGCGTCGTGCTGGCACGTAAGTGTCTCTGGTCTGCGAAGGATTTCCTCATCTATCGGCACATAGGGTGGTTGGCTGATCAAAGAAAATGTCGGTGAGCGTTTCGGAACTGTCCCAAACGATGGTGCAAATCTTTGCGGCTTTTGCCGCACAGAACATATTGAAATATGCGGTAACATTACTGTGGAACAATTGGGTCGGCTGCGTGGGAAAGGCTTGGAATCGCAGCACGATGCACACTGCATTTGATGAGGGCTGAGGCCAAAAGTATTTGAATATGCTCAGCATAGTGTTCCATAGTATCAAGCTAACACCTGCACCTGGTAAATCGAGGATAAGATACAGCACACGTACCTATTTTTTCGCTTTAAAATATAAGGATAAACTATTGGATTACAACGAAAAAACATTCGCCGTTGCACCCATGATGGATTGGACTGATCGGCACTGCCGCGTCTTTCACCGCACCCTCACGCGCAGTGCGTTGCTTTATACTGAGATGGTCACAGATCAGGCCGTGCGCCACGGGGATCGTAATAAGCTTTTAGGCTTTGATGGCTGCGAACACCCCATAGCTCTGCAACTTGGCGGCAGTAACCCGCACGGGCTGGCCGAAGCATCATGCATTGGCGAAGGCTTTGGCTATGATGAGATCAACCTCAATGTTGGCTGCCCGTCAGACCGCGTGAAAGGCGGGCATTTTGGCGCGTGTCTAATGGCTGAACCAAAACTGGTGGCGGAATGTCTTGCTGCCATGCAGGCGGCAGTGAAAATTCCTGTCACCGTTAAATGTCGCATTGGCATTGATGATCAAGACGAGGAACAGGCGCTGGATGAATTCGTCGAAGCTGTTGCGGAAGCCGGATGCAAAACCTTTATCATCCACGCTCGTAAAGCATGGTTGAAAGGCCTCAGCCCGAAACAGAATCGCGAAATTCCACCGCTGAATTATGATCGTGTGGTAAGGCTTAAGGCGGCAAACCCCACTTTGCACATCAGTTTAAACGGCGGGCTTGTAACGGTGGCTGATGGCTTGACCCATCTTGAAACGCTGGACGGCATAATGCTGGGCCGCGTGGCCTATCATAATCCGTGGGAACTGACGCAAGGTGATCCGACTTTCACGGGCCAACCCGCACCCGTTGCCACGCGCCACGAGGCTGCCGTTGCGATGTTGCCCTATATCGAAAAACACCTCGCAACCGGCGCACCCCTGCATCACATCACGCGCCACATGCTGGGCCTTTATCATGCACAAGCAGGTGGGCGAATCTGGCGGCAGATTTTGACGGTTGATGGCTCAAAGCATGGGGCAGGGGTGGAAGTGCTATACAAAGCATTAGGTGCAGTGAGTGAGCAGGCAAGACAGGTGGCGGCGTGAGCGGGACGAGTTAAATGCACCGTCACCGTAATCCCGTTGTAGGTGATGGTGACTAAGTGGGAGATCACAAAAAATTGCATTGTAATTCCGCCCATTATGTCTAAAATGGCCAATAATCAATTCCACCTGGATTGGGTCATTACATGAAAACCATGACTGCTGCAGACGCAAAAAATTCTTTTGGCCTGTTTTTGGATACAATCCAGCGTGAGCCTGTGATTGTGACGAAGAAGAATCGTTCCGTGGGCATGATGCTGTCTATGCAAGATGTCCGGGCACTCTTCGGAGGAGACGAATCCACTGTCACCCGCGCATTGGAAGAAGCACGCATCGACCAGAAGATCGAACTTGGCCGCGCTCAGGCAAAACAAGGATTGGGCGTGGCGGCCAACGCTGTATTCTTTGGCGAAATGAGAAACACCATCCGCAAGCGCCTTGCAAAACGCTAGCCCAAAATGTACATCGTCAAGTTCATGCCTACGGCCATTGATGACTTGATGGAGATCGCAATCTATATCGTACAAGATAATCTGAAAAAGGCACTTAGCTTTATTGATGAGTTGGAGCTGAAAACGCGCAACGTGCTTGCAACCGCCCCACGTGGTGGCCGCATCTATAAAAACCAGACGCGCTATTTTCCAATTGGCAGATATATTATTTTGTATGAAGTGAATGGGCCGAAAAAGCTTGTTGAGGTGCTTCACATTGTTGCAGGCGCTACGGATTGGAAGAAGGAGTAACGGATGGATGCAGCGGCAACATGATCGTCAGTATATAATAACAGAATGCACTGTCACCGTAATTCTGTCACCGTAATTCCGGCGAGAATGTGACGGCGAATGACAACAGTAAAGTTCGGGAGTTTGCGGCATCAACATTTTTCAAACTATATGGAATTTACCGCTTGGGCTCCTGCCAATAGCTACCAATTTGTTCGGCATATATTGGATTGCGAAAATCTGCCTAACGCCGAGCAGAGGCTGGCTTACCTTTTACAATAGCAACTCTGTTGCGATCTATTGCTTGTCTGGAACTCTTGCAATCGGCCTTGTTTACGGTTTCCGAACTTGGTTTAAGCTGCCCGCTTTCTATTTTGGGATGAACTGGACGCCAACAGTTGCAGCCTTGATCACGTATTTGATTGCAACATTGGTGGATTCTACATTGGCCTTACGGCTCCAATACAAACCTGTTCAACAACGCATGACTGATAAGCTGCTGGCAACCCTAAAGACTAAGGGATGGAAAAATCTTCGCACCGAGCAATTGAGGGCACTATTATTTACTTTGGGGTTAACGGTTTCGGCTGTCTTCCTTTTCCCGGATACAGATGTGGCTAGGGGCACCAATAGGTCGCGAGGCTTAATTTTGGCCCTCGGTAATACGGACATCCAAGCAGGGATGGCTTGGTTGTCCGCCATTGTGATCGCTTTTTGCTTGGCTGCCACAGTTATACGTCTACGGATAGAACAAAAACAATTTGCCAAGAATGACAAGGACACCTCAAATGGCCGATAATGAAGCGAACAATAGCAATGGCTTTGCCACAGGGGGATTACGGTGACAGTGCATTTAATTATGGTCGATCTTACGGTCGTCAACTGAGCGCGACCAAGTTAAATGCACTGTCACCGTAATCGGTCAACTGAGCGCGACTTAATTAAATGCACTGCCACCGTAATCGCACCACTATTGGTTGGATACCTAGACGACTGTGTATTTCGCCTTGTCGCCCTTAAAGCCACCGACCCTCACTCACCCCGCGCCAGTCTTCCCGCCCTGCCGCCGCGCCTTGCTTTGCGCTGCGTAAGCGTGGCTAATCGTTCGGGCAAATTCACAACGATTGTATGCCGCTCAGCACTGGCCATCCCAATCCAGCCGGCGATTTCCATGCGCGTTCGGCCGCAGCCGATGCACAACTGGGTTTCAGGGTCCACCACACAGATTTTCACGCAAGGTGTTTCGATTTCGTCGCGGACGATTGTATCCATGATCTCATTCAAACAAAAATGCCGGAGCATTATCCCTCCGGCAGCGACGCAATATCAGCAGTTGCGTCAATTCTTCAAGGTCAAAGTGCCATTCTCAGATTTAAAGCTGGAAAGCCGCGATAGAAAACTCATGCCCAGCAATGTGCCGGAAAGCGCGCCTTGCGGCATCACCAGGGCATCCACATCGTCAACGCGCACATTATCAATTTCGACTTTTGAAAGTTTCGCATGTGCCGCTTGCGTTGTGCCATTGGCAGTAGCCACCGGAACTGTGAAATTCAGGGTGTGCGGATGTAACCCAACCCGCTCCGCATCTTCGTAAGACAACGCCACAACGCTGGCACCTGTGTCAACCAGTGCCGAAATCTTCTGACTGTTGATTGAAGCAGACACCACAAAATGCCCATTCTGCCCGCCTTTGATTTCGGTCAAAGCATAAAGCTGCAAGCCGGGTGATTGAGCTGGCGAAGGGTGCAAACCGGGCAGTCCTGCACCAAGCATCAAAAGAACCGCAAGGCCCAAGCTGGGCAGGGATTTGGATACGCGCATCTGAACTCCACAAACTGAAGCCCCAGATTAAGTCTGCCAGAAGCATAATCCGTTGACGTAGCGCAATTACCTGGGGCCAAGGTTAATGGATGCTTGCCAGGTAAGTGATCAACATGCCGATTTCGACCAGAACCTGAACCGCGCCGCACACATCGCCGGTCTGCCCGCCCACCAACTGCGTCGCCAGGCGGCGCATCAGGCCGGTGATTACCAGCGCCACCAGCATGGCTTCAACACCCGCGATCGGGGCTATGAACCAGCCTGCAAAAATGGCCAATGCACCGCCTGTCATAATCGCAAATAATCCGGCATTGCGGCTGGGTCTTCCAGCGTGGGCGGAAAGGCCGTCGGCGCGTGCCGGCCGTGTGGCCCACATCATATCCACCACCATGGCACGCGAAAATGCGCCCACAGCGGCAATTACCGCGATCATCTGCCATGGCGGATAGGTCTGCAAGGTTTGATAGGCTGCAACGCGGATCAGCAAAGCCAAAAGCAAAGCGCAGGCGCCGTAAGTGCCAATGCGGCTGTCGCGCATGATTTCTAGCCGGCGCTCACGGGTTTTTCCACCCAACAACCCATCGGCACAATCTGCGAGCCCATCTTCATGTAAAGCCCCCGTCAGAAACAGGCCAAAGCCAACTGTCAACACCGGTCCGATCATGCCGGGCAGATGCAGATAAGAAACGCCCAAAAGAAACAGGCCATTCAAAGCGCCGATGACAGCTCCTGCCACGGCAAACATGCGCATAGCCGAGGCCAAAGGCACAGGATCGACGGTGCGGGCAAAAGGCACGGGCAGCCGCGTTAGAAAGCGCAACGCCAGCACAATCTCTGAAATCGGCTTAAATCGACCGTTCGCTTCGCTACGCAGTGGAAATTTATCGCTCATTGCCGTTTGTTATGCTGCTCAGTTGTTTGGGCTGTGATAGGGGCTGGCTCATAACGATTCAAGAACCAAGGACGAAATGATGATAACCGGCCTTCCCTTTGACGATCTGCGCAAATTGCTGAGTGAAATGCCGGGGCCAGATGCTGAAGCCATTGCCAAAACCCGCGCCCGTGATGCGATTTTAACCAAGCCGCCCGGTGCTTTGGGCGAACTTGAAAAAATCGCCGAACACATCGCCGCGTGGCAGCATCATTATCCACCACGCGCAGACCGCATTGTTGTAGCAGTCTTCGCTGGTAATCACGGCGTGGTGGCGCAAGGTGTAGCAGCTTATCCGCAAGCCGTCACAGCGCAAATGGTGGCCAACTTCCAAAGTGGCGGTGCAGCGGTAAATCAAATTTGCAAAGCTTTTGAACTTGGACTCAAAGTTTTTGAACTGGCGCTGGAACAGCCCACCAAAGACATCACCGTTGAAGCCGCTTTAAGTGAAAAAGACTGTGCGGCCACGTTTGCCTACGGCATGGAAGCCATTGCTGGCGGCTGTGATTTATTATGCATCGGCGAAATGGGCATCGGCAACACCACCATTGCCGCCGCCTTGGCCTCCGGCCTGTTTGGCGGCAAAGGCCAGGATTGGGTAGGGCCAGGAACCGGCGTCGACGCTGAAGGCGTAAAGCGCAAAGCCGCTGCTGTGGATAAGGCCATCGCACTTAATCACGCTCATTTGTCAGACCCCTTAGAAGTTTTACGCCGTCTCGGTGGGCGTGAACTGGCCGCCATGGCGGGCGCTATTCTGGGTGCACGTATGCAAAATGCTCCAGTGATTGTGGATGGCTATGTGGCCACAGCCGCCGCCGCCGTGCTCTATAAAGCCGATGCTTCAGCCCTTGATCACTGCCTCTTCGGCCATTGCTCGGCCGAGCCCGCGCATAGGCACCTTCTGGAACTGATGGGCAAAAAGCCTTTGCTCAATCTGGGTATGCGCCTGGGTGAAGCGTCCGGCGCAGCCCTTGCCGCAGGCATCGTCAAAGCCGCCATCGCCTGCCACAACGGCATGGCTACGTTTGAAGGGGCGGGCGTTTCGAATAAGGATTAGGGCAGATTATGAATTGAGCGTGGCTTGAAGACGTGTTTA
>JAYVCU010000110.1:0-5105 GCA_043749835.1 Hyphomicrobiales bacterium
TCAAACTCGTCTTGCCATGATCCACATGGCCAATCGTGCCAATGTTGCAATGCGGCTTGTCGCGGTTGAACTTTTCTTTTCCCATGGCTGAACTCCATCAATCCAATTACGAGTATTTCTTTTTAATTTCTTCAGCTTCGTTCCGAGGAACTTGCTCATAGTGATCAAACTGCATCGTGTAGGACGCACGGCCCTGAGACATCGAACGCAGATTGTTAATGTACCCAAACATATTGGCCAAAGGCACCATCGCATTCACGATTTGCGCATTGCCGCGTGTAGTAGTGCCCATGATTTGGCCACGCCGTGAATTCAAATCGCCGATCACGCCGCCCAGATATTCATCAGGGGCCGTGACTTCCACTTTCATGATAGGCTCAAGCAAAATCGCGCCAGCCGTTTCAAACGCTTCACGCATGGCAGCACGCGTGGCGATTTCGAAGGCAATGGCCGACGAGTCAACGTCATGGTAAGCGCCGTCAATCAACGTCACTTTCATGTCCACAACCGGAAAGCCGATCAGCGGGCCCGACGACAAAACTGAATTCAAACCTTTTTCAACGCCGGGGATATATTCCTTCGGCACGGAACCACCAACAACTTTGGCTTCAAACGAGTTGCCAGCGCCTTTTTCAGCAGGCTCAATTTCGAGGATTACGCGAGCGTATTGGCCCGTACCGCCAGTTTGCTTCTTATGGGTGTAATCTTTGGTGATTTTGCGGGTGATGGCTTCGCGGTAAGCCACTTGTGGCGCACCAACAACAACTTCAACCTTGTGGGTGCGCTTCAAAATATCGACCTTAATGTCGAGATGAAGTTCGCCCATGCCTTTGATGATGGTTTCACCAGACTCAGAGTCCGTCGACACACGGAAAGACGGATCTTCAGCAGCAAGCTTATAGAGAGCCACCGCCATCTTTTCTTGATCAACCTTGGTCTTTGGTTCAACCTTCATTTCAATAACCGGCTCAGGAAATTCCATCTTTTCCAAAATGACTGGCTTGGCCGGATCGCACAGCGTATCGCCAGTGCGGGTATCTTTCAGACCAACGAGAGCGACGATGTCGCCCGCATGAGCCTCTGAAATTTCTTCGCGGTTGTTGGCATGCATCAGAACCATGCGGCCAACACGTTCAGTCTTGTCACGCGTTGAGTTCAACAGCGACGTGCCTTTGCCCAACACGCCAGAATAAATACGACAGAAAGTCAGAATGCCATATTGGTCATCCATCAATTTGAATGCCAACAAAGCCAGTGGCTCAGTGTCTGAGGATGGGCGTGTGGTGTCGCCACCTGTCTTCACATCAATGCCCTTAATCGCGGGACGGTCCAATGGTGACGGCAAATAATCACAAACCGCATCAAGCAAAGGCTGCACACCCTTGTTCTTAAATGCCGAGCCACACAAAACAGGGAAAAACGACGCGTTCAACACAGCTTTGCGCAGAAGGCGTTTAATGGTGACGTTATCCATCTCAACACCATTGAGATAATCTTCCATCGCCTTGTCATCGAGCTCAGCACAAGCTTCAATCATGTCTGCGCGGGCCTGCTTGGCGGCATCCAACATATCTGCTGGAATGTCTTCATCGTGATAAGTGGCACCGAGTTCTTCGTTATCCCAGATCACAGCTTTCATACGAACCAGATCGATGATGCCTTTGAAATCGGCTTCAACGCCAACTGGCAATTGAATTGGAACGGGACGTGCGCCCAAACGTTCCTTGATGTCCTTGATGCATTGTTCAAACGATGCACCAGTCTTGTCCATCTTGTTGCAGAATACAATACGCGGAACCATGTATTTGTCGCCTTGGCGCCAAACGGTTTCGGTTTGTGGCTCAACGCCCTGGTTTGAATCGAGAACGCAAACAGCACCGTCCAAGACACGCAGCGAACGTTCAACTTCAATGGTGAAGTCCACATGGCCTGGCGTGTCAATGATGTTCAAGCGCATGCCATTCCACACTGTGGTGGTGGCAGCCGACGTGATGGTAATGCCGCGCTCTTGCTCTTGTTCCATGAAATCCATGGTGGCTGCACCGTCATGCACTTCGCCGATTTTGTGCGTCTTGCCGGAGTAATAGAGAATCCGCTCAGTCGCCGTCGTCTTGCCAGCATCAATGTGCGCCATGATGCCGAAGTTACGATAATTTGCCAGTTCGTGCGTGCGTGCCATGTTCTTAAAACTCTACCAACGATAGTGGCTGAAAGCGCGGTTGGCTTCGGCCATCTTGTGGGTGTCTTCGCGCTTCTTGACGGCGGTGCCGCGATTGTTGCCAGCGTCCAGCAATTCAGCTGAGAGACGTTCAACCATGGTCTTTTCATTGCGACCACGAGCAGCAATAATAATCCAACGAATAGCCAACGCCTGACGGCGCTCGGTGCGCACTTCAACGGGAACTTGATAGGTCGCACCACCAACACGGCGCGAACGCACTTCAATGGCCGGAGCCACATTTTGCAAAGCGGCATGGAAAAGCTGGATCGGGTCTTGCTTGGACTTGGCCTGAACCAGATCGAAAGCGCCGTAAACGATGTTTTCAGCAACTGACTTCTTGCCATCTTCCATGAGATTATTCATGAATTTGGACACAATCAGATCATGAAACTTAGGATCTGGGTTGATAACGCGCTTTTCTGCGGAGTGACGACGTGACATCTGTTGATCCTCTTACTTCGGACGCTTTGCGCCGTATTTAGAACGACGCTGACGGCGCTTGGGCAGGCCTTGCGTATCAAGGATGCCGCGGATGATGTGATAACGCACACCTGGCAAATCCTTCACGCGGCCACCACGGATCATGACCACAGAGTGTTCTTGCAAGTTATGGCCTTCACCTGGAATATAGCTCACCACTTCGAAGCCATTGGTCAAACGAACCTTGGCCACTTTACGAAGCGCCGAGTTCGGCTTTTTCGGGGTGGTGGTATAAACACGTGTGCAAACGCCGCGCTTTTGCGGACAAGCTTGCATCGCCGGAACCTTGTTCCGGTATACAGGTGCAAGACGGGGCTTGCGGATCAGTTGGTTAATTGTCGGCATGTGCCAAGGAAACCTTTAAAATTAAACCTACAAATTCATTGGACCGGACAAACGAGAAAAAGCACTGAGGTGTTCCGGTCCGGAACCGCCTAGCGCCAAAACCAGAGGCCCAGTGAACCGGCCAGGTTCGAGGGGCATGACCTTGAAATCTTTTATCTTTTACTGTCCCAACAGCGTTTTGTGAGGCGAACCCACAACGGCCTGCGTCTGGAAAGTAGGCGCTTAGTAGGTCATGAGTCGTGAAAGGTCAACTGGATTCTTGTGCATCTTTTGAGAATTGCAGTTAGTATAATCCCTATCCACCCCATTCCCAATGCTGCAATGCACATAAATCAACGGGCTGCAATCTACTCACACGACCGCGGCGACAAATGTATTTCTATGAAAAATTATCTTTCATTTCACCGTGCTCGCCGTTGCCTATCTGCTGCATGCTACAAAAGTGTTCAACTGAAGGCCTCCGCAGACAGTAATCTTTGAGTCTCGCACGAACACGATATCTCACAGTAACGTTGGCCAATCGCGCAATTAAAGCAAAATTGAGATATCTCGGCGTTCGGGTTTGAGTGTCACGCGTCAAGCCCCTATTTTTCCCCCACCTCAGCGTCAAACTTATATGATATTTTTTTAATCAGTACACGAAGCATTACTTAATAGAATGCACTGTCACCGTAATCCTGCGCTGACTGAATGTCCCGTTGTTTGAACACAGTCACGCAAACATAACTGTAGAAAAGGGAAGCCGATGCGGCTTCCCAAATCTCGGTTAAATGCCAAATCCCGTTTTAATATAAGCGTGATCTGCCAACAATGGTTCCGCGTCGTGCATTGACGAAAACCCGGTAGGTAAAGCCGCCGCGGTGCGCCTGGTAGGTATACCTGAATCCATTGCAGGACAAAATGCGGACGCGATTATAACCATTATCAGCTACAATCCTGCGGCCTTCAGCGCAGCTCAGTCGGATCACCCCATAATGTTGTTGCTGGTAATAGCGCTGCTGCCAATAGGGGCGATCATAGAAGTAACCGTTGAAGAAGAAACGGAAGACATTATTGCGTTGGTGTCGACGGTGGTGAAGATTTGGATCGTATTGAAAGCTACCAGCCTGGTCGCGTGGCGGGTTATTGGCCGCGGGCGGATTGCTTGTGGCAGGCGGATTGGTTGCGGCAGGCGGATTGGTTGCAGCAGGCGGAGTGGTTGTAGCAGGCGGAGCGGTTGCAGCAGGAGGAGTGGTTGCCGGCGGCGGATTGTTCGCAGCAGGTGGCGGACAAGTTTGAGTTGCAGTTGGCACGCAGACAGTCGCAGTTGCCGCAGTCGCTACATGGGGAGAAATACCGATTGTCGCAGCAAAAATCGCGGCAAAAAAGACTGATTGTGTATAAATTTTCATTTTTGTTGTCCTTCTCTTTAAAAAAAGCGTACCGATTCAGTTTAAGCCAGCATGCGCCGCATGCGACACGTCATCCGAAACCCAGATGCCGCAATCCAGTTTGGCAGCAGTGCTACATTCCAGTTTCATGACAACGATTTACTGTTGAAATAAGTTCCAAGTTCGGAGTCACATAATTGGCTTTGGGATTACGGTGGCAGACATTCAATTATGCTTTTTTTGTGATATTTAACGCGCGAAAACGCACTGCACCGACATGGTAATTCACTGTAAGCCGGATCTGATAATTGCAGTTCTCAAGCAACATTCATTTAAGCGTATGACCCAGAATCGAGCGGTCCATTTAAAATCAATATTACCTTTGGAACAAAGTGAACGTCCTGTGCATTTAACAATCACGGCAAACCTTCTAAAATTTAGTTTCGAGGAGTTCAGAAGTAATGACGTTAAAATCTACCGTAGTAATTGCCAGCCTTACACTAGCCTTGTTGGGTATAGCCTCAACTGCACAAGCCGAAATCATGAAGTTTCATGCTGATATGAGCGCAGGTGAAGAAGCGCCAGTTACAGACAGTAAAGGCAAGGGTACTGCGGATGTGACCGTAGATACAGATGCCAAGAAAGTTACGTGGACTGTTAAAATTGACGGGCTGACTGGCTATGCTACG
>JAYVCU010000111.1:0-10684 GCA_043749835.1 Hyphomicrobiales bacterium
AATTTCAAAGCCACTTCCGGCCCGGTCATTGCCAAAGCGGGTGACTTGGCCGCCCTCCTGACCAACTTGGAAGACCGCGACGTTCTCTTCATCGATGAAATCCACCGCCTCAACCCCATCGTCGAAGAAGTACTCTATCCAGCGATGGAGGATTTTCAATTAGACCTCATTATCGGAGAAGGCCCCGCCGCCCGCAGTGTGCGAATTGATTTGGCGCGTTTCACATTGATCGGCGCTACGACGCGCACCGGATTGTTGACCACCCCGCTGCGTGATCGCTTCAGCATCCCGGTGCGGCTGGATTTTTATGGCGCAGATGAATTATTGGAAATCGTGCGGCGCTATGCGCGAATTATGGCGCTGCACATCACTGACGAAGGCGCACGAGAAATCGCCAAACGCAGCAGGGGCACACCGCGCATTGCCGGACGTTTGCTACGCCGCGTGCGTGATTTTGCCAATGTCGAAGGTGTTTCAAGTATTACCGCAACCATGGCTGATAAATCATTGAAATTATTGGATGTTGATGATGTTGGATTAGACGCACTTGATCACCGTTATCTCAAATGCATCGCGCTGAATTTCGGCGGCGGGCCCGTGGGCATTGATACGATCGCCGCTTCACTTTCAGAAGCTCGCGACACCCTGGAAGATGTGGTGGAATCTTATTTATTACAAATCGGGTTTTTAAATCGCACACCGCGCGGAAGATTACTCACCCATCATGCCTTCAAGCATCTGGGACTCGCCATGCCGCAACGCGCAGACATCACGCAAGGTGTGTTGCCTCTCGGCGACGATGAATGACCCTCACCTACTCCCTCCGCGTCAACTATGAAGACACCGACTTTTCCGGCTTTGTCTATCACGCCAATTATCTGAAATTCTGTGAGCGTGCCCGCAGCGATTATCTGCGCATGAAGGGCGTTGACCAAAAAGCCATGTTTGCTGAGGGCCATGCCTTCGTCGTGCGCCGCATGGATTGCAACTTCCTCGCTCCCGCCCACTTTGAAGATGAACTTATTGTGGAGACTGATTTCAAAGAAATGGCCGGTGCGCGTTTTGAACTTTTCCAAACCATAACGCTCGGCGACACCACCCTCTTCACCGCTGCTGTTACCGTGGCGCTGATCGACGGCACAGGCCGCCCGAAGCGGATCACCCCCGAACTTGCAACTGCACTAACCCATCCTTAACCATAAACCTGATTCAAGCCTTCGCAGCTGGTAAACTTTTCCGGCGCGGCAGTGATTCTATCAACCATTTGGAAACGCCGCAGTTTTGACAGATTTCGCTGGTGAAGGCCCCTTATGGGACGTGTGGCTTTCATTATTAAGGCCGTGGGAATAAACGATGGATCAAGTTACACAAGCGCCAGTGACTGCGGGCGCACATATTTCGCTTTGGCATTTGCTATTTCAGGCCTCATGGCCCGTATTTGTTGTGATGATCGGATTAGGGCTGGCTTCAATCTGGTGCTGGACAATAATTTTTGAAAAGTTCTATTCCGTGCGCCGCATGAATGGTGCCAATGATAAGTTTGAAAGCCAGTTCTGGTCTGGCCAATCCTTGGAAGACCTTTACCATGCGCAGGCCAATCGTCACTCCATCGGAATGTCTGCCATCTTCATAGCCGCAATGCAGGAATGGAAACGCAGCCAAGGGGCAGCTTTACGCGCCGGTTTTGCCGGCACATTAAAGCGCATCGAAAAGGTGATGGATGTGGCCATTCAAAAAGAAATGGGTGGATTGGAATCACGGTTGCTGTTTCTGGCCACAGTGGGTTCAGCTGGCCCCTTCATCGGACTGTTTGGCACTGTATGGGGCATTATGACCTCGTTTCAAGGCATCGCCAATTCGCAGAATACCAACCTGGCCGTAGTGGCCCCCGGCATAGCCGAAGCGCTGTTTGCTACTGCAATCGGTCTTGTGGCCGCCATACCAGCGACAATTTTCTATAACATGTATTCCTCAGACGCTGCCAGAATTGGCACGCGCCTGGAAAACTTCGCGGATGAATTTTCAGCTATCATTTCGCGGCAACTTGATGAGCGGGCGTAACTAAATATGGGTGCAGGTGGCGCAGGAGCAGGCGGATATTCAAGACGGTCATCGCGCCGCCAATCACGTCATGGCACGATGAGTGAGATCAATGTAACCCCACTGGTCGACGTGATGTTAGTTCTGCTGATCGTGTTTATGGTGGCAGCACCTTTGATGACGGTGGGTGTACCGATTGTATTGCCCAAGACACAAGCCAAACAACTCAGCACGTCAACCGAGCCGCTTACGATTTCTGTGACAGCCAACAACAAAATTTATCTGCAAGATACAATGATCACGTTGCAAGAACTTGCCCCCAAACTGCTGGCGCTGGCCAAAAATGGCACGAGTGAGCAAATCATGATGCGTGGCGACACCAATACGAATTATGGTTCGGTAATGGAAGTGATGGGAACATTAAATCAAGCAGGCTTCACCAAGATTGGCTTAGTTACCGCCACGAAAGACCAGCTTCCGGGCAACTAATGAAGCGGCCCCTCGCCATATCGCTGTGTTGTCACGGCGCTCTCATTCTTGCGGCATTGCTGATTGTGCCGGCACCGCCGCCGTTTAAAGTGAAAGAGCCTATTCCTATCGTGGTTGATATTTCAAACATCAGCGACAAGGTGCAACAAATGGCCACGACCAAGGCTGATGTGCCAGATAGTAAAGATGTGGCACCCAAAGAAACCAAAGTCGTGAAAGATGTGCCACCCGCGCCGAAGTTGGATGACAAATTAAACACTGCGGCTCGCGAACCAGTGAAACCCCCACCCGAAAAACCTCCTGAGAAAAAGCCTGATCCGCCAAAGCCAGATACCAAAGCCCTTGATCAAATGCTGAAAGACGATGCTGCAAAGCAAGCCGATCTCCAGCAGAAAGCCGACGAAGCGCAGGCCATTGCTGATGAAAAAAAGCTGGCGGAGGACAAGAAAAAAGCCGAGGACAAGAAAAAGGCCGACGATAAAAAGAAGGCCGAAGACAAGAAAAAGAAACTCGCTGAGGCTTTGGCCCAAGCCCAAGCGCAGCTGAATAAAATTTCTGGTGAAAATGCAGCCCCTGCCCCACCTTCAGACAAGAAAGGCGGGCCCAAGCATGGCGATAAGGAAGCCAAGGGCACCGACGCCGCAGCCACCGCTACCATTGTTTCCGCCCTTGTTTCCAAAGTGAAGCAGTGTTTCAACATTCCACCAGCCGCGCGCGAAGCTAACATTTCGGTGCCCATTCATTTTCTATTGAACACCGACGGCAGCGTGAACGGCAAACCAGAAATCGCCCAGGATAGTGCTGACCCCGTGTTTCAAGCCACTGCGCGTGCCGCTATTTCTGCAATCGTGGAATGCCAAACTTATGATCTGCCAGTGGATCAATATGACCAATGGAAAGATAATGTGTTAGACTTTAACCCAACCCGGCTTTCCGGCTAATGAGACCAAAGATGAAAAACCACCTTTACGTTGCACTGCTTTTTGTTTTGACTTTGGTCTTGGCTGGGCCAGCTTTCGCCGTCACCGGCACCGTGAATAGCGGAAAAATTGATCCATTGCCCATCGCGGTTGCCCCATTCATCGCGTCTGGTGGCGCTGAAAAAGACGCTGCTACGATTTCTGGCATAGTGGCCAATGACTTGGCCCGCTCTGGCTATTTCAAGCCATTGCCCCCTGAAAGCTTCATCGAGAAAATTGGCAGCTTTGATCAAAATCCAAATTTTGCATCGTGGCAACAGGTGAAGACACAAGCACTTGTCGTGGGGCAAGTGTCCATTGCCGGAGACCGCATGACGGTGGCCTTCAAGCTTTACGATGTGAACACCCAGGCCTTCTTGGCGGGATCATCTTTCACCTCGCCAACCAAACTCTCACGCCGCCTGGCTCATAAAGTGGCAGACATGATTTACAATAAGATCACCGGTTTTGCGCCTTATTTTGATACGCGTATCGTTTTTGTGGATGAAAGTGGCCCTAAGAATGCCCGTATTAAAAAGCTGGCGATGATGGATCAGGATGGCTTTAACGTCCGTACACTGACGAATGGCAAAGAAATTTTGTTAACGCCGCGCTTCTCGCCGACAACTCAGGAAATCACCTATGCGTCGATTGGCACCGAGGCCAGCCGCGTTTACATTTATAATATAGATACGGGCCAGAAGGAAATTGTTGGTGACTTCCCGAACATGAGTTTTGCTCCGCGTTTTTCACCCGACGGGCAAAAAGTGATCATGAGCTTGGAAAGCGAAGATGGCCGAAACGCCAATATCTTTGAAATGGACTTGCGATCTAAACAAACGAGGCAGATAACCGACGTGCCGGCTATCAATACAGCTCCCAGCTATTCCCCGGATGGCAGCCGTATCACATTTGAATCTGATCGCGGCGGCACCCAGCAGATTTACGTTATGGGCGCAGACGGCTCCAATCAGCAGCGCATCTCTTTTGGCAATGGCCGCTATTCAACGCCAGTCTGGTCTCCTGATGGCAAATATATTGCTTTCACCAAACAGGGCGAAGGTAAATTCGGTATCGGCGTAATGGTGCCTGATGGTTCGGGTGAACGCGTTCTAACTGAAGGCTTCCACAATGAAGGGCCCACATGGTCGCCCAATAGCCGCGTATTAATGTTCTTCCGTGATACGCAAGGCGAAAATGGCGGTTCGCAACTTTGGTCTGTGGATATCTCGGGTTATAATGAGCAACAGGTGCAAACGCCGCAATTCTCCTCTGATCCAGCGTGGAGCCCACTGCTGAAATAGCGCACTAAAACTGTTAACGCCTTGCAAACCACAATCCCTATTGCTGTTAAATTATGTCAAACTTGCCACAAATTTGCCGTGCTGGTCGCCGAATGGGCGCACTGAGCAAACGGCTTCAGTCAGATTTGTGTTTTTTTAACCAAAACCTGCCAAGCCAACATCGAGTGGAATAGTGGCTTTCTGTGAACGTAAGCTGATATTAGGACGGAGCCTCAAGTGGGCTCACGTGAGGAGTTTTAGATATGATGACCCATACAGCAGGCTATAAATACGCAGCAATTTGCTGCTGCTTTTTGGCTCTTGCCGCCTGCTCAAAAAAAACCCAACCCGATCTTGATTCTGGCTTAAATGGCGGTGCCGGCGCTGGCCAGGCGGCTCCAGGGTCCAAAGCTGAATTCACTACCAATATCGGTGACCGTGTATTTTTTCTGCAAGATCAATCAACACTTACCCCTGAAGGCACTGACACGCTTACCAAGCAAGCCGGATGGTTAAAGCGATATGAGCCAGTGACAGTTCAGGTCGAAGGCCACGCCGACGAACGCGGCACGCGCGAATATAATATCGCCCTTTCGGCCCGCCGCGCCACCACAACGCGAAACTTTTTGATCGGCCAAGGCATAAAAGCTAACCGCATTTCATCAATCGCTTATGGCAAAGAAAGACCCGTTGCCTTGTGTGACGCAGAACAGTGCTGGAACCAAAATCGCCGCTCTGTCACCGTAATTACGGGTGGCACGAACTGATTTGTTGCACAGTTGCAACAGAGCACTCGTTTTTTGAAAAACCCTATTTGTGTCTCATTTTGCCCTCTTTATTTGAGCAGAGTATATTTCTCATCCACGGAATAAACCATGTTGAAGCGTAGTCTTTTTGTCTTTGCCCTTTTGGCAACAGCAACCACCCTGCCGGCCCATGCTGACGATGTTGTAGGGCGCATGGATCAGTTGGAGCAGCAGATCAGAATGCTGACGGGGCAAGTAGAGCAACTTACTTTTGAATTAAAGCAGTTACGCGGTCAGAAAAAACTCGGCGCTGCGGAGCCTTTGAATGCACCGCAAACACAGCGAGCAAACGCTGCACCTGATGCGCCGCTTTTGCCTCAAGCGCCAGCGCTTGCTACGCAAACTTCAGCCGCTGCGCCTGGGCTTGTTTCCGCCAGAAAAAAGGCTGTGCTGCAAGCGCAAGATGCCAATGCCAGCGGTGGCGTTGAATCAATTGAAGAAACTCCTGTATTGCCAAATGCAACTGCTATGCAAACTGCCGCTGTTTCCTTAACGCCAAAAGTTTTGCCGCTTGGAATAACAAAGGCTGCACAGGCAGCTGATGGCGGCTTCCAGGGTAAGGTTCTAGTGCCAGCGGGCGGATTGCAAGCAGATGGTCTGTCACATGCAACTCAGCCTGATTCGCTGGCTGCTGTGCAGCCCGTTTCGCTGCAACAACCTCCAGCCAACACGCCGGACGATTTATTTTTACGTTCTGAAAAAGCTTTATTGCAGCTGCAGTATGGTGAGGCCGAAGCCGGTTTCAAAGAATTCGTTTCCAAATATCCAGAACATAATTTAGCTGGCAGTGCGGAATTTAAATTAGGTGAAACCTTTTGGGCGCAGCAAAATTATAGTGACGCGGCTCAAGCATATATGTCCAGTTACAAGCAATATCCAAAAGGCCGCCGTGCTCCTGATAGTTTGTTAAAACTCGGCCTGTCTTTAGCGAGGCTTGGACAAAAAGATCAAGCCTGCACCACAATGAGTTCGGTTGACTCCGAATTTCCCAATGCGGTGGAAGTGAAAAAGCGCGCGCAGGCAGAATTCAAGCGTGCGGGCTGCTAAGCTCGAAAAATTAAATTTACCATTTGCCATAGCAGTTTCGGGCGGCGGCGATTCTATGGCATTGTTGCTGTTGGCACATCACGTTCAGGGCCATCATGCAATTTTCGCCCTTACTGTTGATCACGGCTTACGCACATCTTCGACCGCCGAAGCGCGCAAAGTGAAAAACTGGTGCAAAGCCATGGGTGTTGTGCACCACACATTAAAATGGCAGCATAAAACGGTGACCTCCGGCCTGCAAGCCAAAGCCCGCGATGCGCGCTATAATTTAATGACGACATGGTGTAAAAAACATGGTGTGAACAATTTACTCACCGCTCACACCGCAGACGACCAAGCCGAAACAGTTGCAATGCGCATGAAGCGCACATCGTCACCTGCAAGTTTGGCTGGCATTTGGCCTGAAACACAATGGAATGGGATTCGCATTTTGCGCCCGCTGCTTTTAAAACGTCGAAAAGCTTTGCGCGACTATTTAAACGCATGTGGGCAAAAATGGATTGAAGATGAAAGCAACACGAATGAAACGTATGAACGTGTGCGCGTTCGCAATGCCAAACCCAATATCGGTTTGGCCAAAGTTGCGTCTCATGCGCAACACGTGGTCGCATCTTCAAAACGCCAAGCCAAAAACTGGGCGTCCACAAATTGCGTGATGACGCAATCCGGTATGCTACAGTTTGCGCCAGCCTCACTCAAACGCCTCAGCCCAATTGCCTGTGACGAGGCTTTGCAAAAAATCATTAAACTTTGTGGTGGTACAGCAACCGAACTTGCCAAGCGCCAGGAGCTTTTAATTTGGTTTGAAAGCCAGAGTTCACCGCGCCGCACTTTGGGTCGGGTGGTTTTTGTCAGGACTAAACACATCATCTGCGCTGCCAAAGAAGCCGCGCGAATTGACGCAATGCCGCAAGCTGTCACATCAAATGCACCTGTGCTGTGGGATAAACGCTTTTTAATCACCGCGCCCAAAGGCTCATCAGTAGTCGCCAAGTGCTATGTTAACAATATGAAACGAAATGATAAAATTCCCTATTTTGTTGACCAGTCTTTGCCCATCGTGCAACTCTCTAACCATATTTCAATTGATGCCGTGCAAAGCCTTTCTGCCCATGTATCGGCCACGTTCATCAAGAAATAATCTTAAGTGCGGCCTTGGATTGGGCAAAGTGCAATCCTATGTTAGACTTCAGAGTTTGAATGCGGCTTTGCAGCCGAGAAATTGAGGACGACTTGAACAATTTCCGTAATCTTGCCATCTGGGTTGTTATTGGCGTCTTGCTGATTGCACTTTTCAGCCTCTTCCAAGGCCAAGTGCTGAAGTCCACAACCAAGGAAATTACCTATACCGAATTCTGGGACAAGGTGAATGCAGGCACGATTAAGTCCTTTAGTGATTCGGCCAATTACGTAACCGGCAAAGACACCGCTGGCGCCGCGTTTGAAGGATATATCCCGCTGCAGGATTCAGATCTTACGAAACTGCGTGATCAAAAGATTGAGATGAATTTCAAGCCACCGCAGAGTGATAATTTCTGGGGCAATGCTTTGCTCAGCTGGGCCCCGTTGATTCTGCTCGGTGCTGTTTGGTTTTTCTTCATGCGCCAAATGCAATCAGGCACTGGCAAAGCCATGGGCTTTGGCAAATCAAAGGCCAAGCTGTTGACTGAAAAGCAAGGCAAAATAACGTTTGCTGATGTTGCTGGCGTTGATGAAGCCATAGATGATTTGCAGGAAGTTGTTGAATTTTTGAAAGACCCACAAAAATTCCAAAAGCTGGGCGGCAAAATTCCGCGCGGCGCTTTGCTGGTAGGCCCTCCTGGCACCGGTAAAACGTTGTTGGCCAGAGCTATTGCTGGCGAAGCGGGTGTGCCTTTCTTTACGATTTCAGGTTCTGACTTTGTAGAAATGTTTGTCGGCGTTGGCGCAAGTCGCGTGCGTGATATGTTTGAACAAGCCAAGAAGAATGCGCCTTGCATTATCTTCATCGATGAAATCGATGCCGTAGGTCGCCATCGTGGTGCTGGCCTTGGCGGTGGCAACGATGAGCGCGAGCAAACCCTGAACCAGTTACTGGTTGAGATGGATGGCTTTGAAGCCAACGAAGGCGTGATCATCGTTGCGGCAACCAATCGCCCAGACGTGCTTGACCCTGCCCTGTTGCGCCCCGGCCGTTTTGATCGCCAGATCACCGTGGGCAATCCTGATGTCCGCGGCCGTGAACATATTCTTTTGGTGCACATGAAAAATGTTCCGCTGGCACCCGATGTTGATGTTAAAATTATGGCCCGTGGAACTCCAGGTTTTTCCGGTGCTGACCTTGCCAATCTTGTAAACGAAGCCGCTTTATTGGCAGCACGGCGCAACCAACGCGTGGTGACACATCAGGAATTCGAGGACGCAAGAGATAAAGTGTTAATGGGTCCTGAGCGCAAATCCATGGCCATGTCCGAAGAAGAAAAGATGAACACCGCTTATCATGAAGCGGGTCACGCACTGGTGGGCCTCACCGTTCCTTCTGGCATTCCCGTTCACAAAGCCACCATTGTTCCGCGTGGGCGTTCACTTGGTATGGTCAAGTTCTTGCCAGAAGGTGATCGTTATTCAATGAAGTTCATTGAATATACTTCTCAGCTTGCCGTAGCCATGGGCGGCCGCGTTGCAGAAGAACTGACATTTGGTAAGAACAACATCACGTCTGGCGCATCCGGCGACATTCAACAGGCCACCAAGCTGGCGCGTGCCATGGTTACACAGCTGGGTTATTCCGACGACCTCGGCATGGTAGCCTACGGTGACAACCAAGAAGAAGTATTCTTGGGCCATTCGGTTTCTCGTACACAAAATGTTTCAGAAGCGACAGCCCAGAAGATTGATAAAGAAGTGAAGCGCCTTATCGACCAAGGCTATGCTGATGCCAAGCGCATTCTCACCAAGCGCCGCAAAGATTTAGTGGCTTTGGCAAATGCTCTGCTGGAATATGAGTCTCTCTCAGGTGATGAAGTGAAGTTGGTTATTTCTGGTCAGAAGATTAAGCGCGATGACCCACCTGCGCCCAACGCCACACCAACGACGCCAATTGTGCCACGCACAAACAAAGCCCGCAGACCCGTGGCGCTTGAGCCGCAGACGCAGAGTTAAGGCTTGAGTTTAACAAGCTTTGCATCGGTTTTTGGAAAATTATTGCCTTTAAATAACAGCGGCTGCCGATAGAATTTGGCAGCCGCATAGCTCATACAATCAGATAGATTGAGTTGGGCGGGGTGTTCTTGGCCCTTGCCGTATTTTCCAAATGCTTCGATTGCTAGAGCGGAAATTGCCTCTGTGAGCGCCACATAATTAATATTCATCGTTGAAACTAGCAGGTCCAAAGCCCGCGAATTTCTTTCGGGTTTCAAATCAGTTTTGCGCGTCATTGCCATTACAGTTTCTAAACGCACCAAACCGGATATTATTTTTGTTTGTGAGTTTTTAATGGCCAGCGCAAAGGCGTCGCGCTCTTCCTCGACGGTCAGGACGGCTACCAATGCCGAAGTATCAATGAACATTAATCCATCCACTCGGCATTGATTTCGTCTTTTGTTAAATTGCGACGCTTGCGTGGAGCTTCACGCATCAAATCGTCTGATATTTTCCGAGCAAGTTCAACTAAGTCCGGTTTCGACTTTTGGGCAAACTGTTCCAGCGCCAAGCCAACAACTTCAGTCATGCTAATACCATGCTGAGCGGCAGCAACTCTTGCTAATTTCTCAACCTTTGGATTGCGAATACTTAGTGGCATGTTGACCTCCGTATATACATCGGTGTATATACGTATATACAGCTTTGTCAATACAAAGGTAGAATGCCCATGAAAACATATCTGCGTCCGCTTTCACTTGTGTACGGTCCGGACGCAGTGGCTTGCCAGAAAGCGGGCCTTGCAGCGCCTTTAGCCGGCCTGCCTCACATCGCTTTCACAATGGCTGAGTTGACCACGCGTGACGGTAAAAACATCACCCGTCACCTCGTTAATTTGGAAAAAGCACGCACACATCCGCTGTTCGCAGCAATTACTAAA
>JAYVCU010000112.1:0-12892 GCA_043749835.1 Hyphomicrobiales bacterium
TGTTTCAAGGCAGTCGATGTCTTGGCATCAAAACCCTGCGGCTGAATCGTAAATTTAAACTGCTGGTCAATTTGCTTCAGGTCAAAAAGATTAACCGGAGTACCTGTTGATAAAATTCCCGCATCCAAAGGCTGTTGCAATTTTTTCAAAGCAACTTGGGCCAAAGCACTGTCTTCCACCTTGTTCAGCGAAACCGAAACCCCATCAGACGTTTTGGCAAGACCGCTGTAACCAATCTTTTGCTCACGAAGGGCAGCGCGAATATCACCCATCAACTGTTGCTGAATCTTGTCCGTCAAATCTTTGCGGTCAACTTCCATGAGGATGTTAGAGCCGCCTTGTAAATCAAGGCCCAGTGTCATCGGCTTCAAGCCTATACGGTCCGTCGCTGCACGGTAGCCCAAAGGGTCAAGTAAGTTCGGCAGAGCCAAAATAAAACCCAGCAAGACAACACTAAGGATGCCCAGAATCCTCCACCGCGAATAATGAAACATTAGGCTTTGGCCTTTTGCGGCTCACCTTTGGCGCGAACATGAGCAAGGCCTTGGCGCAATACGCGCACCTTCACGTTCTCGCCCACCTCAACCAGCAACTCATTATCATCCACCACGCGAACCACTTTGCCTATCAGGCCACCGTTGGTGACTACAGTATCGCCACGCTCAACTTGGCCCAACATGCGTTGATGATCTTTCGCCTTCTGTTGCTGCGGGCGGATCATGAAGAAATAGAACACGCCCAAAATACCAAGCATCGGCACCATCATGCCAAACAGATCAAGTGCACCTCCTGTGGGAGCGGCTTGCGCAAACAACGGAATTATATGCATTATATCTCCTGAACCAAACAAGCAAAGCCTGTGGTCAAACAAAACTTGCGCGGAATATAGCGATGGATTAGGCCAATGCAACCATTGCCTTGGCGGAATTTTTCATGTCGAAAACTAAAGAATTGGCTGAATTGCAGAAGATAGCGCTAGCTTTGGCGCGTCTCAGCCCTGCCCCGGCCAAAGCGCCAGCATTCGCCAAGACTTCTGCATTTGTGTGGAATGGCCCAATCACTGGCCTTTCTGCTGTTGCGAAGGTCAACCGCGTCGATATTGGTTTGCTCAAGGGCATCGATCAATCGCGCGATACCTTAATTGAAAACACCGCGCGCTTTGCCAAAGGTTTATCGGCTAACAACGCGCTGCTCTGGGGTGCCAGAGGCATGGGCAAATCGTCATTGGTGAAAGCCGCCCATGCCAAAGTGGCAGCCGGCATTAAAGTTTTAAAAGTTGTCGAGATCCACCGCGAAGATATCGGCACACTTCCACAACTTATGGCCTTGCTGCGTGGCGCACCCAAATTCCGCTTCATCGTATTTTGCGATGATTTGTCGTTTGATGCCCAAGACACGAGTTATAAATCACTTAAAGCTGCTCTTGATGGTGGTTTAGAAGGTCGGCCGGAGAATGTTATATTCTACGCCACCTCAAATCGCCGCCATCTTTTGCCGCGCGACATGATTGAGAATGAGCGTTCAACCGCCATTTCACCATCCGAAACCGTGCAGGAAAAAGTTTCGCTATCCGATCGATTCGGGCTGTGGCTGGGTTTTCACAGCTGTTCGCAAGACGAATTCTTCGACATGGTGCGCGGCTATGCAGCGCATTTTGGTTTAGAACTTGTCAAAGCTGATCTGGAACACAAAGCCAATGAGTGGTCGGTCACCAGAGGTGCCAGATCAGGCCGCGTGGCATGGCAATTCATTCAAGACTTGGCCGGGCAGATGGGCAAGCGGATTTAGAGTCGCATGGATCACCGGAATGAATCCGACGGTGACAAGTCCTCGGGTATACTCCGCTGATTCCAAAACAGGACAGCACGTCTTGCTTAAAAAATTCATCAGCATACTGACGTATTCAGCATTCACCCTCGCAGCCCTTGCCGCCGAACCTAAAGGGCTATTCCATCCGCTTGACGCCCTCACCCCAGATGAAATCGCGCTGACGGTAAAACTATTGAAAGACTCAGGCGCAGCCGATGATGGCACGGTCTATCCCGCGTTAACGCTGAAGCCCGCCAGCAAAGATGCCATCGCCAAACGTGGCCTTTAAAATGTGTTTTGCACGCCCAATTCCGCCGGAACTTTTCCCGGTGATGGCTATGACGGCAAGCGTATTCTCAAAATTCCGCAATCAAATCCACCACGGTAAAAGCAATGATGGCACCGCTGTGGCCACCACATATGGCACGCTGATTGCGCCCTATACAATTGCGCCTAATCACGATCATTATTTTCATTCCGCCTTGACCTGGATGTACCACGTCGGCGATGGACAAGGCAGACCCGCCGCAACGCCGCGCCGGCTTCACGGCTTACAGCCTCTGGGCCTCACATTATGCCGAGGGTGAGGATTGGGCCGCTGGCCTTTATCCAAATCTTTCTACTGAAGATGCCAGCTTGCCCGCCTACGTGGCGCAAAAACGCAGCATCGGCAATCAAGACCGTGTACTTTGGTATACCATGGGCTTTCGCCATGTCCCGCATCCGGAGGATTTCCCCATTCTGCCCATGTTTGGCATGAAGTGACCTTGCGCCCCGCGTTTTTCTTTGACAGAGACCCTTCAATGACCTTCAATCCGGGTGTATTGCCCGCTGCAAAATAGGAACAACATGATGAAACTTTATGGTTCAATCAATTCCCCCTTTGTGCGCATGTCGATGGTGACGGCGATCGAATGCGGCCTCACCGCGCGCGTGCAGCATATTACGATTGGCGCCAAGCCAGACGAAGTGAACGAAACCCTGGCCAAACTTTCACCGCTTGGAAAAATTCCGGTTTTGGAAACTGACCATGGCCACGCCATATTTGATAGCCGCGTTATCATGGAATATCTCTGCCACGTGGCTGGCAACAAGCAGTTCTTGCCGGATGAGGGTAATAAGCATTTCCACGTGCTTACGTTGTTGGCCTTGGCGCAAGGCTTGGGCGACGCCTGCGTAACGTATCGTTATGAAGACTTCGCCCGCGCCAAGAAATTGCAGTGGCCCGAATTTAAAGCCCGCCAAAAAGCCCGCATCGAAGCTTGCGTCATTGAGCTGAATAAAAAATGGCTGGGTGACCTTTCAGAAGTGACACTTGGTAGCATCGCAACAGCCGTAATGTTGGCCTATATCGATTTTCGTGAAATGCTACCGGACTGGCGCAGTCAACATCCTAAACTTTCTGATTGGCACAACACATTTAAGGCGCGTGAATCAATGCGTAACACTGAACCGAAAGCCTAATGACAGATTTTACCGCGATCATTTCCGGTGCTGGACCTGCTGGTCTGGCTGCGGCAATTTTACTGGCCCAAAACGGCGTGAAAACGGCGCTGATCACGCCTCCCACAACCGAAGACCTGCGCACCACAGCCCTGATGCAGCCCGCCATTCAACTTCTGAAATTTATGCACATTTGGCCTGGTGAAATCGCAGCCCACTGTGCCCCATTGAGGCGACTTCATCTTGTGGACGACACCGGCAATTTGGTAACGGCACCAACGATCGAGTTTACAGCGGCTGAATTAGACCTCGCCGAATTCGGCTTCAACGTGCCGCTGGCCCTACTGATCCCAGCTCTGCACAAACAAGCCGACGGTGCTGGTGTGGAATTCATCAGCGGCAAATCTTTGGGTGCCGCCTTAAACACTGACAGCATCACCGTCACCACCGAAGACGGCGCAACTGTAACTGCAAAAATCCTTCTCATTGCCGATGGGGCGGCGTCTGCGTTGCGCACGGCAATCGGCTTCACTACTGAGTCCACCCGTTATGACCAAATGGCCTTAGCCACAAGTTTCGATCATTCTGCCGCCCACGAATTTACCTCAACTGAGTTCCACAAAGAGGCGGGCCCCTTCACGACTGTGCCCATGCTCGGTAACCGCTCCAGCCTTGTGTGGATGGCCAAGCCCGCTGTCATTCAAGCCATGCTGGCGCTTTCAGATAAAGATCTCTGCACCGAAATTCAACTTGAAAGTCATGGATTACTGGGCCGCATATCCAATCTTGGCCCGCGCAAAGCATTTCCCATGCACAGCAATCGCGCCACTGTTTTTGCCAAATCCCGCGCCATGCTTGTAGGTGAAGCGGCCCATGCCCTGCCGCCAATTGGCGCACAGGGCTTGAACCTTTCGCTGCGCGATGCTGCAACGGCGGCTGATCTGATTATCGGCTCTGATGATCCTGGAAGCCCTTCGGTCACCGCCGAATATCACAAACAACGAAGCGCTGACGTGGCCACGCGAGTTACTTTGACAGGCCTGCTCAACGCCTCGCTCTTGTCTGAACTGCAGCCGTTTCATCTGGCGCGTGTCGCAGGGCTTGCCGCCGTGGCCAATATCGCGTCCTTGCGAAAGCTGGCTTTACGGCAAGGACTGGGCACGACATCGCAACTGCCTTTTTCGATGCGTGGATGAAACACTTGCGCAGCGCTGCAATTCTTGGCATTTTCAGCACATGGTCATTCAAAACGCCGCAAAATTTCCAATCGGACAAGTTGTCCGTCACCGCTTGTTTTCGTTTCGTGGGGTGATCTTCGATGTCGATCCGGTTTTCAGCAACACCGAGGAATGGTGGAACTCTATCCCTGCGGAAGTGCGCCCCAGTAAAAACCAACCCTATTATCATTTGCTGGCTGAAAATGATGAGACAGAATATGTGGCTTACGTGTCGGAGCAAAATTTATTGATTGATGAAAACAAAGCTCCCGTGCGCCACCCGCAAGTGCGCGACTATTTTGTCAAACATGAAAGTGGTCCAAACCGCTATACTCTGAAACCGAAACGCGCCCACTAACATGGCACAAAAAAAGGCCCTCATCGTCTGGGGTGGCTGGGATGGCCACACGCCAGAGCGTTCCGCCGCAATCGTACACAAAATCTTAGCACGCAATGGCTTTGATGTGCGCGTGGAAAATTCCACCACCGCCTATCTTGATCCCGCCATCCACGACCTCAGTCTGATTGTGCCGATGGTCACCATGTCTACCATCGCGAAAGAAGAAGTTGAAAATCTCTGTGCGGCAGTGCGCAGCGGTGTAGGGCTTGGTGGCTTTCACGGGCTAATGTGCGATTCATTTCGCAATGAAGTGGAATATCAATTCATGACCGGCGGCCAATGGGTGTCCCACCCCGGTAATATTATTGACTACACTGTGAACATCACAAAACCCGATGACCAAATCACCAATGGCATCACCGATTTTACTTATCACTCCGAACAGTATTACATGCATGTAGACCCCGCCGTCGAAGTACTGGCTACCACCACGTTTGACGGCACGCATTGCGATTTCATCAAAGGCGTGGTGATGCCCGTAGTGTGGAAGAAGCTCTACGGCAAAGCCCGTGTGTTTTACTGCGCCCTTGGCCACACGGCAGATGAATTCGCCGTGCCGCAATTCAAAACGATTGTCGAACGCGGCCTACTCTGGGCGGCGCGCTAACCCAGGGCTTCAATCAGGTCTTCGGCAATCAAATTGCGACGGTTCACTGTGTTGCCCGCATTGCCATGCAGCCAGACACCGCCGCAAGCAGCCTCAAACCCATCCATACCTTGCGCCAATAGCCCGGTGATGATTCCGGCCAATACGTCGCCCGAACCGGCCGTGGCAAGTTTTGCGGGTGCATTCGCATTGATTTTGGCGCGACCATTAGGTGACGCAATCACCGTATCAGCACCCTTGAGTAATACGGTTGCCCCTAACAGCGCAGCGGCGCGGCGCACCCGTTCAACTTTACTTTCAACCGGGTCTTTTAATTCATTAAATAAACGCACGAATTCGCCCTCATGCGGCGTTAAAATAACAGGCCTCTTCAAATCCCCCTTGACCGCATCAACAAGCTCCTGCGCATGGCCCTCAAAGCTGGTCAACGCGTCCGCATCCAATACACAAGCCACACCAGCGCCTAGAGCAGTCAGCACTTTGCGGCGCAAAACCGAACTCACTCCAGCACCAGGCCCGATGCATAATGCCGTAATGCGTTTGTCGTCCAGCAGCGCCGTGAACTCTGTATCACTGGTGATCTCTCTCAACATGACAGAGCTTACATGCGCCGCATGAATACGCAGTGCTGCGGCTGGCCCGGCTATACTCACCACGCCAGCACCACTACGTGCTGCCGCTAACGCCGCCAGGCGCGCAGCGCCGGTGGCAAATTCCGGCCCGCTCCACAC
This sequence comes from Hyphomicrobiales bacterium, assembly GCA_043749835.1. Taxonomy (GTDB): domain Bacteria; phylum Pseudomonadota; class Alphaproteobacteria; order Rhizobiales; family Aestuariivirgaceae; genus Aestuariivirga. Next base: position 6,208 of record JAYVCU010000112.1, read on the forward strand.
CACCGCATGCCCGCGCTGATATTTGTGAGTGTTGCTGGCAATAGTCGGCAACATTGGTGCCACATTCTCCCAAAGCATCGGCTTTATATCATCCAAAACGGGTGGCGTGATACCGATGTCTGCCACCACCACGTCGCCGCAAAACCCGCGCCCAGGCAGCAGCACATGCGCCGGTTTTTTACGAAAAAAAGTAACCGTAAGATCAGCCTTCACGCAGGCCCCCATGGAACGACCCGTCGCACCGTCTAAACCTGAAGGCACATCTACCGCAACCACGGGCACGTGTGCCGCAGCGATAGCGTCCACCCAGGTTGGATTCATTTCACGATTAAGCCCCGCGCCAAATATCGCATCCACAATCAACTGTGGTTTGCTGCGTAGCTCGAAACTCGTGCCCAATGCCGCAAACGGCCGGACGCGTCCTTTCCACTTCCTGAACATCTTGGCTGCATCGCCATGCAACGCCGCAGCTTCCCCGGTGATAAAAAGATTCACGGGCCATTTTTTGCCAGCCAACACCCGTGCCACGACAAAGCCGTCGCCACCGTTATTCCCCGGTCCACAAATCACGGCCACGCGGCACTTCTTGAAGCGGCGTGTGATTTCGTCCGCAACAGCGCGGCCAGCTTTTTCCATCAACCGCAATGATGAACCGCCCGCCTTTACCGCTAGTGCATCGGCTTGATACATTTGGGCTGGGGTTAGTATTTCATGCATGTTCCCGCTCCAACCACGCCAGTATATGCGTGGCGACTACTTCAAGTTCACCGGGTTGATTGTTCATTTCAACACTGCCAATGTCGCGCAGCTTTGCTTCATCAACCCAATGTGCATTGCATATAATGTCGCGTCAACTCAGGCTTGCTGGTTCTCACCCACTCACTGGTTCGGCAAAGGAGACCAAGTCAATGACCACACTCTATTTCAGTCGCAACTATAACCCCCGTCTAGCAGTTGCTGCGGCCCTTCATTTGAAGGCCCCTGTCGCCTATAAATTCGCCGAACCCTTTGCGCCAGATCAGGCAAAGAAATTCCTCGCCCTTAACCCTAACCGGAAAGTGCCAGTTCTGGTCGATGGTGATTATGTATTGTGGGAAGCTGACGCCATCGCCTGCCACTTGGCGATGCAGTTGAAATCAGATTTCTGGCCCACCGATCACCGCCTGCCTGAATTGATAAAATGGCTTAGCTGGGGCTATTGGAATTTGGTGCGCGCGTGTGACCTTGTGCACTGGGAGCGCGTAACCAAACAACGTTACGGCTTCGGCCCCATCTTGGAAAAACCGGTGGCTGATGGACTTGCGGAATTCCGCTCATCCTGTGCAATATTATCTAAAGAGTTAGGCGACAAGAAATGGCTGCTCGGTGACAAACTGACTTATGCAGATTTCCGCGTGGCCTGTGTGTTGCCCATGGCAGATCTTGCCGGCCTGCCCTTAGCTGAATATCCGGTGGTTAAGACTTGGCATGACCGCTTGCTGGAATTGCCAGAATGGCGCGATCCATTCGAAAACCTGCAAGCGCCCGATTTGCCAGAGATCAAGCGCTAGATTTTTTAACCAGCCCCTATCCTGCGGCCTAACTCTCTGTTAGATTGTGAAAATGAATCGGATCGCCATATGGTTGTTTCGCCTTGCCACATCCGGATTTGCTTTCGCTGAATGCACAGTCACAGGCCCAAGCCCCATGTATCTTGGCGCCAACAAAACCTATTCACTTTCCATCAAAGCGCAGTTAGGTGGCCCCTGCCTCATCTCATTCAGTCCGCTCAGCGACACGGCACATTTCTCAACAGCCGAAATCAGCGCCGCACCGAATCGAGGCAAACTGCTTTCAACCGGAGCAATGGCTTTCGTTTACACAGCACCAAAGCGACCGGGGGCCGATAATTTCAGCCTTCGCGTATGCGGCGTCGACATTGCTGGTAAAGGTTGTGATAGTTTGGATTATTCGGTTGAAGTGAAGTGAACAAACCCCGGCCTGCTAGTGCTTAACCTCTTGCACCTTCCCTATCGGTTGACCAATCTCTTTCAACAACTGCGCAAACCACTTCTGCTTCACATCCAGCGCGCGCCCACCTTTGATGCGCGGAAATTCGATGGCACGCAGCGGGTTGCCCTTCTTTTCCTCATCATGGCCAATTACACCTGACACACCTTTCAGCGCGCTCTTCACAGCCTCTGCGCACATCAATTTGATCAAGGCCAAATCTTGCTTGTTGGCGCGCGCCGAGCGGGCCATGTAGCCGCTTTTTTGCACAAGAACTTTTTCGGCCTTCACCATATCCGCAAAGCGTTTTGCGAACCATTGACCAGGGTTGATCTTGTCAATCTTCACATGGCCAAATGCATCACGCTCAGGCTCTTCGCCGCGCGCACGCATTTCGGCCACGATGTCGTCAATGCCTGCCCCTTCGCTGAGGAATATCGACACGCAATCTTTGGCGTCCATCAACTTCGATAAGCGCTTGGCCTCGCCCTCAAGATCAATCGCGATTTCAGGAACATAAACCGCATCAATATCTTTGTGCGCCATGCTCAAGTTTAAATCTGGCACGAAATTCATTTTTTTCAAACGCTTCCGGTAAATCTCTGCGGTGGCCGCTGTCAACCAACCACAGTTGCGGCCCATCACCTCATGGATCAGCAGCATGCGTGGATTGGTGCTTTGCTCATTCACCGCATTTTCCCAATAGATTGCGCCCTGCTCTGCCGCTGTCATAGCGCCCAGTGTTTGCTTGATGGGGATCACGTCATTGTCGATGGTTTTGGGCAAGCCCACGACTGTGAGATTATAATTATTTGCGGCAAGGTAAGCCGCCAGATCTGCCGCCGTCGTATTAGTGTCATCGCCGCCAATGGTGTGCAAAATCGTGATGCCATCTCTCATCAACTGCTCGGCTGCCACATGCAAAGGATTCTGACCTTCTTTAACCAGACCGCGCTTGATGCAATCTTTCACATTGGTCAGCTTCACGCGGCTGTTGCCAATGGGTGATCCGCCATGTTGGATCAGAACCAAGGCGGCCTTGCGGGCCTTGGGTGTCACCTTCACTGACCAGCCCTTAAGCAAGCCCATATAGCCATTGCGGTAGCCAATGATCTCTGCCTTGGGCAATTTTTTGGAATAATCCGCAATCAGATAGCCAACCGCAGCTGATAGACAAGGTGCCAAACCACCGGCTGTCAACAATGCGATCTTGTGTTGCTTTGCAACAGCTTTAACCATGATATGCGCACCCCAGAAAATTATCAGGATGCATTACCAGCAGGTATAGCCGCCATCAACAGAAACTATCGAACCCGTCATCAAACTCGACGCGCCTGACGCCAAAAACAAAATGACCGAAGCAACTTCCTCAGGATGGCCCATGCGACCCATCGGGGTGCCATCAATCCAATGTTTCAAAATTTCCGGGTTTTGCGCTTCGGCGCGTGTCAGATCGGTTTCAATGTAAGTAGGTGCTACGGCATTGACGCGCACACCACGGCTGGCCCATTCCGCCGCAAGCGAGCGCGTAAGATGATGCACACCGGCTTTGGAAGCGTTATAATTCGCTTGTTCCTGCGGATAATTCACAATGTCTGCAGACATCGAACCGACGTTCACCACCACACCGGATTTTCGTGCCAGCATGTGCCGCCCAAAGGCGCGGCAACAATAGAACACACCGTTGAGGTTAACATCAATCACCTTATGCCAGCTGACATCGTCCATCACTTCAGCAGGAATGAACGAAATCGCAATACCTGCATTGTTGACCAAAATGTCGATCTTGCCATGCAAGGCGACAATTTTATCGGCCACGGCTTTCACTTGGCGCGCATCCGTCACATCAAGTTCCATGGCCGAAACCTTGCGGCCCTTGCTGACCAACACCTGGGCGGCGGTTTCTGCGGCGGCACCATTCAAGTCCGTCAGCACCACATGAGCACCCGCTTCAGAAAGTGCGTCTGCAACGGCAAAGCCGATGCCTTTGGCAGCCCCCGTCACAACGGCCACCTGCCCACCCAGTTGAAATTTGTCGAGATACATGCTGCCACTCCGCTATTCAGCAGCACCATGTCATATGTCTTCAATTTCCAATAGAGCCTGCCCGATATAAAACGGGTTTCACGAACTCTTTGTGGTTTCTGATTAACATTTAAGCATTGTGTCCTAAAAACAACCTCGAAGATTTTGACAATCCATGCTATCGGCTGCAAGCAACTGAAATCATTGAACACCGCAAGTGGCACGTACCGTGCAATTGCTTTTTCACAAAACGAGTGCCTTAACATGAAAAAAATCGAAGCGATCATTAAGCCCTTTAAACTGGACGAGGTGAAAGAGGCTTTGCAAGCCGTAGGCATCCAGGGCATCACAGTCACCGAAGCCAAAGGCTTTGGTCGCCAAAAAGGCCACACCGAGCTTTATCGCGGCGCCGAATATGTGGTGGATTTCCTGCCCAAGGTGAAACTGGAAATCGTGGTTGGTGATGAGTTGGTGGCGAAAGCTGTGGAAGCCATTCAAAACGCCGCTCGAACGGGCCGCATCGGTGACGGGAAAATCTTTATTTCCACCATCGAACAAGCTATCCGCATTCGCACCGGAGAGTCGGGCAACGACGCTCTCTAAAGTTCAGTACCAAAAATTCAACGCCAACTAAAGGGGTTCAAACCAATGGCTAAAGAAGAAACGAAAGACGTCAACGCCGCCTTGAAGATGATCAAGGACAAAGACGTGAAATTTGTAGACCTCCGCTTCACCGATCCCCGCGGCAAGATGCAGCATTTGACCATGGACATTTCGCAGATGGGTGCGGATGCCTGGGAAGAAGGCTTGATGTTTGACGGCTCGTCAATTGCCGGCTGGAAGGCGATTAACGAGTCAGACATGATCCTGCGGCCAGACCCAAGTTCAGTTCACCTTGACCCATTCTATGCCCAAACCACCATGGCCGTGTTCTGCGACATTGCAGACCCAGGCACCGGCGAAGGCTACAACCGTGACCCGCGATCAATTGCCAAGCGCACGGAAGCTTATCTGAACTCCACCAAAATTGGCGACACGGTGTTTGTTGGCCCGGAAGCTGAATTCTTTGTGTTTGATGACGTGAAGTTCTCAACGTCGCCCTATAAAACCGGTTATCAGGTCGACGGCATTGAATTGCCTTCGAATTCAGACCGTGATTATGAAGGCGGCAACATGGGCCACCGCATGCGCACCAAGGGTGGTTATTTCCCGATGAACCCGATGGACTCGGCCCAGGACATGCGCGGCGAAATGCTTTCGGTAATGGGCGAAATGGGCCTCAGCGTAGAAAAGCACCATCACGAAGTAGCCTCATCACAGCACGAACTTGGCACCAAATATCAGCCTCTCGTGGTTGCCGCCGATCACATGCAGATTTATAAATATGTGATCCACAATGTCGCCCATGCTTATGGCAAAACCGCAACCTTCATGCCCAAGCCGGTGTTCGGTGATAACGGCTCTGGCATGCATTGCCACTTTTCGATTTGGAAAGACGGCAAGCCCATGATGGCTGGCAAGGAATATGCCGGCCTGTCCGACACCTGCTTGTACTTTATCGGCGGCGTAATCAAGCACGCCAAGGCGCTGAATGCGTTCACCAACCCCTCGACGAATTCGTACAAGCGTCTGGTGCCCGGTTATGAAGCGCCGGTGTTGCTGGCTTATTCGTCACGCAATCGCTCCGCTTCATGCCGCATACCCTTTACCAGCAATCCAAAAGCCAAGCGCGTGGAAGTGCGCTTTCCTGATCCAACGGCAAACCCATACCTGTGCTTCTCGTCAATCATCATGGCGGGCCTGGACGGTATCACCAACAAGATCCACCCGGGCCCCGCCATGGACAAAAACCTGTATGATCTGCCACCCGCAGAACTATCCAAGGTGCCTACCGTCTGCGGCAGCCTGCAAGAAGCCATCGACAGCCTGCACGCCGACCATGACTTCCTCACCAAAGGCGGCGTGTTCTCCAAGGATCAGATCGAAAGCTACCTTGACCTGAAACAGGAAGAACAAGACCGCTACCGCATGACACCGCATCCGGTGGAGTATGATATGTATTATAGCTGCTGAGCAGGGCTATACGACAATGCAAAACCCCGCCTGAGATGGCGGGGTTTTTGTTTCCAACCATTTTAATGCAATATAATGTCGAGTCACGATTGACTCTAATTAGTAGAGGTGAGAATGAGAATTTTTGTAGTAGTACTTATCGCTATCACATTTAATTTGGTCGTAATTTCGCAATTCAGTTATGCAGGTTCCATTGATTACCGTTGCAAAATCACACAGTCTGCTTCGCAGGCTACTCGGCTGGATAAAAACGCCCCGAATTTAACAGATGATTTGGTAACGCTTAAGACAGCACAAAAAGCAATTGGCTACGGACAAGAATTTACCATAATAAAACGCACCGGGGAAATAAGTGGCTCTGGGTGGGTAAGTTCCGCGTGGGCAGAAAAGATTATGGTAATTAATCAGGGCAATAACGAAGATTCATTTACTGAACTTCTAATGAGTCCTGCTCAAGCCGACGGTTCACGGCACTCAATGTATATTGAAGTAAAGCAGTATTCCATTGGAGAAACAAAACCATTCTTAGCATTTGGTTATGGAGGATCAGTCTTGTCCGGAATCTGCCAATCGGAATAACCCGAAGTCAATCCGATCT
>JAYVCU010000113.1:0-4021 GCA_043749835.1 Hyphomicrobiales bacterium
GTTTAGGATCGCACGCCGTGCGAATGATTGTTTCAAGTGCATCCACACGCGCCTGCGCCAATTCGCCAGTTTCACTTTTTTGATGATAGACAAGCGATAAATCCGGGTTGGTTTTGCCTAAAATTTTGCAAAGCCGGGCCACACCGTTGGCCCATGTGGATGTAAGTTCCGTGCTATCAGGAGCAAAGGCCTTACCCGTCACATCAACTTTCACAGCGCGGTGCTTGGTTGCACCGAAGTTCAACTCACTTGCTTTGCCGCGCGTTACACGCACATCACGTGGGTTTTCAGTTGTCACTTTATAGCCCAGCGGCAGACTACGTGGGTCAAGCTTCAACAGGAAGTTTGAACCAATGGCGGCGTCTGGAATTGCCGCACATGGCACATGGTAGCGGCCTTGATCATCAGTTGTGATCAACACGCCATTAACCGTGGCCAAACGCACTCCGGCCAAGCCAGGTTCACCGGGTTGATAATAGCCATCACCGTTCAGATCATCAAACACGCGGCCAATAATATCGCTGCAATCAAACACAGCGTCAGGCGTCACTTCAACAATGGCTTGGGCCACGGCGAGAACATTATTGTTATCTTGCTCAATCAACCGCGCGTTATTGGCAAACTTGCCGCCACCCAAAGTGGCTGAGGCAATGAGCTTCAGGTTCAACACTAGCTTGCCGGCATACGGCGAAGGCCCAACGGGCGGAGTTTGACCGTTGAAAGTGAGAACCTGACCATTAATCACGGGCGTTACGGCCGCACCATTGACGGTTGCTGACCCCGCAGCATAGCCGAAGCCCGGCGGCATAATGTCAACCAGCTGATATTGAATAGCATAGAGATTGAGGCCCGTAATTGTGTAAGGCACCACATCGCCGCGCTTCACCTGGGCACGGGCGGCAGTCTTGGTCAAAACCGGCTTGGCAAAGGAAAGCAGCGTTATCGTGGTATTCGAATCCGCAAAGACCCCGTCAACCTTCACCGGATCAAAGGTACCATAAGCCGTCGCGTGATTTGGATAAGCGCCTTTGGCCACGTCAGACGCAATAATCACATGCGTTGCAATAAAGCTTGTGGTGTCTTGGGCACCGACGCCCAAGGGGATTGCCGGAACGGGTGTTGGCACCACAGCCGCATCATCTTTGATGTAAACGCCCGTGAGATCAACATTGCCGGTGTTTTTTACTATAAAGCTATAGTGAATAATGTCGCCGACATCATTGGCCCCGTTGCCGTTCACATCGTCAACCTTGAAGCTTTTCACAATGGTGAGCTGAGGGTTGGCTACAACGTTTGTAACGGTGACAGCATTCTTGGTGGGATCACTCGGGTCGGATAGATCAGTTGCCGAAATGCCTTTGGCGGAATTGGAGCCAGTGGCCATGACCTGGTTGTCAAAATGCCCAGCCAGCATTTCAGCGTTGGTAACCACATGTCTTACTGTAAAGTGCGTTGTGTCTGTGGCTGCCACGGCCAACGGCCAGGGCGATGAACCAACAACAATGCCAGTGTAAATTCCATTTTCACCAATCGTAACGTTGTCGAAGTTCACGTTGCCCGTGTTTGTGACGGTAATAGCGTAAACCGCGATCACACCAGTGCTCGGACTTGTGACGGTCGCAGCTGCAGCATTTTCATAATGATCGAATTTCTTGAGCGCTGAGATTTGCGGCGCTGGCGTCAACACCGTTGTATCTGTGGTGCCGGGCGTTGAGCTGACAAGATCGCCGCTGTTTGACAAGACGTTGCTAATTTCCGCGCTATCAAGGCGAGCGCGGTTTTTCACAAATCCGGCGACTTCATCGGCAGGTTTAATGATATAGCTGGCCTTAAACGTGCTGCTGTCCACAGTCCCGGGTGCCAGCGTAATGCCCGGTGCATTGCCGCTGACGGTTGAAGGCAAAAGCAAGTCACTGAGGACTATATTGGTGAGTGTGACGTTACCTGTATTTTGCACGATGAAGGTATAGTCAAGTTCGTCACCAGCATCGACGATGCCATCGTTATTAAGATCAATCCACTTGCTCTGCTTCTTAAACAGTGCGGCCTGCTTGATCGCACTCACCACCACCGCCGTTGGCGCGTTTGCCGTTAGGCTGGCGCTGTCGGAATCCTCTGTGGTCGTGGCACCGCTGGCGGTAGTGCCCGTGGCAACCAACTGGTCATCAAAATGCCCAGTCAGCATTTCCGCGTTCGTAACCCCGTGTGTCACGCTGAAATGGGTGGTATCCGTCAGCCCAACTGCAAGCGAGAATGGTGTGGATGGACTAGGTGTACCCGAATAGCCCGTCTTTTCGGCAATGCTGACGGTGGTGAGATCAACGTTACCGGTGTTCTTCACCGTGACTTTATAAACTGCTGTTGCTCCGGTTGCTGCGCTTGGAACAGTGGTGCCAAGCGGCATTTCATAGTGATCAAAGATTTTCAACACTGCGATTTGCGGCGCAGCAGTCACATTCACAACTGTCTTTGCATTTCCCGTTAGGCTTGTTGGATCTGAGTCGTCCGTGGCCGTAAGGCCCTTAGCGGTGTTCGTACCCGTTGCGGTGAGTTGGTTGTCGAAATGTCCAGACAGCATTTCGGCATCGGTGATGAGATGTTTGACACCGAAATGCGTAGAGTCAGTTGCCCCCACGGGCAGCGCAAACGGTGTCGATCCAGAGATTACGCCGTTAAAGCCAGTCTTTTCAGCTAATGTGACGATGTCGAAATCAACATTGCCAGTGTTTTGAACCGTCACTTTATAAACGGCATAAGCTCCGGTCTGCGGGCCTGGCAGCGGATTATTATTAACGTCAACATATGTGGCGGTAGTGAAATTCTTCAACACCGCAATTTGCGGATTGGCCACAATCAAGAGCGGCGTGGGAGCATCTTTGCTGAAGTCCGCAGGATCGGACAGATCTGTGATCACCTTCACAGCACCGGAAGGCGTCGTCACTGATCCGCTGGCCTTGACTTGCGCGTTATAAACGCCAGCAATCATATCTGCCGTTGTAATTACATGTGATGCAGCAAAAGTGGTTGTATCCGTAGTACCCGGCGCTAGCGTAGCAATCGGGCCACCTGTGACATTGGGCAATGGGCTTGTGCTGACGTCCCCCACGCTAATGCCGGTGATCGACACAGCGCCCGTATTTTTGACTTGAATCTGATAGGTGAGTGTGTCGCCGACATCGACAATGCCGTCGCCGTTGGTATCCACATAAGACGGTGTGATCAGCCTAATCCCGATTCTGGGCGCAGGCTGCACAACGGTATCGGTTGTGCCCGGCGTCGAACTTGTCAAATCACCGCTATTCGACAACACATTGCCAATCTGTGTTGAGTCACCACGCGCACGGTTTTTCACAAAGCCCGCAGCTTCATCGGCCGCCTGAATAATATATGTGGCGGTGAAGCTGGTAGAATCCGCAGCTCCCGGTGCCAGCGTAATGCCCGCTGTAGGGCCAGTCAAAACCACACCGACCAGCAGGTCAGTCACTTTCACATTGGTCAGCGTGACGTTGCCGGTGTTTTGAACAATGAAGCCATAATCAAGTTCATCGCCTGCATCGACGAAGCCATCACTGTTCAAATCTTTCCACAGGCTCTGTTTCTTAAATAGGCCAAGTTGCGGAACTTGTGCCAACGGCTGAACCGTTGGCGCAGTGCTCGTTGGAACTGCCGGATCCGAGTCATGCGAAACCACAGTGCCATCGGGTGCCGTGCCATTCGCAGTTGCTGTGTTGGCTATAGAGCCCGCATCCACATCGGCCTGCGTCAACACATAAATGCCCGTAACGCTGGTATCTGTGGCTCCCGGCGCAAGCAGAGCGACAATCGGGCTGCCTGTGATTACAACCGACACGCCAAGCTTATCCACAACAGTTATGCCGTGCAGCGTCACATTGCCTAAGTTGTGAACGGTAAAGAGGTAGTGAACCTTGTCACCCACATCATTGCGGCCGTTGCCGTTCACATCTTCAACACTGGTCACAGTTTTTACCAGGCCGATAACGGGCTTGGAGGCCAAGGGAAC
>JAYVCU010000114.1:0-7949 GCA_043749835.1 Hyphomicrobiales bacterium
CCGCGCTCAGTATTGGCAGGAACAGGCTTTTGCTGAACCCATTGCCACTGATGATTTAATCACTGCGACGCTCAAATCTCTCAGCATCAGCCTGTCAGCACTCATGCACGAAAATGGCGACGGTGCGCGTTGTTTGGAAGCCCGGTTCTTTCGTGCCGATGGAGCGGTGCGAAGCATTACCATCACTATGGGCAGCCCCACACGCGACGTCAACATCATATTGCGTCTCTTCCGTGAAAAATTGAGCGCACTGAATGATCCACTTGATCCAGGCTTTGGCTTTGATCTCATTCGCTTGTCGGCAACGCGTGCTGAACATTTTGATTGCATGACGATTGAGTTGGATTCCGCTCTCATGGTGCAAAAGGAAATTAACGTTCTAATTGATCGTTTGGCCGCGCGCTTTGGTGCAAAACGCATTCTCAAATTTCAGCTGAATGATACGCATATTCCGGAAAAGGCTTTTATCACTGTGCCGGCCCAAAGCGCTTTATTAAAACATATGTGGAAAACGCGGTGCAGCACAAGTGCATCCCCGCTTCGGCCTTTACGGATTTTTGCAAGACCAGAGCCCATCACTTTCGCCGCCACGCTGAAGTGGCGGCACTTCAACCGTAGCGTTATTTGGCATGAAGGCGCAGAGCGCATCGCAGCGGAATGGTGGCGCCCTGAGGAGACCCAATCCACGCGCGATTATTTCCGGGCTGAAGATCATGAGGGCAGGCGGTATTGGCTCTATCGCAATACGGCCACTGGACAATGGTTTCTGCATGGGGTGTTTGCGTGAGTGCTTATGCTGAAATTGCCGTAACAACCAATTATTCATTTCTGCGCGGCGCATCGCATCCTAAGGAATTGGTGCAAAGGGCCACAGAGCTTGGACTTGCTGCTATTGGCATTGCTGATCGCAATTCGCTGGCGGGCGTGGTACGGGCCTATGCGGCCCACCAAGACATTACGGGTAATAAGCCAAAGCTGCTGGTTGGCACAAGGCTGGTGTTCAACGACGGCACACCAGACATACTTGCTTACCCAACCGATAGAGCGGCTTATGGCAATCTTTGTCGCTTGCTCAGTATGGGCAAACTTCGTGCGCCTAAAGGCGAATGTTATTTAAGTTTAGATGATCTGCAGGAATGGCAGGAGGGGTTGCTGCTCGTGGTGATGCCATCACATTCGGATACGCCGATTGCAACGCATGAAGAGCCAAAGAATTTCTGGAATAAAAATGCAAGTGCCACTTGCCTTCAACCTCTTATTCCCACAAAGGCCGGAACCCTGCTTTCTTGCAATGCGCCATCATCGCCGAAGTTGGATTCTCGCTTTCATAAAAATAACGGGAGTAAGAATGAAAATAACGACTTGGGAGTTCTTTTAAAAACACTTCATAATACCGCTTCAAATCGCGTTTGGCTCAGTGTGTCTATGCCATATCATGGTAATGATCAAAGGCGACTCACTCAGTTCAAAAATTTGAGTGACATGATAGGCATCCCATTGCTGGCCACCAATGATGTGCTTTATCATTGCGCCAAACGCCGCGAACTTCATGATGTCGTCACCTGCATTCGTGAACACAAAACACTGGATGAGGCAGGCCACCTGCTTGAAGCCAATGCAGAGCGTCATCTTAAATCGCCAGACAAAATGGCAAAGCTTTTCCGTAAAACACCAGAAGCCATTGCTGAAACAATCCGCTTTGCGGGTCTAATTAATTTCACCCTTGATCAAATCAAATATAATTACCCCAACGAAACCATCCCCGAAGGCAAAACTGCGCAACAACAGTTGAGTGAACTTACATGGGCGGGCACCATCAAGCGTTATGGCCATGTACTGCCCATGCACATCAAAAAAATTATTGAGCGCGAGCTGGCCTTGATTTCTAAAATGGATATCGCGCAATATTTTCTTACCGTGCATGACATTGTGAGTTTCGCGCGCGGCAAAAACATTCTCTGCCAAGGCCGTGGTTCAGCGGCCAATTCGGCGGTGTGTTACATGCTGGGCATTACTGCTGTTGATCCGATGCAGATCGGTTTGCTGTTTGAACGCTTCATCAGCGAAGAACGCAAAGAACCGCCCGACATCGATGTGGATTTTGAACATGAGCGCCGCGAAGAAGTAATCCAAAACATTTATGCGCGTTATGGCCGCCACCGCGCCGCCTTGGCCGCCACCGTCATTTGCTATCGCCCGCGCAGCGCTATTCGTGAAGTTGGCAAAGTCTTTGGCCTCTCAGAAGACATAACGGCCAATCTTTCCAGCAGCATTTGGGGCAGTTGGGGCAGCAGTGTGAATGACAGTCATATCAAGCAAGGCCGTCTTGATCCCGCCAATGTTCTGGTGGCCCGCGCCATGAAATTTGCCAATGAATTGATCGGCTTTCCGCGCCATCTTTCACAACACGTGGGCGGCTTCATACTCACTCAAGATCGGCTTGACGAATGCGTGCCCATCGGCCCCGCCACCATGGTGGACCGGTTTTTCATAGAGTGGGATAAAGATGACATTGATGTTCTGCGCATGATGAAGGTGGATGTGTTGGCGCTTGGTATTCTCACCTGCATCCGCAAAGCCTTTGATCTTATCCGCATCCATGAGGGTAAGCCCTTTAATCTGGCCACCGTGCCGCGCGAAGACCCTGCGGTTTACGAGATGTTGCAGAAGGCCGATGCCATTGGCGTTTTTCAGGTGGAGAGCAGGGCGCAACTCAATATGTTGCCGCGCCTCAAGCCCAAGGAATTCTACGATCTCGTCATCGAAGTGGCCCTTGTGCGCCCCGGCCCCATTCAAGGAGACATGGTCCATCCCTATCTAAAACGGCGCAGCGGTTTGGAAAAGGTTGAATATCCTTCCCCCGCACCTGAACACGGGCCTGCCGATGAGTTGTATCAGGTGTTAAGCAAAACCAAAGGTGTTCCACTCTTCCAGGAACAGGCCATGAAGCTTGCCATCGTTGCCGCAAAATTCACTGGTGATGAAGCCAATGGCTTGCGCCGCGCCATGGCCACGTTTCGCAATGTTGGCACCATCAATAATTTTCGCGATAAATTTGTCGGTCGCATGGTGGCCCGTGGTTATGAACAAGAATTCGCCGAACGTTGCTTCAAACAAATCGAAGGCTTCGGTTCATACGGCTTTCCAGAAAGCCATGCCGCCAGCTTTGCTCATCTCGTTTATATTTCAGCCTGGATTAAAAAACACCACCCATCGGCTTTTGCCGCAGCGCTGCTTAACGCACAGCCCATGGGCTTTTATGCGCCTGCCGAAATTGTGCGTGATGCGGTCGAGCATGATGTGGAAACCCGCCATGTGGATGTTAACTTCAGCCATTGGGACAACACGTTGGAACTTTGCCCTGATGGCAAATTGGCGTTACGTTTGGGCTTCCGCCAGATTGATGGTTTCCGCGAAGCCTGGGCCACCACTTTACTGTTTAAACGAAACAACGGTTATGACGCGGTAAATGATGTGGCCCGGCGCACCAAATTAACTAAACGCGCTTTAATCATTCTGGCGGAGGCCGATTGTTTCGGGTCCATTGCCCAAGATCGTCGTGAAATTCTCTGGGCGGTGCGCCGTATCCCTGATGATGAAGATCTGCCACTTTTTGCTGCGCAATATGTGGAAGAACAACCCGAGGAAAAAATAGCACCTCTGCCAGCCATGCCGCTCAGCGAGCATGTCTTGGCCGATTATCAAATGCTGCGCCTGTCTTTGCGAGCACACTTAATGTTTTTCCTGCGCGATCTTTTCAAAAGCGAAAGCGCATTGAGTTGTGCCGAAATTTGGCAAGCAAAAAATAACAGCAAAGCATCGTGCGCGGGCGTCGTGCTTACGCGTCAAATGCCCGGTGATGCAGGTGTGGTGTTCATCACGCTGAGCGATGAAACAAGCGTATGCAATGTTGTCGTCTGGCCCAAACTGGTTGAAATTTTCCGGCGCGAAATCATGGGTGGAAGATTGCTACTGGTGCACGGCAAGGTCCAACGCAGCCCTGAAGGTGTAGTCCATCTGGTGGCTGAGCGGATTTTTGATCGCTCTCATGAACTAGCAAGGCTTTCAGAAGATACGCAGGAAGTTTCCCCAATACGCGCCCACGGAGCCAGCCATGGCCACCCCCGGAATGTGCGAACAGTGCCGAAATCACGTGATTTTCATTGAGACATATCTCGAGGCAATGCCGACGCCCCTGAAGCAAGGATGTAGGTCTTTTACCGCAAGCGCCTTGGGGCCACAGCCTGTGCTGTCAGCGGATCTTCTGGCCAGAAATGTTTCGGATAGCGACCACGCAAATCTTTGCGCACATCGGGGTAGGCGTTCACCCAAAAGGTTTCCAGTGACTGGGTAATTGCAACAGGTTTGCCAGCAGGTGACAGCAACTCGATCTTCAGACGCGCACGGCCATCAGCAATTTGTGGGGCAGTGAGCATGCCGAACATTTCCTGCAGGCGTACACGCAAAATGGGATCACCCTCCACTGTATAATCAATCTGATAATGCCCGCCACCTGGCACTTCCATGCGAAGCGGGGCGAGCTTCTCAACGCGCGGTGAAAGTTCATGCGGTACGAGCGAACGTATGACGGCCAGCATATCCAGTCGCTCCAAATGGCTCTTGCGACTTAGTCCGGAAAGATAAGGCAACAGCCAATCGCTAAGGCTGGCTTTGAGCACATCGTCGTTCAGATCGGGAAAGCCAGCCTCAGGCATCACGCGCCGAAGAAAAATAATTCGTGCACGGAACATTTGCGCCGCGTCGCTCCACGGCAGCGCGCCGAGGCCGAGTTGCGTGACACCTTGCAACATAGCGGCAGCAATTTCATCGGGCGGCACATCGGTAAGCGGTTTTTCGTCCAACACCAGAGCGCCAAGGCGTTTGAAGCGCGCAGCGGCAACAGCATTGGTTTTGCCATTCCAGAACACCTCTGCTTTGGTGCCGATGAGATGGGCGAAATGTTTTTCAATTTCACTTTCAGATATTTCAGCGGCAAGTTGCACGCGGGCTTCAGCGCCGCCACCATCCAACAGCGCGATCGCGATGAAATCCCTTTTAGCCAACGTATCATGTTCGGCCACCACAGCGCCTGCACCACTGGCCATGCGGAAACGTCCATGGCCGCCACGGCGCTGGGCCAATCTGTCGGGGTAAGCAAAGCCGAGTATTACGCCTGCGCCGATATTAGCTTTGTCTCTCGTTACATCCACGAGAGAAATAATTTGCTTAGTGGTTTGGCGCATCCGGTCTTTGGCCAGCCCACGTATAAACAACAGACGCTGTTCCACATCAAGTGGCGCATCACGTGGCAGGCCATCACGCTCTGAAAGCAAGGCTGCAATTTCAGCGGCGCGAGTGCCTGCACCAAGTGCCTGAGCCGCGATCACCATATGGGCAAGACGCGGATGCAGCGGCAGCTTAACCATGGCTTTGCCATGCGTGGTGATGCGGTTGTCAGCGTCCAGCGCTTCTAACTCACGTAGTAACTCTTGCGCTTGTGCAAAGGCCCCTTTTGGCGGCACTTCCACAAAGGGCAGGCCGTCTCGCGTGGATACACCCCACGCCGCGATTTCCAGAACCAGTGACGAAAGATCGGCAATGCGAATTTCTGGCTCATCATGCGGAGCCAGTGCCCGCATCTCTTCTTCCGGCCACAAGCGGTAGCACACGCCCGGAGCCAAACGACCAGCACGGCCTCTCCGCTGTTCGGCGGAGGAGGCAGACACCCGCACGGTTTCCAACCCGGTCATGCCTGAGGCCGGATCAAAACGTGGTGCGCGTTTCAGCCCTGTATCAACCACGGCTTCAATACCATCAATGGTGAGCGAAGTTTCGGCGATGGTTGTGGCGAGAACGATTTTGCGCGTGCCCGCAGGCGAAGGCTTGATGGCTTGATCCTGGTCAGCCAATGGCATGGCCCCGTAAAGCGGGCGAATTGCGGTGTGGGGTAACGCTTCCTTTTCAAGCTCAGTCGCAACGCGACGGATTTCGCTTTCGCCCGGCAGAAACACAAGTAACGAGCCCTTTACCTCATGCGCCGCTTTCAATGCGGCACGAGTGGCATCCTGCACAATGGTTTTGCGCGTGGCTTTTTCGAGATAGCGCGTTTCAACTGGAAACATGCGACCTTGCGATGTGATGAGAGGTGTATCAGCTAACTGCGCACGAAGTGTTTCCACATCCAACGTTGCCGACATAACTAAAATTTTTAAATCTGGCCTAAGCCCGCGTTGCACATCGAGACAAAGCGCCAACGCCAAATCACCATCCAGCGAGCGTTCATGAAATTCATCAAAGATGACCAGTGCGGTATCCACCAACTCCGCATCTGCTTGCAGGCGGCGCGTGAGCAGGCCTTCCGTCACCACTTCAATTCGCGTTGCTTTGGAAACTTTGCGCTCCATGCGCACGGCATAGCCGACCGTGTTGCCAACCTTTTCGCCCAACGTCTGCGCCATACGTGTGGCGGCGGCACGCGCAGCCAGTCGGCGCGGCTCCAGCATCACAATCTTTTTGCCGGCAACCCAAGACTCATTCAGCAAGGCCAAAGGTACACGCGTGGTTTTACCAGCCCCGGGCTCTGCCACCAGAATGGCGGAAGGCCGCGAGATCAGCGCGGCCTTCAATTGCGGAATAATATCGTCGATTGGAAAATTCATAGCATCTCATTGGCCCATGGCGGATCAGCACCATGCCGTGACACTGTGACGGCGGCGGCCTTCATGCCGTAAAATGCAGCGGCTTTCAGATCGTCATCATTAATCGAGGCTAAGGCCTTTTTAGTGAGACGCCCATTCATGCTCAGATGATGCAGAAAGCCCGCAGTGAATGTGTCGCCAGCACCCACGGTGTCGGCCACTTTCACTTCCGGAGCCAAAGCTTCAAAGGCAAAACGCGTGGTGAAAACTGTGCAGCCTTCACCGCCACGCGTGATGGCAACAATTTTGGCGCCCTTCTTCAGAAATGATTTTGCTGCTTTAACGAGGTCAGCGGAACCCGTCATCCACTTCACATCCTCATCGGAAATTTTAAGAATATCCAACATCGCAATCATGCGATTAAGGCGGGCGAGATGTTTCTTGCGATCTTTGATTTGTGGTGGACGGATGTTGGGATCCATTATGATCACCTGCTTTTTCGAGGCCTTCTTCATAAGGGCTTCATAAGTGCCGCCTGATGGTTCAGGCACCAAGCAAATGCCACCGAACAAAATGGCTTTGATACTCTTCGTCAACTTCGGCATATCGCGCTTTTCCAACCAGCGTCCAGCAGAAGCATCGTCGACAAAGAAATAAGAGGCATTGCCTTTCGTATCCACCTTTGCAATCGCCAGCGTAGTATGAAGATCTTTAATGCGTAAGAATTTTTCGGAAACCTTGGAAGCCTTCAACCCAGCCCGTAAACTCTGCCCGAACACATCAGTGGACATGCCGGCAAACAAGCCAACGTTTTCGCCCAAACGACCCAGCGCAATGGCGGAATTATAAATGCCGCCGCCATTGTAGGAACGAAACAGATTGGCTCCATCCTCATCCCGCTGCACCATATCGATGAGGGCTTCGCCGCAACATAAAATCATCTATCCACTCCGCAAGCGCGCTTGCTTGCGCTTTGTTGCAACCGTCTTAATAGAGGTGTATGCGTCCGCCAACTTGATTTTTGATGTGCGCACCTCTTTTTCAGGAGTAACCCTTTGTCGCCTCGTATGATGCCAGTCGAACCTTTCGATCTTGTTGTATTTGGTGCAACCGGAGACCTTTCACAGCGCAAGCTGATTCCCGCACTATTTCACCGTGATGAGCAAGGCCAAATTCCCCTTGAAGCTAAAATTATTGGCACCTCACGTCGCGAATTGAGCGACGAAGCTTTCCGCGCCTTTGCCTTGGGGGCCATCGAAAAATTTGTAGAAGCCCCGCTGCGCGCGCCGGAAAATGTGAAGCGCTTCTTAG
>JAYVCU010000115.1:0-3783 GCA_043749835.1 Hyphomicrobiales bacterium
ATGGCCATCAACATTGATACGCTCGAACTTTCAAATTTAAAAATCACCGTGCAAAGCAGCGTTGCCACCTTACGCCTTAACCGCCCCGAAAAGCGCAACGCGATTGACGCTGAAACAATCGAGCAGCTCATCACGGTGTTTAACACTTTGCCGCGTTCTGGCATACGCGCTGTGGTTTTATGCGCTGCAGGTTCGCATTTTTCAGCCGGGTTGGATTTGGTCGAGCATCACAAGTTGAACCGCAGTGCGGCGGATTTCATGTTTATCTGCATGCGCTGGCACGAGGCGTTTAATAAAATGGAATATGGCGGCATTCCCGTCACTGCCGCATTAAAGGGCGCTGTGCTTGGCGGAGGACTGGAATTGGCCTCTGCCGCCCACATCCGCGTGGCTGATGCCGGCACTTATTTTGCCTTGCCAGAGGGCCAACGCGGCCTGTTCACAGGCGGCGGCGCCACCATCCGCGTGGCAGATTTGGTAGGCAAATCGCGCATGATCGACATGATGCTGACGGGCCGCATTTATAAAGGCCAAGAGGCAATGGATGTGGGCCTATGCCAATATCTGGTAGATGACAGCGAGGCCAAGGCCATGGAGTTGGCCCAAATCGCGGTGAAAAATCCACCGCTTTCCAACTTCGCTATCTGCTCGGCTATTTCTCACATGCAAAATATGTCGGCGTTCGATGCGTCTTATGCTGAGGCGGTGGTTGCAGGGATTGTGAACACCCAGCCTGCATCGCGCGAACTGCTGGCGGCCTTTGCGAACAAATCCGGGCCACGCATCAAGCCTGCCTAGAAGCTGCATACATCGTGGACCATCATTTAAATGGTAATCTGCGTTCCAATTTCTACAACGCGGTCTGGTGGTAAGTGGAAATAGGCGCTGGCGTCATCTGCATTTCGCGCCATCAATACAAATAATTTGTTGTGCCAGGCAGAGATGTGGCCTTCGCTGCTGGCTTGCACACTGCGACGCGATAAAAAGAATGATGTCGTCATCTCATTTGTCATTATGCCTGCTCTCTTAGCCAGTTCTAAAAGCTTTGGCACATCAGGTGTTTCGATATAGCCAATGGAGGCCACAATCGATGTGAAATTACCGCTCAACTTTTCAATGCGTAATTTCTTTGCGTCATCCGTTGTGGGCTTATCTGTTGTTCGAATGGTCAACATAAGGTTGTTTTCATGCAGCACTTTGTAATGCTTCAGGCTGTGCAGCAAAGCTGTGGGGGCGGTATCAGGATCGGACGTAAAAAATACCGCTGTTCCTGGAACGCTGTGCGGCGGACGGTTGACCAGCGACTGCACAAGTCCAGCCAGCTTAACATTTGTTTTGCGGGTTTTGTCTTGCACCTGTTTAGTGCCAATACGCCATATCCACATGATCAGGATCAACACGCCGGCAATGGCCAGTGGCACATAGCCGCCTTCTGCGATCTTCAAGCTGTTGGCGTCAAGAAATACCAAGTCCAAACCCAGCAAGGGCAACATTAAAGTCAATGTGGCACCGGTTGACCATTTCCAGCGGTTCTTGATCACGAAAATGGCCAGGCAAGCCGTCACCACCATCGTGCCAGTGACAGCAATGCCATAAGCCGATGACAGGGCAGACGAGGTGCGAAAAGCCAACACCAATACTATAACACCGAACATCACAATCCAATTCACTTGCGGCAGATAAATCTGGCCGCGTTGATTGGGCGAGGTGTTGCGGATGCGCATGCGCGGCAACAGGCCCAATTGAATGGCTTGCTGGGTCATTGAAAAGGCTCCGGTAATCACCGCCTGGCTGGCAATGATGGTGGCTATGGTGGCCAGTACGACAATGGGAACCAACGCCCAATGCGGAAACATCAGGAAGAATGGATTATCAATCGCTTCGGGCGACTTCAGCAAAAATGCGCCCTGGCCCAGATAGTTCAACAGCAAGCAGGGTAACACAACCACCAGCCACGCATAGCGGATCGGGTTTTTGCCAAAATGCCCCAGATCAGCATAAAGCGCTTCAGCACCAGTTACCGCCAAAAACACAGCACCCAAGGTCACCAAAGCAATTGCGCCATGGGTGTTCAAAAAATTCACAGCGTAAATGGGATTGACCGACAATAAAACTTGCGGCGCATCAGCAATATGCCAGATGCCTGCAGCCGCAATGGCGAAGAACCACACAAGTGTGATGGGGCCAAACAAATTTGCAACGCGCGCGGTTCCACCGGATTGCACGGCGAACAGCCCGATGATGATGGCTAACGTAATTGACAGGATATACGGGTCAAATGTGGGTGTAACAATACTTAAGCCTTCAACTGCTGAAAGCACGCTGATGGCAGGGGTGATCATCGCGTCGCCATAAAACAGCGCTGCACCAATGATGCCAAGGATGGGTATGGTGAGGAAGAACTTGCCGCGCCCGCGTTGGGCCAGCGCCATCAGTGAAAGTGTACCACCTTCGCCGTCGTTATCCGCATTGAGCAATACCACTACATATTTGAGTGTGACGATCAGCAGCAACGCCCAGATGATGAGCGACAGAACGCCAAAGATAACAGGTTCGGAAATGTTTTTGTCGCCGTTTAAAGCAGCCTTCACCGCCTCGCGCAAAGCGTAAAGCGGGCTGGTGCCGATATCACCGTAAACCACCCCAATGGAGCCGAGCGCCAGAATTATCGCGGACTGCGGCTTGACGCCGTGACGCAAAAGGCCGGGATCTTCCGGGGCCTGCACCGCTGTTCGAGAGATTGTCATATGGTTGAAATCCTCTAATGCTGCAGTGCAGCAGACGATCTGTATAGGCCGCTGGATTTACGTCGGCTATGCAATATGTGAAGGGCTGTTTTGACCGCAGTAAAATGGAACCACTGTAAGTATTTAAAATTTATCATTTAATATCATATACTTGATTATCTGCATAACACATGCCAGCTGCATTTCTTAATATGATGTTGCATTGTAATGGGTACAAAATAACCTTTGGGCTCGAAATCAGCCCAATTGTTCTTCGAACTAAGAAAGCCATTCCAGTGGAACGTTCAGAGCCTCTGCTAACTTGGCTATGGTCTCAGGCGTACCCGAGCGTCGTCCACTTTCAAGATCAGACAAATAACCTTGTCCAATACCTGTTTTGAATTCCAACTGCAATTGCGTTTCACCTTTTCAGTTGCGGATTGCTTTGAGCCTGCTCTTGACGCGAAGAATTGCTGCGCTCACATTGGCAGGCAACGCGGCATTACCTGCTAATTCAGCTTTTCGTGCATCGTAGATAGCAACATCATCGGCATCCTCGGCCTCGCGATCGGCGTTTGCGAGGAGTGCCAATCGCGCCGTTGCCGCAATCAGTCAACCGTCGAACGCATACCCTTATTAAGCTTAATGCGTAA
Organism: Hyphomicrobiales bacterium; assembly: GCA_043749835.1. Classification (GTDB taxonomy): domain Bacteria; phylum Pseudomonadota; class Alphaproteobacteria; order Rhizobiales; family Aestuariivirgaceae; genus Aestuariivirga. The sequence continues at coordinate 3,380 of JAYVCU010000115.1, forward strand.
CGCCATTTGGTCTTGCTATACCCAAATTAAGATTTTGAATATAGGACACGTGGCAACAGTTTCTCATCGAATTTTGCAGCACCTTGCCTCCATGTCCAAGCTCGTTAACATTCAAATCCTCCGCGCCATCGCCGCTCTCACAGTGGTGATTTACCATTTGGGCGTGGAGGCTTCGAAAATTTGCGATGCCACAAAACAGGCTTGCGCTTATGACACCACTTTTGGCCTGAATGGCGTGGCGCTGTTTTTCATGATCTCCGGCTTCATTATGGTGATGATCAGCTGGGATGATTTTGCCAAGCCGGGTGCTGCCCTGGGTTTCCTGCGCCGCCGCTTAGAACGCGTTGTGCCGCTCTATTGGATTGTTACCTCGATGGCAGTGGTTGGGGTGATGATTGTGCCCA
>JAYVCU010000116.1:0-2018 GCA_043749835.1 Hyphomicrobiales bacterium
GCAACACAGCGTCTGGGTTCACCACATTCACGCGGATTTGTTTTTCAGCACCTTCCAGTGCCAAACAGCGTGCGAGATGTATTTCAGCGGCTTTAGCCGTGCAATAGGCCGCAGCATTAGGAGATGCAGCAAGACCATTTTTTGTCGCGACAAAAACAATATTGCCACCACGACTTTGCGTATTAAATAAGTTAAAGGCTTCGCGCGACACGAGGAAATAGCCAGTGGACAGAATATCCATATTCCTGTTCCACAGGGCCAAGGTGGTTTCGCCAATAGGGGCCGATGACGCGATGCCAGCATTCGATATTAAAATATCCAACCCACCGAATGCAACCGCTGCGTCGGTAAAGCCTCTGATCACCTGCTCTTCTTTTGTAACGTCGATCAAGGCCTGTGACACAAAATCGTTGCCGAAGGCTGTGGCAAGTTCGGCTTGGGCCACATCCAATGCTTCTTTGTCGAAATCAGCCAATACAACGCAGGCACCTTCGCGCAGCAGCCGCGCTGCCGTGGCCCTGCCAATGCTCCCTGCTCCGCCTGTGACCAAAGCCACGCGGCCCGCCAGAGATTTGGGCTTGGGCATGCGTTGCAGTTTGGCTTCTTCAAGTAACCAATACTCAATGTCAAAAGCCTCTTGCTGCGGCAGGCCAACATAAGTTGAAACACCTGATGCGCCGCGCATCACGTTTATGGCATTGACATAGAACTCTGCTGAAATGCGCGCCGTTGACTTATCTTTGGCAAACGTAAACATACCGACTTGCGGCACGAGGTACACGACGGCGTTGGCATCGCGCATAGGCGGAGAGTTGGCGTGTTTACAGGCATTGTAATAGGCCGTGTAGTTTTCCCGGTAAGCTTCGACAGCCTCGGAAAGTTTTGCTTCATCTTCAATCACCAACGGGCAGATTTTGGTGCGCAAAAAATGGTCTGGACAAGAGGTGCCGAGAGCCGCAAGCGACTTGAAATTTTTTGAATTTACAAATTCCAGCACAGCGGCTTGGTCGTCAAAATGGCCGACCATATGATGTTCTGTGGAAATCAGCCCGCGAATGCGGGGCATCAGCCTTGACGCTCTGGCGCGGCGCTCATCAGCACCCAAAGCTTTTGTAGCTATACCACCAAATGCATCTTTACCTTTGATCTGCGCGCTAAGCCACGCATCCGCCTTGTTGATTGTGGCTAAGGTGGTTTCATAGCATTCTGCAGGCGTGTCACCCCAGGTGAACAGGCCGTGGCTTTCTAAAATAACCCCTTTGGCCTTTGGATTTTTGACACAGAAATCCTCCAGCCAGAGCCCCAATTCGAAGCCCGGACGTTTCCAGGGCAGCCAGCCTATTTCATCACCGAAAATTTTCTGCGTTAAGGTGAGCGAATCTTTCGCAGCCGCAATGGCAATGCATGCATCAGGGTGCATATGATCAACAAAGGGCTTGGGCACAAACGCGTGCAGCGGCGTATCTATTGAAGCCGCGCGCGCGTTCAGATTAAATGTGCAATGAGGGAGAAGGTTCACCATCTCGTCTTCATGTTCTAAACCACGATACAGCTTCTTCAGTGCACGGAGCTTTTCCATATAAAGCGTGGCAAAGCCGTCGCGCTTTATAGTGGCATTATCTCCACCGGAACCTTTCACCCAAAGCACTTCTACTGTTTCGCCTGTAAGTGGGTCGCTCTCCCAAATTTTGGAAGACGTATTACCGCCATCATAATTCGTCACGCGTTTATCGGACCCCAGAAGGTTGGAACGGTAAACCAGCAAGTCAGCCTGACTCATAGCGTCGGCTTTAGTCTTGTCCCAAAGGTTCGGAATTGAATGGGGGGAATGCGCAGTCACTTTTTACCTCGTTTGGCTTTTTCTAAAAATTGCATTAGGATTGCACAATGTCGATCATGATCTGTCAACTTCACTCATAATGCTGCAATCAGCACCGAATTTTGCGCGAAGTTGATTGACACCTGTCATTCTCGCTCATAGCCTTATTACCGTGATCGGAAAAGTGATGCACGAAAAA
>JAYVCU010000117.1:0-15145 GCA_043749835.1 Hyphomicrobiales bacterium
CGCAAAAACACAAGCCAACCGTTCATGTGTTATTCTCCGTCCTCGAAGAATTCAATCTGCAAGGCGCCGTTACAGCGGCTCGAAAACTCGCTCCTGATATTGCGATACAGCTTGATCTTATCTTGGCCACAGATACGCCCGACATGGCCGCACACGGTGATGTGCGCCTTGGGGCAGGGCCCGCGATGAGTATGTATAGCTTTCATGGCCGCGGGACTTTAAATGGCACAATCCCACATCCTGCGCTGGTGTCGCTTTTTGATAAAACGGCCAAGAATTTGAAACTGAACTTGCAACGTTCAGCTCACACGGGCGCTCTGACCGACTCCTCTTACGTGCAATTGCTGCACAACGGCATTGCATCCATCGATATGGGATTTCCTTGCCGCTACACGCATTCGGCACTTGAAGTTTGCGATTCCAATGATTTAGCCCAGCTTGCTGCGCTACTGGTTTCGGGAATTTGCAGCATAGATAAAATGTTCAGCCTCGACCGGGATCAGCACAGCTAATGCGTTATTATCTGGGCATTGATATTGGTACTTTTGAATCTAAAGGCTGCCTTGTTGATCAAACCGGATCAATCATCGTAAGTGCCGCTCGCCCTCACACAATGATGGTGCCACAGGCAGGGTGGGCAGAGCACTCCGTTGAGGAAGACTGGTGGGGCGATTTCACTTTCATCTCTAAAAAACTCATCGCCGAAAGCAAAGTCAACCCAGCAGATATCAAGGCGGTGGCAACCAGCGGCATCGGCCCATGTATGTTGCCCGTGGATAAATTCGGCAAACCATTAATGAACGCGGTGCTTTACGGCGTGGATACGAGGGCTGCGGCTGAGATTGCCGAACTGAATTTACACATCGGTGAGAAACGCATTCTTGATTTTTGTGGGAACGCGCTGACCTCGCAATCGGTTGGTCCAAAAATTCTATGGTTGAAGAAAAATAGACCTGACATCTACGCCAATACCCACAAAATTCTCAATTGCAATTCTTACCTCAACTTCAAACTCACTGGCCACTATGTCATTGATCACTATTCTGCCTCAAGTTCGGCCCCGCTTTATGACCCATCACAACTGTGCTGGAGCGACGCGCTGACCAAAGACATTATAGACCTCAACAAATTGCCAGACTGTGGTTGGAGCACGGATATTGCGGGCACGGTTACGGCCGAAGCTTCCGCCGCAACAGGATTGGCCGAAGGCACACCTGTAACCTTCGGCACTATCGATGCCGCCGCTGAAGCAATCAGCGTGGGCGTGCTTGCTCCCGGTGATATGATGATCATGTATGGTTCGACGGTATTTATCATTGCCATTACCCAAAAACGCGTGCGTGACGTAAGGCTCTGGTATGCGCCATGGCTTTTTCCTGGCCAGCACGCCTCCATGGCAGGCCTTGCCACCAGCGGCACACTCACTCATTGGTTTCGTGAACATCTGGCCAAGGAGCTTGACCCAGCCGAAGCGATTATAAAGCTTTCTGCCGAAGCCCAGTCTTCGCCGCCGGGCGCGCACGGCTTGGTTACGCTACCTTACTTTTCAGGCGAGCGAACCCCCATTCATGATACCTCCGCCAAAGGCATAATCTTCGGGCTAAATCTGACGCATAATCGTGGCGATTTGTTTCGCTCGTTCCTAGAAGGTATTGCTTTTGGCACATGCCATGCGCTGGAAACGTTCGGTGCTGTAGGCGAAACCCCGCGCAACATCTTTGCAGTGGGCGGCGGAACCAAAAATAAGGTCTGGTTGCAAGCCACCTCCGATATCAGCGCAAAGGCGCAAACGCTACGCGAGAAATCCATTGGCGCGTCTTATGGCAATGCCTTTTTGGCAGCAATCGCGCTGGGCGACGCTGAGCCAGGTGACATCAACGGCTGGAATCCCATTATCGAGCAAATTATACCAAGCCAAGAGTCTGCCTCTATTTATGCCAAGCACTATCAAATTTTCACAGACCTCTATGAGCGTAACAAAGATTTGATGGCGCACGTCACCGAGAAATAATTATTTCAGAATTTGAACTTTAAATTTGTGCATTGCACAAAAAACAAAAGGATAAAATTCGTGATGTTTTTTCGCCAAAGCGCTTTGAGAGAATTGACTCGCGTAAAAAGCTGCGCATAGTGTGCACTCGCTCGCTAAACGAAATTTGCAAAAATCACATCTGCGAACAGCAGCGCTGACGTCCAAAAACAAAATGGGAGAAGTTCTATGAAACTAGATTTTTATAACCAATTGGTGATGAACCGCCGCGTTATGCTGCAAAGCACAGCTGCGGCTTCAGCAGCTACAGTGGCAGGCGGCATCGGCATGGTTGCCCAGTCAACTACAGCGACTGCGGCAGACGACCTGCGCAAACAGATTCTGCAAATTCCCGGCGTGGGCAAAGGCTCACCAACAGATGCTGATTGGCAGAAAGTTGGAGAAATGACTTTGGGAGCGACCAAAGCCACGATCAAGCCAGGTGAATTCAAAGGCGTTGAGCTGACCTTCATGGGCCTGAACAACCAGAACCTTCATAACTTGTTGTTCCGTGGTTTCTTGAAGCCATGGGAAGCTTATACGGGTGCCAAGATCAATTGGATCGATTTGGCCCAAGCCGATTATAACGCCCGTCTGCAACAATCGATTGCCACTGGCACAGTTGATTTCGACATCATTGAAATGGGTGCGCCTTTTGAAGGTGACGTGTGTGGCAAAGGCCTCGCTTCAGAAATGCCGAAGTGGGTTTATGACCAGCTCGATTTCAAAGACATTGTGAATTATCTCCAAGCGCCCGTGGGAACCTGGGGCGGTAAGCAATACCGGGTAACAATTGATGGTGACTGCCACAACTTTAACTATCGTACCGATTATTTTGCCGATGCGGAACTTGCCAAGGCATGGGCCAGCGAAGGCCACAAGGGTGCTTGGGAAGTTCCAAAAACCTGGCAAAAAGTACAAGAAGTGACCAAGTTCCTGAAGGGCAAAAAAATCGGCGGCAAAGATGCTTACGGTTATCTTGACCCAACCAAAGGCTGGGGCGGCTTCGCTTTCTACTTCCTGGGCTCACGCGCTACAGCCTATGCCAAGCACCCCGAGGACAAAGCGTGGCTGTTTGATGCCGATACAATGAAGCCACGGGTTAACAACCCGGCTTGGGTGCGAGCCATCCAAGATGTTGTTGATGCCTTACCCTCAGAACCTGCTGACCAGTTGAACGCTGATCCGGGTACAACTGGCTTCCAGCAATTTTTAGCTGGTACAGGTTCGATGCTGGCATGGTGGGGTGACATTGGCTCGAACGCCAAGACTAGCGATAGCTCAGTTGTTGGCGATAAATCGGCCTTCTCGATCCTTCCTGGCTCAGATGATGTTTACAACGCCAAAACCGCCAAATGGGATAAGCTGGCCTCGGGGCCAAACTTCGCGCCCAACATGGCCTATCTCGGCTGGGGCATTTATGTAATGGCACGTGTTGACAAGGATGCCGCTAAACAAAAAGCAGCTTGGAGTGCTGCGGCCCATCTCGGTGGCAAAGATCTTGCCCTCTGGTGTGCCGCCTATCCATCAGGCTTCCAATGCTACCGCAACAGCCAACACAACATCGATGAATGGGTGGCAGCGGGTTATGACAAACCCTTCATCACGAACTACCTCGCTTCACAATTCGACTCTTACAATCATCCAAATGCTGCGATCGAACCACGCATCCCCGGCATCTTCCAATACTACAGCGCCGCCGAAGACATCCTCTCGCAGATTTATGCTGGCAAGATGAAAGTCCAGGAGGGGGCTGATGCAATCGCTGCATCATGGGAAAAAATTACCGATGGCATCGGCCGCGATAAGCAAGTGGCACTCTACAAAGCGTCATTGGGAATGTAAACCAAGAGGGCAACGTGTGTTGCACACTCATCTGCTCACCAGCACCTTCTCCCATGTAAAAAAGCGCGGGATAAGGTCGTCAAATTCGACCTCTCCTGTTTGCTGCACAGCAAACAGGAGAACGTTGCGCAGGGGGGATGAGGACTCTTAGCTTCAGTCTTTGCCGTTCCTGATGGGTAAGAACAACGGAATTTTATGTCCAAAACCACGACACCACCTTCCCAAATTTTTGAACTCAGTGCAGAAGATATATCGGCACAACGTAAAAATCTTGGCCGCATCCTGATCGCTGCTGCCTCGCTTTTGCTGGTGGGATTTGCCCTTATGCAAAGCCTTTTTTCAGCAAGCGTCATTTCATTCGGCTTTGAAAACTGGCGACCAGTGCTCTATGCTTATTTATTATGGTCAGCTGCCATCTGCGCTGGCCAAGTGACCATCAATGGCGAATCTGGCAAACGCGTACTCTTCATTTTGCCGGCTGTGCTTTTCACCGTTGCCATGGTGATTTTTCCCACGATCTTTGGCGTTCTCATCGCCTTCACCAATTGGAACCTCTCGGCCTTTGACCCGCCGAAACTCAACGGCCTCGATAATCTGCGCCAACTTATTGCCGATAAAACGTTCTGGAACGCGCTGCTCAATATGGCGTATTATGTCTTGAGCGTTCTCGGCCAATATGCGCTGGCCTTTGGCCTGGCCATGTTGCTGAATGCCGATATCAAGGCACGCAAATTTTTCCGCGTATCTTTCCTTTTGCCGTTTATGCTCAGCCCCGTAGCGGTCAGTTGGATGATCGGTAAATCCCTCATGGCCCCACAATATGGCCCCATGGTGCAGCTGATGCAGAGCTTCGGCTGGGCCTCACCCGTATTTTTTCCCGCCTCTTGGGTGGCCGTATTATTTATTATTTTGATGGACGCCTGGGTGTGGATTCCATTCCTCATGATCTTGTTGCTTGCTGGTTTGCAAGCTTTACCCAAAGAAGTGCAAGAAGCCGCAAAAGTGGATGGCGCATCAAGCTGGCAGAGCTTTTGGCAAATCACTTTTCCACTGATGCTGCCCGTCAGTGTTACGGCCATTGTGCTGCGGATTATTTTTCAACTCAAACTGGCCGATATCGTCATCAACACCACGTCCGGTGGCCCGGGCGGCACGACTGATACGATCTCAAGCTTTATCTTTCGTGAATACCGTGAACGCTCAAACGTGGGCTATGGCACAATGATCGCCGAAGTATATCTGATCATAATAATCATCTTCGTCACGCTGCTGTTGAAATTTGTCAGTCGCTGGATGCAACGCGAGAATAATCCATGAGCAATGCATCACATGAAAGGCCAAGATTCAGCTTTATGACCAGCCGCCTTGCCATCTATGGCGCGTTGATCATCTGGGCTTTTATTTGTCTTTTCCCAATCTATTGGACAATTTCCACATCCTTCAAAACCGCAGTAAACGTTACCCAAGGTGACATCATTCCGTGGGTTGGCGATTTCCATCCCAGTTGGAAAGGCTGGCGTTCCCTGGGCCTTTCGCCCGATACAATTTTTCAAATCTCGACTGTGCGTGCAGAATTTCTTCTGCGCTTTCGCAACAGCATCATCGTTTCACTAGGGGGTGCCACATGTGCAATCATCATCGGTGCCTTGGCGGCTTACGGCCTTAGCCGCTTTCACTATAAGTTCGGCCCATGGCGTAACAAAGATATTTCGTTTTTCTTTCTTTCGCAATTGATCTTACCGCCTGTTGTTATGGCAATGCCTTTCCTTGTGTTATTTAAAGAGCTGGCCTTGCTCGATAATATCTTCGGCCTGATTATGGTGTACACGCTCACTGTGCTGCCGATCGTAATTTGGATCATGCGTGACCAGTTCGACACAATCCCAACAGAACTCGATCAGGCCGCGTTGGTGGATGGTTGCACAGTATGGAGCGCCTTCCTCCATATCATTCTCCCAATCGCCGCCCCCGGTATGGTGGCAGCGTTCATTCTGGCTTTTGTTTTATGTTGGAACGAATATTTCTTCGCCGCATTGCTCACTTCCACTTATGCTAAAACCTTGCCTGTGATGGTGGCCAGCCAAACGGGTTCACAAGGCATAAGCTGGTGGTCAATGGCCGCACTTTCCACCGCAGCCATAGCACCGCTAATTTTTATCGGGGTGTTCTTGGAAAAATACATTGTCAAAGGCCTTACAGCTGGCGCCGTGAAATAACATGCAGTCCACGTTGAATTTAAATGCCATTGAATTCAATCGCGCCGAAACCTTGATCGCAACCCATGGCGTTTTGAAAGTGTCAGCCTTCCGCTACGCCAGTGGCGTTGCCGCCTTGCGCATTGTCAATAAAGTCGGCGAAATAATAATGTTGCCCTATCATGGCCAGCAAATTTGGGATGCGCATTTCTATGGCCGCCGCCTCACTATGCGCTCGATGTTTAATGATCCCGTCGATACCCAAGATTATTTGAGCAATTATGGCGGTTTTCTTTTGCACTGCGGGGCAACTGCCATGGGCAACCCAGGGCCGGGCGACAATCATGCACTACACGGCGAATTGCCCAATGCCAAATATCAACAGGCCGAACTCACGCTGGGTGAGGATGACGAGGGCGCTTATGTGGAGGTCTCTGGTCAATATCGTCACACGGTGGCCTTCAAGGACAATTATGCCACCATACCGCGCCTGCGATTGAATGAAGCGGATGGAATAATGCAAATGCATGTCACCATCAAAAATCTTAAAGCCACGCCGATGGATGTGATGTATCTGGCGCATGTGAACTTCAAGCCAGTTGATGGAAGCGTGATTATAGACACAGCGTCTGATGATCCCACGCACACCCGTGTGCGCGACACGTTGCCAGAATTTTTTAGCCCGAAGCCAGAATATCTCGAGTTCATTAAATCCGTTCAGAAAAATCCAGTACTTCATCGTCAGATGACGACCGGTAAATCTATCGATCCGGAACTCGTGATGGGCCTTACTTTCAAAGCAGACAAGCGGGGCTGGGCCCATTCCATGCAAATTTTGCCAGACGGATCGGCTGATATGATCAGCCACCGCCCTGATGAACTTCCCCGCGGCGTGCGTTGGATTACGCGAACATTGGATCAAGACGCATTGGGACTTTTCTTGCCCGCTACATCAGAGGCCGATGGATACATAGCGGAAAAGAGAAAGGGAAATGTGATGAGCATTGCAGCTGCACAGCAATTTACCTGCAGTTTAATCTTTGGAGCAGTTGAACCGGGAAGCGCCGCAAAGATGAAGCAGAACATATTGAATTCGTAACGCGCCCCTATTTCAAGTTTTTTTAATTCGCCTTAAAGTCACACTCCGGTAAATCCCACCTCTAACTTGATAAAACCTCCACTAAAAAAGTTTCACCGGCGCGGTTACAAGGACGTCCACCCTCGAAAATTGTTTCCCACGAATTGCTAGCCGTGGTTATCCCTGTCCTCTTCAGTTGCACACAACCGTCATGCGGCCAATGCCGAGCTGATCGGGGTATTTGGCACTTGCACGAAAAATTCCCTTAAATTACGATTGCCTGAACAATACAAAAATACTGCCATTATTACACATGTTACATTTTAAATTCCAAAACGAAACATTTGCCTTTTCAAATATAATTTTGTACTTTAATTGTTAACTTATAAAAAACTACCCAAAAACCAAAATAGCGGCTATTAGGGAGGCTTAGATTCGTGCGCGTCACGCTAACCCAGTCTTTTTGACAGAAGCGCTCTGCGTGAGTGCACTTTGTTACAAATGTAAAAATTTCTGCTGCTGTGTTATTTAAAGGCACGGTATTGAAAAAATTGTGCCGTGCCTTGGCCTTAAGCTTTGCACAAAATGCCTAACCGTGGGCCCTAAATTTAAAAAAAAATTATGGAGGAAGTAAAATGTTAATAGCTAATAATCTGTCTCGCCGTTCACTTCTAAAAGCCACGGCGGCCACCGGCGCCGTTGCTGCCATTGGTGGTGTGAACATGTTCAACATCAACAGTGCTTTTGCTGAGATGAAAAATCCCGCTGATGTTTTGAAAAGCATCAACGTCGGGAAGTATGTGAAGAAAGAATATCGCGAGCAGTACAAGCTGGGCGATAATGATGAGTTGTGGGATCCAAAAAAAGATTGGATTCGCACGGCTGATTGGGAAGCTATTCGTAAAGAACACGCTGGCAAAACCGTTCGCTTCGCCATTGGCGCTGCTGATAAAGAATCAGCGCAAGACGGCGTTGCCCCATTCGCAGAACTCTCTGGAATTAAGGTTGATCTTGTCGCCATTCCTGATGACTCAATGTATGATAAGGTCGTTGCTGAATTCTTGTCTGGCACAGCCTCATTCGATGCAATCCAATTTTTTTCACCATGGCTCGGTGACTTTGGTGCCCAAGGCTTCTTGAAGCCGATGGATGAATATATTGCCAAATGGAAATTGCCATTTGATGATTTCTACGAAACCTATCAAGCCAACTATGGCCATTGGAGCGACAAGGGCATTTTAGGTCTGCCCTTTGATTGTGATCTCCAGCAAGTACACGTTCGTCCTTCAATCATGAAGAAGGTTTTAGGTGGCGATGTAGACCGTGTAAAATCGATTGCCACTTATGATGATATGATCCGCTTGGCCCCCGAGCTTAACAAAGTCGAAAAAGGGGTTAACGGCATTGGCATGATGTGCGCCCGTGGTTTCTGGGCCACCTATACGTGGCAGCACATTGCAGCCCAACATGGCTTGCAATTGTTTAATGATAAGTGGGAGCCGATCTTCAACGGCGATGCAGGCGTGAAAGGCCTTGAAACCATTGTAGCGCTTTCGAAGCATGCAATTGAAGGTGTTGCTGCTGCCGATTGGCCAACCAACCGCGCCGCCTGGCTCGGCGGGCAAATCGCATGCAACATTTCGTGGCAGGATTCGGGCACTCAAGCCACGCGCCCCGATCAATCCAAGATTAATGAAGACGTTATGACCATCTATGAACCACGTGTTGCTGGCGGCACCTATGCACCGCCAAATATCGCTGGTTCAACATCATGCATCACCGCCACATCGCCAGAGCCGGAAGCGGCATTCCTGATGCTGGCGTTCTTGACCTCAGCTTCAATCATGGCGATGAATGAAGCTAACGCCAATGGCGTGGCACCCGGCTATAAGTCAGTACTGCACAATGAAAAACTGCGCAGTGTTTCACAGCCTGCGAAAGTTTGGTCGGAAGCGCTGGATTATGCCTGGTGTGCACCACGTTTGCCCCAAGGCTTCCAGATCGATCAGGAAATTGGTTTCCTCATCAACAAGGTAGTTGTGGGTGAATTGAAGCCGAAGGAAGCGCTGGATCAGGCTGCCGTGAAGGTTAAAGACATCATGGCAAAGAACGGTTTCTACAAAGGCAAAGACCCCATGAACTTTGCTGCTGTTGAACCCGGCATGTGGATCGGTAAAGGCAAGAAAACACCAATCTGATTTTATAATGGGCGGCAGGGGAAACTCTGCCGTCTCTATTTTGTACACAATCTCTGACGCCGTCTTTACTGCGAAGGTGGCAATCCAACACAAACGACACTCCTGGTTCTGGGATAGATTCCCCCCGCGCGGCGAATGACGTTTTGAATGGAACAATGAATCTTAAAATGTCGACTATTTCCCCCAATATCATCCGCCGTCGCAGCTCGTTTATGCGCAATGCATTTCCGTATTTTCTTTTGGCTCCGGCAATAATCTATCTCCTTGGCATCACACTTTATCCTGGCATCTATGCGCTGTACCGCAGCACCATGACGGGCAAGTTCAAGTTGGAATTTGTCGGTCTCGATAATTACAAGGAACTGATTGTCGACAGAACTTTTTGGGAGAGCCTTTATAACACTTTGGTTTTGGGCTCGATCACACTCGCCGTGGAATTTACCATTGCGATGGCGCTGGCTGCGCTGGTTTACCGCGACCCGTGGGTGAAAGCGTGGCGCATTATTTTTCTATTGCCAATGTTGTTCATGCCTTCGGCCGTTTCGTTTTTATGGAAGTTGATTTTCAATGATGGCCGCATCATTAGTGATTTATTGACGCGCCTAGGCTCAACCTTCGGCAATATTGATTTCATGGGTTCCACTGGCTTTGCCCGCAGTGTGCTTGTGGTCACTGATGTGTGGCAGTGGACTCCCTTCCTCTTCATCATCTTCGTTGCAGGCCTGCAAGGCGTGGATAAGGAAGTTGAAGAAGCAGCCCGCCTTGACGGCGCGTCTTGGAGCAGCATTTTCTTCAACATCTCTCTGCCAATGATCCGCCCGGTGATTGCCATCGGACTAGTGCTACGCGGCATTGACATTCTCACCATGTTCACGCCTGTGCATGTGATCACGCAAGGATCTCCCGGTGGTGCCACCGAGACACTAAGCTATTTTATCTATCGCACCGCGTTCAAAAGTTTCGAACAGGGCTATGCCTCGGCGGCATCGGTTTTGTTACTCATCACTACAATCGTAATTTCGCAAACACTGGTGCGCCGCTTCTTTAAATCTGGAACTGAATAATGCAGAACAGAAATACGTCCGCAACCTGGGTTGCGAAATTTGTTTTGTCTTTGTGGGCGGCAGCCTGCTTGTTGCCAATTATATTCTTCGCTTCAATCGCTCTGCGGCCACGCAACGAAATCATTGCGCCCACACCAATTTATTTTCCAACGATCACGACTGAAACATGGGGCAAGATTTGGGCGGAATGGCCCATAGCCACATATTTTCAAAACTCCGTTGAGGCCGTGTTTGGCAGTGTGGTGATTTGCCTAATGCTCGGCATTCCAGCAGCCTATGCTTTGGCGCGTTATAAATTCAAAGGCCGCGAAGACATTGGCTTTTATATTCTCTCAACGAAAATGATGGCGCCTGCCGCTGTTGCCATTCCCATGTTTGTTTTGTTCGCACGCCTGCATATCCTGGATACTGTCTGGGCGTTGATGTTGGTTTATGCCGCAGCAAATCTTTCCATCGTAGTGTGGATCATCCGCTCCTACATGGTTGATATCCCACACGAAATCGAAGACGCCGCGCGCACCGATGGCGCATCCGACTTGCGCATCATGTGGTCTATCATCATCCCCATGTGCTTGCCGGGCATCATCACCGCCACCGTGATTGCCGCAATTTTCGCAATGAACGAATATCTGTTCACGCTGATCATCGCTTCGAAGAATGCCTATCCATTATCAGTCGCTCTGGCAAATTTCTCAGGCGGAAGCGATGGCATTATCTATAATGCGATTGCGCTGGTTTCGTTCTTGGCGTTCTTCCCGGCTCTGCTGTTGGTGATCTCAATCCAGAACCATTTGTCACGTGGTTTAACCATGGGTGCGGTAAAGGGATAAAATGCGGCGCGGAAAAATCCACGCCGCAGCGCTATTGCCCGCTAGGGATACACAAATGTTGTAAGTGCTAACATATCCATGTCGGACGTTAGTCCCGGGATGTTTTCTTTGCTTGGATCCCAATTTGGTTCTTGGAACAAGAATGAAAAATGATCAGACCATGCCAAACCGTACAGTGTTTCTGCAACAATTGTACTGCCCACCAAACCTAGTTTTCGTCCATGGGTAAAGTGCTTGCGGTGATGAGCAGGTGTAGAGCTCACATCTTTTGGCAGATCACGAAGTTCAGCCTCTTTTAAAATATAAAACCAAAGCGGAGCGCTACCTTCTAACCATTTGCGGTTATCGTTGAACAACTGAGCACCTTTTGTCCAAGATTCGCTTTCATCGCCATCAAATCTAACATTCCAGAGCTGTACGTCTGTTAACGGCTCATGGCCCATCATACGGGCAATGCGTTGTCCCGACGGCAGACTCATGCTCACCCCGCGCAATAGATTTCTGGAAGCAAGAGAAACAAATAACTTTTCCAAATGCTGAGCGGCAAATTCTGGTAAATCTCCTAACGGATCAACAAGCTTGGTATCAATCCGGTAGCTTGGCTGCGGTATTTGATTTTCTGTCCCATCGGGATGCGTCAACAATTCGCCAAAGAAGAAGCCCCAATCAATTCCCCAATTCGGTGGAATGGGATTACCAAATCCATTGAGAGCGTCGGTTGCCAACACATCCTGCATGTTGGGCTTGACAACAAAAATTGGAATTCGAGCAAAAGCATGGGCCACATTATCCTTATCAATAAACTGGCCCGTTCCCTGCTGAATTGTATGGTTCAGCGAATAGCTGGGGCGTACCATGGAATGACCGAACCTGAATGCCGCTACAGCGAACTCGACAGGTATATATGCTTCCCCATGCGCGCCATAGTGACTGAAGGCCGGCCCCTTGTGATCATTCGTTTTCGGTTTAATCTTAAGGTACACGTGTTCATCACAAATTTTTGGCAGATAGTCGTTTAATACAATCCATTGATAGCACCACCGCGTGATCCTTTGAGCTTGAGAAAACCGATCATCAGTATCGTTGTTCTGGTGGCGTGCGCCGATCTTTGCATAAACAGTGTTGTGCAACCGTAAGAAAAGCGCTTGGATTTGCGTAACAATTTTATTCTCGTCATTGCGTTTGTCGCCAATAATAGCAGTATTATCGGCCGATAGTCGCGGAACGTCGCGACGATCTTTTCCTGCAATGCCGATTGCAGTGCCCTCATTAAAAGTTCTTCGTCCCGTGCTTTTATTATAGAGATAGGGTTGATCTGCAGGCCCCCGCCCATAAACGCAATCTAAGTCGAGACGCGGTGTTCGGAAGTCCTCAGTTGCATCAGGGTCATTGAGCTGTTGCAGAAATGATGCAGGATCAAAAGTAATATCATGGTCAATGAACTGGCCAAAATAAGTGAAGCCGGCAGGAATGGTGTCATTTTCGTCTGCTGGCTCTCGCTGTTTAAGCGGAGAGTCGGGTGGAGGATTACCGGCTTTTGCCACATTACCTGCAAACTCGGTCGTCACCATTTCTTCAGCGAGTAGGGTGAAGATCGCTTCGAGCTCTTTCTGTTCATTATGATTTTTCGGCGACTGTGCCGGTTCCAGCCATCTAAACATGCGACCGAATTTAGCAGTGCCGATTGTGGACTGTTGAGTGCTTTCCAAACCGCGCAGCGGCCTTGACCCGTGGTTAGTCATAATGATCCTCCTCGTTGATTATCGTTGTTGAAAGTAAACACGAAACCAGACGCCCCCGGGATCAGACGTCGTCATCATCTGGCATCAGAATCATGCGCTGGAAACCAGAAGTAGACAAGTTCAACAAGATTTAAATTTCCGGTTTATTTTAACGACTGAGCTTTTATTCAATTCAGCGTGTGATTCAATTTTACAACGCCCACCTGCGATCCGATTCAGTTGGCCCCATTTCACCTGAACTGACCAGTGTGTTAGTGCATGAGAATCCTAGGGATGAAGCATGTCTTCGACATTTCAGCGTCGAATTGACAATAGAAAAAAAGATACATTTGCACTTTTGATATCCAAATAGTAACATCTCCAGAACCGAAATAAACGACAGTTGCTGGCACCGGTGGTATGGAAAGCGACCATATTTACAATCGTGGTGAAAAGAATAATTTATCGGCAAAGGCGGCAAAGCGCATGGCATCTATTAGTTTGCAAAAAGTTTCGAAGGCATGGGGTGCTATCGTTGGCGTTGATGCTATCGATCTTGAAATCAAAGACAAAGAATTCATGGTCTTCTTGGGGCCATCCGGCTGCGGAAAAACCACAACCATGCGGATGATCGCAGGGCTTGAAATGCCCACAGGCGGTGAAATTCATATCGCTGACCAGCGCATGACAGACGTGGACGCGCGTGACCGCGATGTGGCCATGGTGTTCCAGAGCTATGCCCTATATCCCAACATGTCGATTTACGAAAACATCCGTTTTCCATTGCGGATGCGCGATGTGCCAAAAGATCAGCAGGACGGGCTGGTGCGCAAGGCTGCCGAGATGGTTGAACTGGGGGATTTGCTTGAACGCAAGCCAAAGGCCCTTTCTGGCGGCCAACGCCAACGCGCCGCTTTGGCCCGCGCTATCGTGCGCCAACCACGAGTGTTTTTAATGGATGAACCGCTTTCTAATTTAGATGCCAAATTACGACTTTCCATGCGCGCACAACTCAAACACATTCAAAAGCGGCTGGAGACAACCACGGTCTATGTCACGCATGATCAGATCGAAGCCATGACATTGGCGGACCGAATTGCGATTATGAACAAGGGCAAGATTCAACAATTGGGAACGCCCGATGAGATCTATAATAATCCAGCCAATATGTTTGTGGCCGGCTTTATTGGTTCAACACCAATGAATTTAATCAAGGGTGCGGTTTTGAAAGGTGTGTTTACAGGGCCAGGCGTAAAGATTTCTGGCTTGAAATATGCGGATCATACAAATGTGGTTTTCGGGATTAGGCCAGAGGATGTTGTGATTGTGCCAAAATCGAAGGCGCACGTAACTGCACCGCTGTACTCGCTAGAACCTACGGGTGACCAAACTTTGCTGGCAGTAAAAAATGGTGACCAATTAATTATTGCCCGTGCCGCACGTGATTATCGCGCAGCGATTGATACACCATTGTCGTTGCAGTTTAATCTGGCACGGGCGTTTATTTTTGATGGTGAAACGGGTGCGCGGCTGGCCAAGCGCTAACCGTTGGGTGACTCCCGCTTTTCCTTAAACGCCTTGCGTATCCACGGAATGTCGGGGGCATCCCAATTTGGTTCTTGTCCGCACACTAAATCAAAAAACGCAATCGCTGTTGCGGGGCTTTCAGTGCTGTTTTCTTTGAAACTATCCCAAAATGCCGGATCATCTGATGGGCCGCCGGGTTCGGGTTCTGTTTCGCCCATCTCGCGCAGGATTGCGCCAGCAACTGAGAGGCAAAAGCTTGTATAGGCATAGCCTTCAGGCCAGCGCGTTAATAATTGATCGGTGGTTATCGTTGCAATATCGCCTCCGCCTGTGGCGCGTGGCTGGGTTTTCAACGGTGCCGCCTCAACTAATTCTTTCAACATCAGGCCTGCCGCATAGATTACAAAATCATGGCGGTTGGTATCAGCCAGATATTTGGCTTCGTCAAAACGCTGCCGCCAGTTGGAAAAGGCTGTGGCTAATGCGCCATGATCAACCACCGTTGCCAGCGATGAGTTTTTGAACAACAGGTCGAGATTCGTTTCAAACATCTGCAAAACCGTGCGAAAGCGCCTGGCCGCATGGGCCAGATCGTTAATTTCTGCTGCATTTGTTGTCAAAGGTGTCTTCATGCGTCAGTATCTTCGCTTGACGAACG
>JAYVCU010000118.1:0-22125 GCA_043749835.1 Hyphomicrobiales bacterium
TAATAGTCGTTCTGGCCCTTCTGGCGAACCGTTAAAAAATATTGTGGCAGCACTTTTTGCCAAACATGGCGTTCAGATAAAAATGGTTGAACTTGCCATCGGCAGTTCGCCAAAAGCAGTGGCCGCCGATGCCATCCGCCAGAACTACGATGTCATTGTTGCTGCAGGTGGTGATGGCACCATTAATGCCGTGGCTTCTGCAGTGGTTGGTAATAAGGCGGTAAAATTAGGCGTAATTCCCACTGGTACGCTCAATCATTTTGCCCGGGCTCTTGAAATCCCGACTGACATCGAAAAGGCAGTCGATACGATACTTGCGGGGCACGTCAAATTAATTGATGTAGGCCAAGTCAACGACCAGGTATTTGTGAACAATTCAAGCGTGGGTCTTTACCCTTCGATCGTCAGAGCGCGTGAGCATCTGCAGAAATCGGGGTTAAGCAAATGGCCCGCCGCACTATGGGCATCGATCCGTATATTTTTTCGATTTCGGCATCTGTCATTAGAACTTGTGCCTGCAAATGGGGACGTGATGCAGCACACGACGTCAATGTTGTTTGTGGGCAACAACGCATATGACACACGTCTTCACGCTTTTGGGACGCGGCCCACTCTCGAGAGTGGCCGGATTTGGATCATGATGCCGAAATCGGCGACACGACCGGGTTTGATTGCGACTTGCGTGAAAATGATCTTGAGCCGCGATATCAGCGCCGAGGCAGTCATGATGGAAGTTACGCGGCTGACGGTTAAGAGTAAGCGCCGCTTACTTCAGGTTGCAATCGACGGCGAGGTGATACAGCTTCGGTCGCCGCTTAAATACGTTAGCATGCCAAAAGCGTTGCAGGTCATAGTGCCAGCACCGAGCTTGTCGGAAATATAGATGTATAGGAAACGCATTACACCTTTTGCAATCGCCGTTTTCCTGATTATCCTTACGGCTTTAGTTTGGACTGGTAGAACACAGTCTTTTGATCTTGCATTGCGCCAGGTTGCCTTTGATTTCGATCCTCCTGGTGCGCTCAGGTTTTGGGAGGACGTTACGCTTCTGGGTTCAGGATTAGTCCTCACACTTATTACACTCGCGGCGTTGTTGTTTCTAGCTTTACTTAAGCAATGGGATTCGGGTCGTTACATTGCTTTCGTTATGATCGGTGCCGTTTTCACCGAAAACGCAATGAAATGGGTTGTGCACAGGGCGAGGCCAGATCAAGTCATTGCCTATGCGATGCCCTCGTCATTTAGCTATCCAAGTGGCCACGCATTGTTTGCAACTGCATTTTATGGTGCATTGGCGGTTGTTGTTTCGCATCCTCTAACGGGCTGGTTGCGCACTGTGGTTTGGGCGATCTTCACCATTATCGTGCTTGCCATCGGATCTTCACGCATATTTTTGGGCGTGCACTATCCATCGGATGTGATTGGAGGTTTTCTAGCTGGAGCTCTATGCGTCGCTGTTATGAAATCGCTGATGCCAATCAACAAAATGGCGGATTTCGAAACATTTTAAAACCCAGGTCGAGCACGGCTTGGTTATTTGCATGGCATTTGTCAGTGCGCGATTTCAAACAATTCAATAAATCAGCTATTGCTTGGTTATTAACTTGTTTTAGCTGCCGATTGATCACTGCTAATTTAAATAGATTTTGATTTATTTACAAAGCTCATAACAAGAGTTCACTTCAAATTGACTTCTGCAATCAGAGGCAAATGGTCGGATGCCTTTCGAGCGAGTGGAGTATTATGAACCGCAAGATGTGAAATTAACCCGGGCGGCCAGTCGAGAATCCGGTCCAATGGGAAAATCGGAAGACGCGAAGGAAAACTCGACACCACTGGTGATGTGCCAAACACCGGCTCAAGCACTGCTAAGGCCGAGCGTCTCACGCGGCGCCATTCGTTGAAATCACCCAACAAGATTGTTGGCATTGGCTTTAAGCTATGAAATGTATCGAGAAGGAATTTAGCTTGCTTTATACGCGAACGTCTTAATAAACCAAGATGAACCGCAATGATCCGAAACTTTCCTTCGCCGAGATCCAGTTCAGCGAACACCGCGCCTCGTGGCTCCATACCGGGTAGCTTTAAACGCACGCGGTGATAATGTAACATGTCGCCCCTCACCAGCAGTGCGTTGCCATGCCAGCCATGGCCATCAACAATCTCAGACTGAGCCAAAAGTGTAAGCCCGGTTTCGCTCTCAAGCAGTTGTGGATTCAGAAGTCCGGTTCGCGCTCCGATGCGGTGATCTACTTCCTGAAGTGCCACAAGGGTCGCGCCCATTTCTTTAATGACGGCCACAATACGCTCAGGTTTGACTAATCCATCAACTCCGCGACATTTGTGGATGTTGTATGATACAATTTTCATGGGCCTGAGGTCATTATAGAATTAAAGATAGGGCATTAGAAGTCTGGTTGCTGCATCGCGACATTTCACGGCGAATGAACGTGCTTCCAATTCCTGTGATGTGAGTGGTGTTACAGAACTATCGTCAATAATTGCAGACAGCTGAACAGCCAATTGCGGATCATAGGCCTCAATGGCCATTTCGAAATTGAGGCGTAGACTGCGTCTGTCCCAATTCGGACTGCCAAACAAGCACCATGCATTATCTACTGTCATTAACTTGGAATGATCAAATGGCAAGGGTGCCTGCCAAATACGGCAACCTGTTTGCAAAAGAGGCATCATATGGGCGTTCATGGCCCAACCCATCGGGGGATGATTGTTAAGTTTGGGAATTACAATCCGCACATCCACACCGCGCGTGGCTGCCAATTGCAGGGCCGTCATTAACTGTTCATCCGGCAAGAAATAGGGGGTGGCTATTCTTATGGATTTCTTCGCAGCAGAGATTGCCGAAAGTAAGACAAGGGATAACTGTTCGGTATCTTGGTCTGGCCCGGATACAATAACGCGAGAGTCCACTGTTCCGGCTTCCTGGGTATCGGGATTCCACACGCCTTCGACTAAAACCTCGCCGGTTGCAAATAGCCAATCATCAATAAAATCTGCCGTTATTTGTTTTACAACTGGCCCCGTGATTTTGAAATGGGTGTCACGTACGATGATTTTGCGACGGTGACGACCAGTGTTTTCGTCAGCGATATTCAATCCACCGATGAAAGCGGTGACGCCATCCACGATGAGAATTTTCTTGTGTAACCTCAAATTAAGAAATTGTATTTTCCAGGGTAAAATTGAGCCCATAAACTGGGCAACCGGAATTCCGTTTTCGCGGAAGAGGCGAAAGGTAGTAGCCAGAAAAATGCCACTTCCAAATCCATCAAGAAGGACCCGCACTTCAACTCCACGTTTAAGCGCCTTCATCAAAGCATCAATAAACTCTCGACCAATTCTATCGGATCGGAAGATATAAGAAGACAGCGCTACGGTTGTTTTGGCATTATTAATGGTAGACAGCATTTGGGGGTAGGCGTCATCCCCGTTGTGGAGAGGTAGTGAGATATTGGCGCTGACCAGGTCCTGGTTCGTTAGCGCACCAACTGCCGCCTTTAGACCAGCGTAAGGTGCCTGGGGTGAAGGGCCGCCCAGCGATCGCAGCGGTGGGTGCTTCACTGACCGACGCAAAATTCTGGCACGGCGCTGAATACGGTTGATACCAAATACGATGTATAGCAATGCTCCGACGAACGGTGAAAGCCAACACAATCCAATCCAACCAATGGCGGAATGCACATTGCGTTTGTTGATCAGAATATGAGCCGAAACACAGCCCGAAACACTTATATGAAGAATAACCAAAATGAGACTGGATGCTTGCCACATACTACTTCAACATCGCGTCATGCAGATGAGAGTATGGTTGAGTATTCGCCACGTATCTTAGCCCTCGGATCACTTCACCCTAACGGCCAAAGTGTCGTTAACTACGATAACTATAGGCGCAATTGGAACTCGTTCAATTGTCTTTGACTTGCGCTTTCACTGCCGACAAATATAGCGGGAGTTTAGGCTTTCATAGCGTCAATGATGATCGAGGATTGGATCGGGGAGCTTCTTAATCAATTCTTCTGAACCTTCATCATCGCCGATCACCCCTTCGCGCAGAACTTTGGTGGCCGCTTTATGTTGCAATTTGGGATCAGTTGGAATTGCCGCCGTTTCGATCGTTGCATCCACTCCGGTGCGTGCCTCTTCAACGGTTTCGGCACGTGCAGACTGCGCAAATTTAGCAACTGCTTCGGGGTTGACGTTGGTTAACGTTTCATCGTGATCTTTTGGGGACGTCATTATTTCTTCCTCCGCGTTATAATCACCTTAAACGCCGCGCAAAGCGAATAGTTCCCCTAGCGCTAGTCTGTGGCAGACATTTGTCTGTTGCCAATTCACTTCCGACAATGGACAAATATACGTTCAGCGCGTGAGGTTTGGGCAATGACAAGTTAGCGCTTGCAAGCTCAATTGCAGTGGCTGTTACAAATATTCCAAGTCTCAACAACAAAGGATACTGCCAGCGAAACCAACAATACTTCTCTGGCATAGGACTCTCGACACCCAACAACGTACGTGTTTAAAACGTTGAATATTGGATAGAAAATTTTGAATAGATCATTTTTCAATCAACACGTAGTCGAGGTTGCGCGGCAACTAATAGGATTTACGTTTTGCATAGATGGGGTCGGCGGTATTATCGTTGAAACTGAGGCCTACCACGATAGTGATTCTGCGTCGCACAGCTATCGTGGCCAGACGCTTCGCAATTCCTCTATGTTTGGCCCAGCGGGACATGCTTACGTATACCGCTCCTACGGAAAACACTTTTGCTTAAATATTGTTTGTGAAAGAGGCAGTGCCGTGCTGCTTCGCGCGATTGAACCAAAGTTCGGAATTGATGCCATGCGTCAATGGCGAGCCACTTCAGACATTCGATTTCTTTGTGCAGGTCCGGGTCGATTGTCTCAGGCATTGCAGGTAACGGCCAGTTTAGACGGGCTGAGTGTTATGCAATTGCCTTTTAAACTGGCGCAGGGTCAAGCTGCAGACGTAGCCATTGGTCGCCGCATTGGGATTAGTCGTGCGAAGGAAGAGCTGTGGAGATTTGGGCTAAAGGAATCGCGTTTTCTCAGCCGAAAATTTTAGGCTTGTTGAAAACACCACACTGATGAGTAAAATATGGCTCAATTTATGAGGGCCAGTAATGATTGAACGCTGTCGGCATCCGCAGCAGGCTTATCCCATCTCACGCGCGAAATGCGTGGAAAGCGCATGGCAACACCTGACTTATGCCTTTTGGATAGTTGGATGCCATCAAAAGCGACTTCAAAAACGAGCTTCGCTTCAAGTTGGCGGACCGGACCGAATTTATCTGTTGTGTGACTTCTTACAAACTGGTCAAGTCTGTTCAATTCAGCGTCGGTAAAGCCTGAATAGGCCTTACCTACTGGCACAAGTTGGCGCGGCGTTACTGACTCGTCCCACGCAGCAAATGTATAATCCGAATAGAATGATGAACGCTTGCCAGAGCCGCGTTGCGCGTAGATTAAAACACAATCGGCTGTCAAAGCCTCGCGTTTCCATTTCCACCAAAGGCCCTTGGGACGGCCAGACACATATAGGCTGTCACGGCGTTTCAACATAAGACCTTCGATACCTTCTTTACGAGTGGAGCTCCAAATTTCTCGCAGTTTATTGACATCGGTAAAATTGAGAATTTCTGACAAATCCATATTCATAGGTCGGGTTTCGACAAACCAGTTTTCCAGTCGTTTGCGTCTTTGCCACAGCGGCAAATTGCGCAAGTCTTCCCGGTTCAGCGTAAGTGTGTCATAGAGGCGAATGAAGACCGGGTAAGAATCCAGTGATTTTTTACTTACAACTTTCCGATTTAAGCGCTGCTGCAAATCTTGAAAGGGTGCGACAATTCCATTGCTGCCAACCAGTAATTCGCCGTCAAGTGTTGCGTTGAATTTTAGGTTTTGAAACTCTGGAAAGCTTGGCGATATATCGTCTCCGGTGCGCGAAAATAGTTTGCTTCCATGTGTTCCACTGGCAATTTGAACCCTGATACCGTCCCATTTCCACTCTATTTGATACTGGCTTGGATCGAGTGCCACCAAATCCTTTTCTTCCATGGGGTGAGACAACATTACCGGACGGAATATGACCGCGTTGGAGACGTCTGGCATAGGTTCGCGGTTTTCCAACCAGGCAAATAAGTCCAGATATGGTGGCTTTAAGCCGTGCCAGAGTTGTTCGATCTCACCAACGTCTTTTTCAAATGCCTGGGCCAATGCCAATTTTGAAATTCGTGCTGAAACGCCGGTTCGCATCGCCCCTGTTAGCAACTTAAGCAGGGCCCAGCGTCCGTTAACATCGAGACGGTCAAGCCAAGCTGCAACTAACGAACCAATATTTTGTCGAGGTTGCATTTGGATTAGCGCTATTACCTCAGACAACCGCGGCGCTTCGGCTACCGGATGGTCTGGCCATAACAACGATAATGTTTCAGCAGAGTCTCCGACGTAATCTCTGCTCAATCGATACAGGGGCTCGCTGATGTGAATTTGAGAAAGCTGTAGTAAAAGTTTGCGGGTCTGCAAACCTAAACTCAGTTCTTCATTAAGAGCAGCTAGCGCATAGCCTCGATCAGGGTCAGGAGTGTTTCGAAAATAGTTTTCCAGAAGTGCTATCTTGGAATTACGGCCAGGCGCATAGCTAAGTCGGTCTAACAAAGTGGAGAAGGCTTTCATTCGCCCTCCTCTTCAAAACCGACCAACGCCAAGGCGCGGGCTTTCAATCCAAGTTCTTCGCATTTGAGTTTCAGTGCATCTTCGCGCCCGTGTGTGATCCAAATCTCACCAGCACCCACCTCATTTATTGTTTGGATTAATTCGGGCCAATCCGCATGGTCTGAAATAATCAAGGGAAGCTCTACGCCGCGCTGTCGGGCGCGGGCTCTGATGCGCATCCATCCCGAAGCAAAACCAAGCAGCGGATCGGTGAAGCGTCTACTCCACCGATCACCCAAACTGGCCGGCGGACAAAGCACAATTTGTCCAGGTAACTTATCGGTCGCGTCGCTTACCAATCTGAGATCACCCAGATCAATGCCGCGGCTCTCATAATAGTCACACATGGATTTCATCGCACCATGCAACCAGATTGGTGCTGAATAGCCAGCGCGGCGCAGCAGCACTATCAACCTTTGACATTTGCCCAGGCCGTAAACCCCAATCTGATGTGTGCGCTGATCAAACAGTTGCAGTGATTGCAATAGTTTTTCAATTTCGTGATTATCCGATTCGTGTCGAAAAACGGGAAGCGCGAAAGTCGCTTCTGTAACAAAGAGGTCACACTTAATAACCTCAAACGACTGACACGTGGGATCGGCATGGCGCTTATAGTCACCCGAAATGACAGCTTTGAGACCTTTATATTCAATGCATACTTGAGCCGACCCCAAGATATGACCAGCGGGCGCAAACTTTATTGAAACATCACCAATATTTAGCGTTTGCCCATAGCTTAAAGTCTGTTGAACGCGACCAGCGCCCAAACCCAGTCGCAAGTTCATAATTGCGATGGTTTCTGGTGTCGCTAAAACGTTTTGATGACCGCCTCGCGCGTGATCGGAGTGGCCGTGGGTGATTACAGCCCTTTCCACGGGATCATGTGGGTCGATATAGAAATTGCCGGGCACGCAAAACAGACCGTGCTCGTTGGGGCAAAGCCAAGACTCAAAATTTAAGCCTGGAGACACAGTCCATTTATTCCTTATAAGAATTACGGATGTTCAAAGATTGAAATAAGAAAATTGCGAGATTATCTTTGAACTGCACTAACTTAATAAAATATCTTCGCAAAGGTTCCCATTGCATTCCTTATGAGCATTTATGCCACGGAACCAATCACGGAACTGAACGTTTTGTGGTTGCAGTGAAGTATTTTAGCTGGAGCATACCATGGAAAATTTTGCCGGACACCGCTTGCATGATCTGTTAGAGGGATTTGATACGGCAATGCTTGTTACGAATACTAAAAACGGTGCCTTGCATTCGCGTCCCATGCGTGTGGCCGAATTAGCAGAAGATGGTGAAATTTTTTTCGTTACCGGAGCGCCATCCTCAAAAGTAGATGAGATTGAGAAAGATGCTTCCCTGACCTTGATATTTCAGGGCAAATTGAAATTCGTTACGCTTAATGGAACAGGCGTTGTGGTGCAGGATCAAGAGCTGATTAACAGACTTTGGTCGGAAGCGTGGAAAGTGTGGTTTCCAAAGGGAAAGACGGATCCATCTCTGCGCATCCTCAAGGTTTTACCTCAGGAGGCTAAGTATTGGGATACGACAGGAATGCAAGGCATCAGTTACGCATTTGAAGCCGCGAAAGCTTATGTCAAAGGTGAGCGGCCCGATTTAGACGAAAAGCAACACGGCAAAATAACGCTCTAACAATTTTTTTAATTGTTAAACGCGTAAACCGCGGGGCACCGAACGGCGCAGACGGTTACCAATACAGACTTTTGTTTTTCTCACCTGATGTTTCATTAAAACGTAAACAAATCAATACGTTAATTGATAGGTCGTGGTATGACGGAAACGGTTGAACCACCATGGTACCGTACTTGCAGTCATTGGCCTTTTTGCATATATGTCCAATGCTGTTTTTGACCACCGAAAAATTGTGGACTTGAGCACTTTCAATAAAGCCCGAGGTACCGCATAATACTGACATGAAAACCCAACCCACTAACATCATCACGCCGTGTTCGAGCCTTGTTATGACGTCCGATAGCTTTGATCACGAGAGTTTTTTTGCGGGCGAATTGGATCAATTGCGTCAAGAAGGCCGCTACCGAGTGTTTGCCGAACTGGAGCGTAAAGCTGGGCATTTTCCATTGGCGCGGCGCTATAAGGATGGCGCAACGCAAGACGTGACAATTTGGTGCGCCAATGATTACCTGGGCATGGGGCAGCATCCCAAAGTAGTTGAAGCAACCTGTGATGCCTTACGCGCTTACGGTGTAGGCGCGGGGGGCACACGCAACATTTCAGGTAACAGCCACGAGCATGTCCTGCTTGAGGAGGAGTTGGCCGATCTCCATGGCAAAGAACAAGCCTTGCTGTTTACGTCGGGCTATATTTCCAATTGGGCAGCGTTGAGCGCACTTGGGGCCGGCATTCCCAATTGCGTCATTTTGTCTGATGCCGGCAATCATGCCTCAATGATCGAGGGTATTCGACACAGCCGCGCCGCCCGCCGCATTTTTAAACACAATGACATGGTGGATTTGGAAAAGCATCTGCAAGAAATCCCTGCGAACCAGCCCAAACTTATTGCCTTTGAATCTGTCTATTCGATGGACGGTGACATTGGCAACATCAAAGGCATTTGCGATTTGGCGGATAAATATGGAGCCATGACTTATCTTGATGAGGTTCATGCCGTGGGTATGTACGGCCCGCGCGGTGGCGGTATTGCAGAACGCGAAGGCTTGATGGACCGCATCACGGTGATTGAAGCCACACTGGGCAAGGCCTACGGCGTTATTGGTGGTTATATTGCCGCATCAAAAATCCTTTGTGACTATGTGCGCAGCTTTGCATCGGGCTTTATTTTTACCACAGCACTTCCGCCCGCGATTGCTGCTGGCGCGCGCACCTCTGTGCGTCATTTGAAAGAAAGTGAAATTGAGCGCATGCGCCATCGCCGCGCCGTGAGCAAGGTTAGGGCATCGCTTAAAGCCATTGGCATTCCAATGATGGACAATGAAAGCCACATCATCCCTGTGATGGTGGGCAATGCTGCAAAATGCAAAATGATCAGTGATGTGTTGATGGATCAGTATGGCATTTATATTCAACCCATCAATTATCCTACCGTTCCAAAAGGTACAGAGCGCCTGCGCATTACCCCATCACCGTTTCACACTGATGAAGACATAGCGAATTTGACCAAGGCACTGTCTGAGCTATGGAGCCACTGCGCATTGAGCCGTGCTGTTGCCTAAAATATGGAGCAGACGGTTAAGGCAATTGACATAGCTGAAAGCGCAATTTGTCTCCGGCCATCAAGCGTGGTCAGGTCTGCTTTTTATCATCCACAATTTTCATCTGTGCAACACCGCTGTTGCCGAGTGGCACTGATGCGAAGGCACCGCCGTGGTACATTTGGGCGGGGGCTGTGGGGCTTCGGCCAGAATTTTGGCGGCAAATTGTTCGGCGTTGTCTTTTGGGCGATAGCCGAGGAATGTCGCATTGCTGTTATCCACGGGTACACGGTCATTATTCGACACACCATAGATCACCGAAAAGCCCGTCGTTGGCGAGTCAATGGCGCGGGTGACCAAGTGGATCAGATCATCATAGCTGAGCCAGGTGCCAAGGGCGCGCGGGCTGGTGACTTGTGCAGCCGAGATGATGCGCAGGCAGACTGATTCTAACTGCCGTTTATCCCAATAGAGGCTGGCCAAATCTTCGGCGAAACATTTGGCAAGGCCATAAATTGTGTCGGGCCTGTGTGGTACATTGGTGCCAATAAATTCCTGGCGCTTAAACATGCCGACGGCGTGAATGGATGAGGCATAGATTACTCGGCGCAGCTTTTGCTGATAAGCTGCCTCCCAGACGTTGTATGCGCCAATAAAATTGGGGCCGAGAAGTGTTTCGAATGGAGCTTCGTCACCAATTGCGCCGAAGTGGATGACCATTTCTGCGCCTTCCAGAAGCGCGTGAATTTCATCGTATTTAGTAAGATCAGCGCGCTGATAACGTTCGCCTGCATAAAGTTTGCCAATGCCGTCAACAATGTCTGATGATACCAATTCATCGCATAACTTGGAAAGTGGTTCACGTAGATATGAACCAAGGCGGCCCGCCGCACCGGTAAGAACGAGTTTTTTCATATGATAGCTTTTTCAATAATCGGTGCGTTGTGGGCGATGCGGTCAAAGTGGAAGGGTGTCAAGTCAAGCGATTTGTATTTGCCATAGGTCAGCCATTCCGATGTGGCGCGGCCCATGGCAGGCGATTGCTGTAAACCATGGCCGGAAAATCCGTTCAGGAAAATGAAATTTTTAATCTGCGGATGCGGGCCGGTGACCGCGTTATGGTCCAACACATTTGAATCATAATGGCCGGCCCATTCGCTGGTGACTTTCACGGCGTCAAACTGTGGGATGCGCGTGGCGATGGTGGGCCAAATATAGTTTTCCCACAGGGAATAATCCATCGAAAAATCGTCATAATCAACGGCGGGGTCAATATCTGCGTGGCCACCACCCAAATAAGTGCCACCACCATTTTCACGCACATGCACACCTGATGGATCAATCGTCAGCGGCAAATCTACATCCAGTGGCTTTTCGGCTTTAAAAATCCATGTATAACGTTTGCGTGGTTCTATTGGCAAAGCAATCCCGGCCATTTTGGCGGTGAGTGCGGCGCGTGTGCCTGTGGCGTTGACAACTTGGCCGCAAGAAATAACTTCGCCAGATTTGAGCGTAACACTTTCGACGCTTGTACCGTTTATATTTTTGGTCATGGCGACCACTTCGTTAGTTATGTATTCTGCGCCTCGTTCTCGTGCTGTTCGTTTCCACCAATCAAACATTGTAGAGCCGTCAAAATATCCTTCATCAATGCGGTTAATGCTGCCCAGCACAAGATCGTCCGTGTTGTAGAAGGGATAGTTGTGTTGAATTTCGTACGGTGTCAGCAACTGGGTTGCGGCACCGGCTGCCTGTTGAACCTTTTGATTTTCGCGCAGAACGTCAGCAAAACCTTCAGTGTCTGCCAAATACAAATAGCCAAAGTTGTAAATTGAAAGGTGCGGCACGCGTTCATCCCCGCCCATATAAAAGCGCAGGTTCTTATAAAATTCGGCACCAAACTGTGAAATACGCACATTAAGTTCGGTTGAAAATTGTTGGCGAATGCAAGAATTGCTAAGCGTGGTTCCAGCCTTTTCATAAGTAGGGTCTTTTTCGACAACCAGAATAGATCCTCCAAAATCGGGATTATTGGTCAAAAACCAAGCGGTGGAGGAACCCATGATGGCACCGCCGATGATAACGATGTCGTAGGACGTTTTTGAGGGAATTGCGCCTAACGCATGAATCTGCATTTAGATGAGTTCCTCGCAACCGTTTGGTTTTTAACTGCCCATAGAATTTATCACTAACTTAAATGGGTGCTTTATAGCCAGTTTTAAAATTTGAAAATATAATGAACCGAAGATGAAACCTTTTTTCTGGCAATTCCGTATATCTCGTTGACCGTCACATAAGGGGCGGAAAACAATCGGAGAACAAAATGAATATTACCCGTAAAACGTTTCTTGCTGCTGCTGCGAGTGCATTTTTTGCCATTTCAATCGGCACAGCTTTAGCTGATAACCCAATGGTTGGCGGTTCCGCCATGTTGAAGACCAAGAATATTATCGAAAATGCTCTGAACTCTAAAGACCACACCACGCTGGTTGCCGCTGTGAAAGCTGCTGGCTTGGCTGAAACGCTGCAAGGCGCTGGTCCATTTACAGTTTTTGCACCAACTAATGAAGCGTTTGCGGCTTTGCCCGCAGGCACTGTGGACACGCTTCTGAAGCCCGAAAACAAGGATAAGTTGGTCAAAATCCTTACCTGTCACGTAGTTGGCGCAAAGGCAATGGCTGCTGATGTGATGAAAATGGTGAAAGACGATGGCGGCATGCATAAGGTGAAGACCGTTGGCGGCTGTGAACTTACTTTGAAGGTTGATGGCAACAAAGTGACTGTGACTGACGAAGCTGGTGGTGTTGCCAATGTAACGATTGCCGACGTTGAGCAATCAAACGGCGTGATCCACGTGATTGACAAGGTGCTTTTGCCAAAGATGTAATTTCTGGCCTGGAAGTAAAGGATTACATTTTTAATTCTGAGAGTGGGGCCCGCTGTCTTTTATATGACAGCGGGCTTTGCTTTTTTTACGTTTGTGCTACAGGCTGGCCGCTATAATCAAGGAATTAATCATGGCGTCCTATAATTTATTCTTGTTGCCCGGCGATGGCATTGGACCAGAAGTCATGGCCGAAGTTGAGAAGATTTTGGCCTGGTTCAGCGAACAAGGCATTGCCATGTTTGAAACTGACCGCGGGCTGGTTGGGGGCTGTGCTCATGATGCCCACGGTAAGGCAATTTCGGAAGGTGATATGGCTAAGGCCATGGCCTGCGATGCGGTTTTGTTTGGTGCTGTTGGTGGGCCGAAGTGGGACACGGTGGCTTATGATGTGCGGCCGGAAGCTGGTCTTCTGCGCCTACGTAAAGATTTGGCCCTGTTTGCTAATTTGCGACCAGCGATTTGTTATCCGGCTTTGGCTGATGCGTCATCGCTGAAGCGTGATGTGGTTGAGGGCCTCGACATTTTGATCGTGCGCGAATTGACCGGTGGGGTATATTTTGGAGAACCCAAAACCATCACTGATCTTGGCAATGGCCAGAAGCGCGGCATTGATACGCAAGTTTATGATACGTTTGAGATTGAGCGCATTACCCGTGTGGCATTTGAACTGGCTAAAACGCGTAAGAATAAAGTGTCTTCAGCTGAAAAGCGCAATGTGATGAAGACGGGTGTGCTTTGGCATGAGATTGTAACTCGCATTCACAAAGAAGAATATCCCGAAGCCTCGCTCGAGCATGTTCTGGCTGATAATTGCGCGATGCAGTTGGTGCGCTGGCCCAAGCAATATGATGTGATCGTGACGGATAACTTATTCGGCGATGTGCTGTCAGATGTGGCGGCGATGTTGACGGGCTCGCTTGGTATGTTGCCCTCAGCCTCGCTCGGTGCGCCTGATGTTAAAACCAAGCGGCGTAAAGCGCTTTATGAGCCTGTGCATGGTTCTGCGCCTGATATTGCGGGGACGGGCGCTGCCAACCCCATAGCCATGATTGCATCCTTCGGCATGGCGCTGCGCTATTCATTTGGGTTAGGCGAATGGGCAGATACGTTGGATAAGGCTATTTCGGCAGTTTTGGCCACAGGTTTAAGCACTAAAGATATCGCTGGCGATAAACCTGCAAATGCCTCCACCACGCACATGGGTGAGGCTATTTTGAAGGAACTTCAGGTTCTTGCCTAAATTTATGTGGTACCTGTGTCAGACCGAATTCAGGTTTGTAACAAAGCTAAACCTCTCTTCAAGGGGATTGCAACAATGTCGTACTAGAGTCATAGTCCCCCATAATATCGCTATATCCGGCAGTAGTCGGAGATGAATGACGGTATTTGCAAGGAGAGCAAAAACATGACAAAACTGAATGATACGCAAGGATTGGTTCGCGCCGCTATGGTGTCGCGCCGCCGCCTGCTGAAATCTGCCGTTGCTTTTGGCGCGGTGGGTTTTGCTGCACCACTCACGGTAACGAACGCTTTCTCATCTTCGGGCGAACTGAACTTTGAAGGCTGGTCGGGCTATGATGATTTGAAGGCCAAGGTTATGCCAGCCTTTGAAAAAGCCACTGGCATTAAGGTGAACTTCAAGGAAGTAGACAGCCAGGACGCGATGCGCGCTGATGCTAAAACAGCGATTGCTTCCGGCGCTGTAGACGTAATGGAACCAACGGTTGACCGCTTGCCAGCCTGGGTTTCTGATGGTTTTGTTCAGCCTTGGGATTTGAAAAAGGTCGCCACTGACAATTATCTTGACAGTGTTCCTGGCGCAAAAGCTGGCAGTGCTGGCGACATCGAAGGCAAACGTTATTTCTTGCCATCAGTTTGGGGTACAGAAGCCTTGACCTTTAATGCCAAGACTTATCCTAATGGTGCTTATGGCAAAGCCAGTTTGGCAGATTTGTTTGCCGACACAATGGTTGGCAAAGTAACTGTTCGTGGTCACTCATCGCTTGCTGCCATGGGCCGTGTGCTTGATGCGCAAGGCAAACTGCCAATGCCTTGGATTGATGGTTACAAGAACGAAGAAAACATGAAGAAGCTGTGGGACATCGCTCTTGCAGAAGCCACCAAGCACAAGAAGAACATTGCTCAATTTTGGAGCGGTGAAAACGAAGCGCAGGCTGCATTCAAAACTAACGGTGCTGAGCTTGGCCTGACGTGGGATTCGACTGGCTATAACCTCCGTAAGGATGGCTATGGCTATATCGCGCCAAAGGAAGGTGCCTTTGCCTGGAGCCAAGGTTTCTTGCTGCTTAATGGTGCCAAGAACGTTGATCAAGCGCATGAATTTGCAAAGTGGGTTTCCACGGCTGAAGGTTCTGCTGCTTGGGCATCAGCCTTCTCATCAAACCCAGTTTCAAAGGGTGCAATTGAAAAGATGGACCCCGAAGTTTCGAAGTTCTATGCCACATCATTTCCTGGTGATGCGCTGTCCAAGCTTTACTGGTGGCCATCACAAGGCGCCTGGTTCCTGAAATTGCGCGGCGAATATGCTGACAAGTGGAAAGCTGCATAATAGCTTCAATTTTAATTTCCGGGGGGCCTTCTGCGGCCTCCCGGATCTACTATATCCCTGCCGTCATTCCCGCAAAAACGGGAATCCATTTTTCAGCATTGCATTGTTTGAAGGTGGATTCCTGCTTTCCCGGGAATGACGGTATTGGTTTGAGATACGAATACAAATAATAGCGACACACAGATGGCGCGTAGCAATGGATAAGGCGAGGGGTAATGTCCGCAAGTGTTGAATTACGCGGCGTGTCGATGGATTTCGATAAATATCGAGCCGTGGATAATGTGTCAGTTAAGATTGAGCCGGGTGAATTTTTTTCGTTTTTAGGGCCTTCGGGCTGCGGCAAAACAACGATATTACGCATGGTTTCCGGGTTTATCGAACCCACGCAAGGTCAAGTGTTAATTGGTGGCCAGGATATGCGTGGCATTGGCCCGAATAAGCGGCCAACGGCGATGATTTTCCAGAATTTGGCACTGTTTCCGCTCATGACTGTGTGGGAAAATATTTCATTTGGCCTTGAAGTGCGCGGCGCTGACAAAGCAACGCGGCGTGCAAAGGCCGAGCAGCTGCTTGATCTTGTGGAACTAGAAGGCGTTGCGGAACGCTTTCCGGCGCAGCTTTCAGGCGGGCAGCGCCAGCGTGTAGCGATTGCCCGCGCACTGGCTGTTGAGCCGAAGTTGATGCTGTTGGATGAGCCTTTATCAGCGCTAGATTTAAAATTGCGTCAGCATATGCGGGCTGAACTTCGCGCCATTCAGAAACGCACGAACGTTACGTTTATTTACATCACCCACGACCAAGGTGAGGCCTTGGCGATGTCTGACCGCGTGGCGGTGATGAGCCGCGGACAAATTCAACAAGTGGATGTGCCACAGAAGATTTACAACACGCCAAACAATGGGTTTGTAGCCAGTTTTGTGGGCGAAAATAATAAGTTTTCGGGAACACTTTCTGCAGCATCAAACGGATCAGGAAAATTTAAGACAGATGTGGGGAATTTTGACGTGACTTTGGGAGAGGGCGTTGCCCGCCATTCTAAATGTAGACTGTACGTGCGCCCGGAGCATGTTGAGTTTGTCGCAAAGCCTAAGGCAGGCGTAAATTCTGTTCCTGTTGCTGTTGAGGATGTGTCTTTTGAGGGTAACTTCGCCGTGGTTCATATGCGCGACAAAGCAGGGCGCAGGCTTTCAGCTGAGGTTCGCAATGACCCCACGCGTCCACCGCCACAGGTGGGCACTTCGACCAACATCACTTTCGTCCCAGACAAAGCCTTGGTTCTTTTAGACTCTGAGGCCACCGCCTATGCCGAGAAGGAGTGAAGGTGAGTGAACTTCTGAGGCGCTATGGCAGGGCACTGACCGGATTGGCCGTGGTATTGACGGCATTTTGGCTTCTGGTGCTGGTAGTCCTTCCCTATTTTGACATGTTTGAAAGTTCATTCCGGCCCTATCTGCCTGCCCTTGATGTAGGCGGGTCCAGGGACATTTATTCTTTGGCGAACTACCTGACTATTTTTGAAAATGCTGATTGGCATTTTTTCGGCTTTACTTTCCCAATGACAATCCATCTTTGGGTTTTCATTTTGACGATTTTGTTTAGCTGCCTGACCACGGTTGTCTCTTTGCTGATGTGTTATCCGCTGGCTTATTTTATGGCTAAAGTGATTTCGCCCAAGGGCCTTGCCACGTTCTTGCTGTTGCTGGTTGTGCCGCTGTGGGTGAGTGAATTGCTTCGGGCTTTTGCATGGTTTATTGTTTTGGCCTTCAAGGGCCCGCTTTCTTTGACATTGCTAAATTTGGGAGTGATCTCAGAGCCGATCCGCTGGACGTGGGGCCTGTGGGGTTATAGCGGCGTGCTGATCGGCCTGACCTATGCCTATATTCTTTTTATGCTCTTCCCGCTCTATAATGCCATGACGTCTCTTGATACCAACCAGATTGAAGCGGCAGAGGATCTTGGCGCGAAATGGTGGCAGACACATTGGCGCGTGGTTATTCCGCATTCGAAGCCAGGCATCGCGTCGGGCAGTGTGACCGTGTTCATGCTGGCGGTGGGCTCGATTCTCGTACCCACTTTGCTGAATTCACCATCATCAAGCTGGTTCACTGAAGTTATTTACAATCGGATGTTTGATCAGAATGATTGGAATGGCGGCGCGGCTTATGCTTTCTTGTTGCTTCTGGTTTGCATCTTCTTCGTCACTGGCATGATGCGGTATTTCCGCGTCGGCCTGGCTGATATTGCGAAGTGAGGGCGGGGCCATGACCAAGAAAACCAGCCATATATTGCTTTGGGTTTATGCTGTCGGTTTCATTACTTATTTGCTCGCCCCATTGGCTGTCATGGCAGGTGCAGCTTTTAACAACGACAAGTTTCCATCGGTGATGCCATGGAAGGGTTTTACGTGGCGTTGGTTTGATGAGCTTTATCACGATGTGTATATTTGGCAATATTCGCAAAACACCCTGTGGGTGGCACTTGTTGTTGTGGCCTTGGCTGTGCCTATCGGCACGGCAGGGGCCATATTGGTGAATAGCCTAAAGGGTCGCAGCCGCAGTTTGCTTTATGCGGCGATGATTGCGCCCATCCTTACACCCGGTGCTGTGATTGGGATTTCGACGTTAATCTTCTGGTCCAAATTCAATGTGCCTGCGGGCTTGCATCTGGCAATTTTGGGGCAGACCAGTTTCATCGCGGCCTATGTAATGTTGATGGTGTTAGCGCGGTTGCAGAGTTTTGATGCGGGCTTGGAAGAAGCCGCTCTCGACCTCGGAGCCTCCCATTGGCAAACGTTGCGGCGGGTTTTGTTGCCGCATCTGTATCCAGCCATTGGCGCTGGCGCGTTGCTGGCTTTCTTTCAGTCGGTTGAGAATTTCAACATTACGAAATTTACACGCGGAGCTTCGAACACGTTGACGGTTTATATTGGTTCGAAGGCGCGTTCTGGCGCTTCACCTTCGATCAATGCTTTGGCCACAATTCTCATCGGCGTTACCATTGTGGGTGCGATTGGTTATGAGATTTGGCGGCGGCGCAAGGCAGCGCGACTGGCAGTGCTGGACTAAAGACACGTTTCAGCCAGCCGCATCAAAAACGTTTCGCACAGTGCAAGCTGGTCACGCGAAACAAATTCGTCGGGCTTGTGGGCTTGGGCAATATCGCCCGGCCCGCAAATGATGGCGGGTAAGCCGATTTGCTGGAAAAGGCCGGCTTCAGTGCAATACGAAACTGCGTGTGTGGCGTTGCCGCCAGTGGCCTGCAGTGCAAGTTGCTCGGCAATCGAGTCTTTCTCAGGTACGAGGCCGGGTACTTGATTGGTGGATGTGGTGGTGATGCCCACGTCTTGCGCGATGGTCTTCATGTCTGGCTCTAATCGCAACCGCACAGCTTCAATGCGGTTCGGCACGAAGTCTGGATCAGCACTGGGCAGCAAACGGGTTTCCCATTGAAAGTTGCAGTTGCGCGGAATGATGTTCTTTGCCGTGCCGCCTCCGATTGTACCCACATGGATCGTGGAATAGGGTGGATCAAAGCGGTGCGTTGGATCGCCTGCTGCGATCAATTCTTTTCGCAATTTGTTAATCTCACCAATAACCTCTGCGGCTACCATGATGGCATTAACACCCTTGTCGGTAAGGCTGGAATGGGCCTCGTGTCCCATTATCTCGGTGTTAAATGTAATGGCACTTTTATGGCCATTCACGACGTTCATCATGGTGGGTTCACCCACAAAAACGGCACGTGGTTTTTTAAGGTGTTCACGCATGTGGGCAACAAGGGGGCGCACACCTTTGCAGCCCACTTCTTCATCACACGAAAGGGCCAGGTGAATTGGAGTTTTTAAATTCATAGATTTGAAGTGGGGCACCAGGCTCAGGGCGACGGCGATGAAGCCTTTCATATCTGCCGTGCCGCGACCGTAGAATTTTCCGTCACGTTCTTCCATTTTGAAGGGATGGCTCATCCAAACCTGGCCGTCCACGGGCACTACATCAGTGTGGCCGGAAAGCACGATGCCGCCTGCCACGTCGGGACCGATTGTGGCATAGAGATTGGTTTTGCCCGCCGCGTAATCAATTCGGAAATGGGGAATGCCGTGCCCCGAGAGATAGTCTTCAACATAGGTGATCAGCGGAAAATTTGAATTGCGCGTGGTTGTATCGAACGCAATAAGATGCGCCAGCATCTCCAATGGCGTGGTGGTTTGCATTAATTTACGCTGTGTTTATCGAAGTGGCTATCAAGCGAGAAGGCGGGAATGGCTACGTCGAAGTGTTCACCAGAATCTGTGACCATACCGTAAGTGCCAACCATCAGGCCGGACGGAGTTGGCAGGGGGCAGCCTGACGAATATGAAAAGCTATCGCTAGGACCAAGGCGTGGCTGTTCACCCACCACGCCGGGGCCTTGCACTTCCTGGCGATGACCAAAGGCGTCTGTGATGATCCAATGGCGGGTGAGCAGCTTCACCGGTTCAGTGCCCTGATTGGCGATGGTGATGGTATAGGCCCAAACAAATTTATTTTCATGGGGCAGCGACTGCCCTTCAAGGAAGTGCGGTTGGGCGGTGATCACGATGTTTCTGGTAGTCGAGCTGTACATGAGTTCCTTCTAACAATTAATTGTGGTGATTGCCAGGCGGACACTGCCTCGTTCCCGTGCCGTGGGCCTTAGCCGCGCTCAATGCAGAAACAAAAAACCCCGGTGTTGCTACCGGGGTTTTCAAAGTTAAATCGTTCGGTAAAAAGCTTAAGCCATCCACCAACGTTCCCAGCAATAACCGCCGTCATCATCGAAGTCCGAATTGAAGGCGCCGTGGCCGATTTTGTGTGACAGGGCGCCGACGTAGTTGTTGTACATGAGAACAATTTGGCCGCCGTCATCATGCACCAGCTGTTGGGCTTCGGCATATTGCGCTGCGCGCTTCTTTTCATCGGTTTCCGCACGAGCAGCGATCAATAGTTCGTTAAAGCGTGGGTTCTTCCAATGCGTGTCGTTCCAAACAGCATCAGCAGCAAGCGACACTGATAGGAACATATCCGCCACAGGGCGTCCGCCCCAATAGCACAAACACCAAGGCTTCTTCAGCCACACGTTATCCCAGTAGCTGTCATTTGGTTCGCGGATCACGTTGATTTCGATGCCAGCCTTTTTGGCTTGTTCGGCCATGAGGAGGGCAGCATCAACGCCGCCAGCGAAAGCTGCATCCGATGCCGAAAGATCAACCTTCAAGCCGTCAAGGCCAGCCTTTTTAAGCAAGCTCTTGGCTTTGTCTGGATCATAAGTGTAAACCGGAGCGGGGTTCACAGCAAATTTCATCGCGGCCGAGATGGGATTATCATTGCCAGGCGTGCCATAACCGTAAAGAATCTTGTCTACAAGTTCTTGGCGGTTGATGGCATATTTGAGAGCCTGACGCACTTCAAGTTTGTCGAAAGGCTTTTGATCAACCTGCATGGGGGCTGTGTAATGCGCAAAGCCTGACACGTTATACAGTTCTGTGTCTGGAGCGTTCTTCAACATGTCGATGGTTTTAAGGTCGGCGCGGTTGATGTAGTGCACTTCGCCTGAAAGATAAGAGTTGGTGCGGGCTGCAACGTCGACGATTGAAAGCATTTCAACTGAGTCAAAATAAGTATCTTTGAAATAGTTCTTATTGCGTTCGGCTTGGATTTTGACGCCCGGTTCAAAGTTCTTGATGACATAGGGGCCGGCGCCGACACCCTTAGCCCAATCAATCTTGCCATCCTTCGATGGGTAAATGCCCAAGTGATAGTCAGTAAGGAGGAAGGGGAAATCGGCGTTGCCGCCCTTTAATTCAAATATCACTTGGTCTTTGCCATCTGCTTTGACGCTGGTAACGGAAGATAAAACTGATTTGGCGGGAGACTTCGAATCTGCGCCAATGTGATAATTGATAGTGTTTACCACATCATCAGCGGTAAGGGTTTGGCCATCATGGAAGGTGATGCCTTTGCGAATTTTGAATACCCATTTTTGCGCACCGTTCGAAGGCTCAAAGCTTTCCGCCACATGAGGTACGGCAGTGTTCTTCGAATCCACTTGCGTCAATGGCGCTGCAAAGAGCGACTTGCCGAAATGGAAGGTGAAGCCGTTTGACCACGTAGCAGGATCAAGTGAGTCTGTAGTTTGGCCGTGGCCACAACCAAACTTGAATGCGCCGCCCTTCTTTGGGGCAGCACGGGCCGCGCTGGCGAACATGGCTTGTGATGCGGCCAGTGTAAGACCGGAAGCCATGGTAAATTGCATGAAATCACGGCGGGACAATTTGCCTAAGCCGACGGCGCGTTGCGCTGATGCAAGTTTGTGTTCAAATTCAGTCATTTGTTTCTCCTTGAGTGATCGCTTTTTTCAACAATGGACGAGTTAAACCTTTGGCGGCGAACCCTCTGCCGTTTCTGAAGCTATCCGTCCCCGTTTTTTGATCCGACTTTGTGCCGAATTCGTAAATACTATGCTTGCATGGGTTTTAAGGTTGGTCAAATCAAATCAGTGATGAATTTCCTTTGATCAAAGGGACTTGCGCGATTTTAATTTCTTCCTCAATCTGTAAAAATATGGAAAACCTCAGGAAGAGTGAATTAGACGGCGGTTATCTAGGGCGTGTCGTCAATTAGGGGATTCGCAAATCAGTTGAAGCGTGATTCATAGGGAGCCTTCTTGAAGGAGGCCTTGATGGTGAAACGCTATGGA
>JAYVCU010000119.1:0-2783 GCA_043749835.1 Hyphomicrobiales bacterium
GTCCCTCTTTTGGCTCGCTGGAATTGAACCGCTGCCACATTATGGGTATTGTGAATGTGACACCGGATAGTTTTTCCGACGGCGGTGTTCACTACAAAACCGAAACCGCAATTGCTGAAGCCCGCAAGATGGCCGAAGACGGTGCCAGTATTTTGGACGTGGGCGGCGAGTCTACACGACCAGGCTCTGTTGCCGTTTCCCTTGCAGAAGAACGCAGCCGCATTATGCCAGTGATTTCGGTTTTGGCGGTGGAACACTGTGTGTCGGTGGATACGCGCAAATCTTTAGTGATGAAAGAAGCGCTGAACTTAGGTGCCGCCATTATCAATGATGTTTCGGCTTTGCAGTATGATCCCGAAAGTGCCGCAACTGTTGCTGCCGCCAAAGTGCCAGTCATCTTAATGCATGCGCAAGGTACGCCGCGCACCATGCAGCTGGCCCCGAATTATGTTGATGTGGCTCTGGATGTCTATGACCAGCTGGCGGCGCTGATCGAGGCGGCTGAAGCTGCGGGAATTGCCCGCGCCGATATTATGGTAGATGTGGGTATTGGCTTTGGTAAGTCCTTCAAGCAGAATGTGGAATTGCTGCATCAATTAACGTTGTTCCATGGCCTTGGCGTAGGGCTTCTGGTGGGTCTCTCACGCAAGGGCTATATCGGTGCCATTACACAGGAGAAGGTGGCAGCAAAACGTGTTGGCGGTTCCATCGGCGGCGCCTTGCATGCGGCAATGAATGGAGCGCAGATTTTACGCGTACACGATGTTAAGGATTCATTAGCTGCACTTTCGGTTTTTCAGGCCACACTCGATCCGGTTTCAGCCTCAATTTAATTTTAGACACTACAAGCTTTGCTGGGGATTAAATTTTTAGAGGGCGCATTTCGATGTCACGTAAATACTTCGGCACCGACGGTATCAGGGGTAAAGCCAATATGGGCGCCATGATGCCGGATATTGTGATGAAAGTGGGCATGGCAGCAGGCCAGCTTTACCGCCGTGGCGGCCACCGCCACCGTGTGGTGATTGGCAAAGACACGCGCCTTTCAGGTTATATGATTGAACAGGCTCTCACGTCTGGTTTCCTTTCCGCTGGTATGGATGTGCTGCTCCTCGGCCCAGCGCCCACACCCGCCGTGGCTATGTTGACAAGATCAATGCGTGCTGATTTGGGCGTGATGATATCGGCATCGCACAATCCATTTGCCGACAACGGCATAAAAATTTTCGGGCCCGACGGTTACAAACTGTCGGATGAAACTGAAATGCAGATTGAAGAATTAATCGACAATCCATCCCGCCTCATTTTGGCTGAACCCGAACACGTCGGGCGCGCCAAACGCATTGATGACGCGTCGGCCCGCTATATTGAATTCGCAAAGCGGACTTACACAGCAGATGCTAGCCTTGAAGGTCTTCGCATTGTAATCGACACGGCCAATGGCGCGTCTTACACCAGTGCACCGACAGCACTTTGGGAACTGGGTGCCGAAATCATCGCCATCGGCGTTGAACCCAACGGCACCAACATTAACGAAAAAGTGGGCTCCACTTATCCCGAAACCATGTGCAAGCGCGTGCGCGAAACGCGCGCTGATATTGGCATTGCCTTGGATGGTGATGCAGACCGCGTGATCATCGCCGACGAAAATGGTAAAGTGATCGATGGCGACCAGATCATGGCGCTCATCGCTTCATCTTGGGCTTCGCGCGGCGTGTTGAAAGGCGGCGGCCTTGTCACCACTATCATGAGCAATTTGGGACTTGAACAGTGTATGGCCTCCAAGGGCTTAACGCTGGCACGTACCAAAGTGGGTGACCGTTATGTGGTGGAACACATGCGCGCCAATGGCTTCAACATTGGCGGCGAACAATCTGGCCATATCGTCATGTCTGATTATTCAACAACCGGTGATGGGCTGCTTGCTGCCTTGCAAGTTTTAGCCGAAGTAGCACGCCAGAAAAAACCAGTGAGCGAAGTTTGCAATATGTTCACAGCCCTGCCTCAGGTTTTGCAGAACGTAAAATTTAAAGGCGGTATGCCATTGGATGATGCGCAAGTTAAGTCTGCCATCAAAGACGCTGAATCAATGCTGGGCAATTCTGGCCGCTTGGTTATCAGGCCTTCCGGCACTGAGCCGCTCATCCGGGTGATGGCAGAAGGCCAAGATGAAACCATGGTGCGCAAAATTGTCGACCAACTCTGTGGTGTAATTTCAAAGGCCGCTGCATAAACCTATAATGGTTAACGCAAAGCCCGAATTTCTTAATAATCTGTTGCATTTTGAATCAACTATTGTTGTAAATGAGCAACATTTAGCCCGTGCCTTTATTTCGCCATTTTATTGCCAGCAGGGAACCATAAGTCGCTGGCAACGTTTAAGCCATAGGGACGACGGACGAAATATCGGGTTCAGGTGGGAAATTTGCAATTCCAGTTTCGGTAATTAGAATTTTTAATTCGAGGTGTGTAATGAAATATATAATGAATTTTCTTTTGGCCAGTGCTGCTCTTTTGCCTTTGGCCGCAACCGCCCAAGCCACGGATTTGGCACCGAACATTCCACCAGAGGCGTTCACAACCAGCGGCATTTATATCCGCGGTGATCTTGGTGGATCGTGGTTGAATTTTGGCACGGCCACTAACAACTGGGCATTTGTTGGCGATGCTGGCATTGGTTATCAGTTTGACCAGAACTTTCGCACAGATTTGACTTATGCCATGACAGGTAATTACACGCTTGCGCCGGGTTCAACCTTAAGCACCAGCACGATCATGGGTAA
>JAYVCU010000120.1:0-29785 GCA_043749835.1 Hyphomicrobiales bacterium
GCATTGCAACACGCTACGAAAAAACCGCACGAAACTTTCTCGCCGGCCTTCATCTCGCCTGTGCGCTTGTTTGGCTCAAATGACGACACACCCTAGTAAGTCGCCACTTTCAATTTGAACTAAAGGTTCATTGGGAAGCGGCTTTTTTCCAAAGATAATTTCGAAATTTCCGTGTTCAACATTAAAGCTAACGCCTGAAAATGCTTCGCCTGAACTCTTTGCCATTCTGCTGTCCTATCGCGTAACTACGCATCCACATACTCTGCAATGCTAGTCGGCTGCGGAATGACCACACCATCTTCACGCATTCCATCAATATGAAAACGGATTGCGCCCTTCATTTCGTTTTCCACTTCAGTGCGCGTTGCACCGGTGGCGATGCAGCCGGGCAAATCTGGCACGAAGGCTGAAAAGCCTGTGGCAGTTTTTTCGATTACGATGGCATAGCGCATGTGCTTAGTCCTTCAATCCGGCTTGCTTTTGAATACTATTCAACGTGCCCGGCGCAAGATCATCTTTGGTCTTGCCCGCCACAGTTACTCGCCCCACCTTATTGCGGTGCTTGAATTGGCGGTGGCTGCCTTTAGTTGTTTCCAAATACCAGCCATCATCCTCAATCAAGCGAATAATGTCGCGAACCGTTGTGGGCATTGGCATAGATTGTCTGTTTCAGCGTTAAAATCAAGTACGGTGATTATTTTGAGCGAAATTTGGAGTTTCATGCAGTTGGTCAGTTCCATCTTCCACCTTGCGCATCGCCCTCGCTTAGGCGAAGCATGGTGGGATGAGTTATTTGCTTCCCCCTGATGCCGCTCTGGCTGGCCGTGTTTGGTTGCCGGATATTGGCCCTGCTGTGGTTCGTGTGGATGGTGATGCGCTGACCGATATCACCGCCATCTTCCCCACCATGCGCGATTTGTGTGAGATGAAAAATCCTGCTCACGCACTGCTTGCGGCTGAGGGCAAGCCGATTGGCCAGGTGGCTGATATTCTCGCCAATGCCGCTTCTGTTACACGCAACGCTGCAAAACCGTATGGGCTGTCGCCCATTGATTTGCAGGCGGTAAAGGCGGCGGGGGTGACCTTTCCGGTGTCGATGATTGAGCGGGTGATTGAAGAAAAGGCCCGGGGCGATGCAGCGGCAGCGGCCACTGTGCGTGCCAAGATTAATGAACTGGTGGGCGGTGATTTGCATTCGATCAAGCCTGGCTCTTCTGCCGCCATGGAGTTGAAAGCAGCCCTCGTGAAAGCTGGCGCGTGGAGCCAATATCTGGAAGTTGGCATCGGGCCCGATGCGGAAATTTTCACCAAAGCGCCGGTGCTGGCTTCGGTGGGACATAACATGGATGTGGGCATTCACCCCAAATCCATTTGGAATAATCCTGAGCCTGAGATTGCGATGGTGGTGTCTTCCACTGGCGCTATTGTTGGCGCAACGTTGGGCAATGATGTGAACCTGCGGGATTTTGAAGGTCGCTCGGCTTTGCTGTTGGGTAAGGCAAAGGACAATAATGCGTCGGCATCGCTTGGCCCGTTTATCAGATTTT
Organism: Hyphomicrobiales bacterium; assembly: GCA_043749835.1. Taxonomy (GTDB): domain Bacteria; phylum Pseudomonadota; class Alphaproteobacteria; order Rhizobiales; family Aestuariivirgaceae; genus Aestuariivirga. The sequence goes on from JAYVCU010000120.1 coordinate 1,548, forward strand.
TCGATGCGGGCTTCGGCCTTGATGATGTGCGCCGCGCTGAATTGGCAATGAAGGTAACCGGGCTGGACGGCTTTGTGATGGAGGGCCATTCCAACATGGCCAAGATTGCGCGCGATCCATCTGAAATTGTGGCTCATGCGATTAACAAAAATCATCGTTATCCGGATGGGTTGGTGGTCTATCTTGGAACCATGTTTGCGCCAGTGGCGGACCGCGGCGAAAAAGGCAAAGGCTTCACGCATATGCAAGGCGATGTGGTGGAAATTTCCACAGCGCTGCTGGGCACACTTCGCAACCGCGTGGTTTATTGTGCTGATGCGGAGCAATGGAATTTTGGTATTGCGGACCTTATGCGCAATCTTGCAGGGCGAGGGTTGTTATAATATCAGTGCGCAACAGTTTTAGCCTACGAAGGCGCGTTCCACCACAAAGCTGCCGGGCTCATGATTCGAGCCTTCTTTGAAACCCAAGGGCTCGATCAAATCTTTCACGTCCTTGATCATGGCCATGGAACCGCAGAGCATGATGCGGTCGTGCTCCGGGTTAAAAAATTCCAGATTTAACGCTTTGAAAAACGACCTGTCGTTTACCAAGTGCGTGATGCGGCCCTGATTGGCGCTTGCTTCACGCGTGGTGGAGGTGAAATGCAGCAGATTATTTTGGGCCAGCTCGCCGATTAATGGATCATTCTTTGTCGCTGCCACGCAATCATAGCCGTATTGTAACTCTTCCACCGTGCGGCAGGTGTGGGTGAGGATCAGCTGTTCAAATTTATCGTAAGACTCCGGGTCACGCATGATCGAGACGAAAGGTGCAATGCCGGTTCCCGTCGAAATCATATAGAGGCGCTTACCCGGCGTCAGCGCATCATGCACCAGCGTGCCGGTGGTTTTGGGGCGCAGCAGAATTTCATCGCCCGGTTTTATGTTTTGCAGTTTTTCAGTCAATGGGCCGCCGGGCACTTTGATCGAGAAAAATTCAAGGCCTTCGTCCCAGTTGGGGCTGGCGATGGAATAGGCGCGCATCAACGGTTTTCCATCCGAAGGCAGGCCCAGCATGACAAATTCGCCGGAGCGGAACCGCAAGCTTTGCGGACGGGTGACGCGGAAGCGAAACAGCCGGTCTGTATAGTGCTGAACATCTGTTACCTGCTGTGCAAACAAACCATGCGAATTCATAGACATAAACCTTTCGTTCTTTATACAGAACAGTTTATAGATAAAACAGAACGAGTTGGCAAGTGCTTCGCAAACAGGCGTGGCGTTGACGGGATTGGCAAAAAGGCGCAGTTATAGAACACCTGAATTTCATGGAGGATTAAGGCATATGCGGTTGTTTAAGGCACTGATGACGATTGGCGTTTTGGTTTTGGGAGACACGTCGGTACAAGCTGCGCAGTGCGGCAACGATGCCAGCGCATTCGAGATGTGGAAAGGCACGTTCGCGCGGGAAGCCAAGGATGCAGGTGTTGGCCCAAGCGGGCTGGCCGCACTGGCAGCCACGCATTACGCCTCCAAGACAATTTATGCCGATCGTCACCAGAAAAGCTTTCACCTGAACCTTGATGACTTTATGCGTTTGCGCGGGGCTGCTGCCATTGTTTCGCGTGGGCGGGCGCTCAAAGCTCAGAACGCTGGATTGTTTGCTTCAATCGAGCAGCGCTACGGCGTGCCACCTGGCCCAATCATTGCCATTTGGGGCATGGAGACTGGCTTTGGCGCGGTTACGGGCAATCAAAGTACTATCTCAGCCGTGGCATCCCTGGCCTACGATTGTCGCCGTCACGATTACTTCACTGAGCAAGCCTTGGCCGCATTAAAACTGGTGGATAAAGGCGTACTCTCAGCAAATTCGATTGGTGCCATGCATGGTGAGGTGGGGCAGACCCAATTCATGCCTAAAAACATTTTCGCCTATGGAGTGGGCGGTTCGCTTTCAGTGAAAGAAAATGCACTGGCTTCGACTGCGAATTTCCTGAAGGGCCACGGCTGGAGACGTGGTGCAGGCTATCAACCCGGCGAAGCAAATTTTTCCGCACTTCAAGAGTGGAATGCGGCAGGGGTCTATGAGCAAGCGCTGGCGATTATCGGCAAGAAGATTGATGAGTAATAGGTTATTTTTCGCGGATATTTTTATTCTGCGGATCATACATTGCTTCTAAATGTAAAATTGCCCTCAAGCGCTCCTGAGCGACGACAAGTTCGTAGTTGCCTGAGCGGGCCCAGTCTTCGGTTACGCCATCAGCGTTGCGCAGATAGCCATAGCCGATGGGTTTGCTGATGGTGTAGCCATAGCCGCCACTGGTAAGGTAGCCTGCGAATTTGCCGTCTCTTAGAATTGTTTCACGGCCCACTAAAACAATGTTTTCGCGTTCGGTGGTAAAGCCTGCCATCATTTTTTTTAGAGGCCCCACGCGTTTGGCTTCAAGTGCTTTGCGGCCGATGAAGTCTTCGTTTGATTTGAACTTTAAGGCCCAGCCGAGGCCAGCTTCGAGGGGCGTATCATTGGGCGTGATGTCGGCACCCCAGGCGCGATAACCTTTTTCGAGGCGCAAGGATTCAATGGCACGGTAGCCGCAGTTTACAGCGCCTTGGGCACTAACAGCGTCGTAAATGGCGGGCAGTGCCGTAATGGGGGCATGGAGTTCGAAGCCTAATTCGCCAACGTAAGTGACGCGCAGTGCAAGCACTTTTTGGCCGGCTATTGTTATAAAATCAGCATCACCAAACTTCATGGTGGTCAAATCGTCTATACAAATCGCAGTCAACATATTGCGTGATTGCGGCCCCATTAATGACAGTGTGCCCCAGTGCTCAGTAATGTCGCTTAGCTTAGCGTCGCTGCTTTCGGGAATATGATCCGCGATCCATTGGAAATCATGGGTGCGAAAACCGGTACCAGTGACAATATAGAAATGATCAGCTGCCAAACGTGCAACTGTCAGATCACATTCAATGCCGCCGCGCGTGTTGAGCAATTGCGTGTAGACCAGCCTGTTGCCATGCGTTGGAATCTGATTGGCGCAAATATATTGCAGGGCGGCGAAGGCACCATCTCCGCGTAATTCGAATTTGGCGAACGAGGATTGATCAAAAAGTCCTGCGTGTTCGCGGGTGGCCTTGTGTTCTACGCCGACTTGGTGAAACCAATTTTGGCGGCTCATTGTATAGATATCGTGCGCCACTGTGCCTTTTGGCGCGAACCAATTGGGCCGCTCCCAGCCCAACTTTGAGCCGAAACAGGCTCCAGCAGTTTTTAAACGCTCATACAGCGGCGAGATGAGATTTGGTCTGCCGCTTTCAAATTCTTCATGGGGGAAGCTTATACTGTAATGCCTGGCATAAGCTTCTAACGTGCGGGCGTTAACGAAAGCCCGGTCGCGGTGCAGCTGTGAAAAGCGTCTGATGTCCACGCTCCATAAATCGGTTGGCGCTTCGCCTTTCATCACCCAGTCGGCCAGCACCCAACCTGCACCACCGCCAGAGGCAATGCCAAACGCGTTAAAGCCGCAACCCATATAGAAATTTTTCAGTTCAGGTGCGCGGCCCAAAATGAAATTGCCATCGGGCGTGAAGCTTTCTGGCCCATTGATCATTTTCTTGATGCCGGTGGTTGCAAGCGATGGAATGCGGGCGAGGGCCTGTTCCAAGTGTTGTTCAAAGTGACCGAAATCATCATCAAAAAGTTGGAATTCGAACGTTGACGGTGGCTCATGCACATCCCAAGAAATCGGGTTATGTTCATAGCCGCCGAAAACCAATCCGCCGACTTCCTCTTTGAAATAAGTTCGGCGATCGGGATCGCGAATCGTGGGCGCGTTTTTGGATAGTCCATCAAGTTTCTCGGTGATCACATATTGGTGTTTCACGGGTTGCAGTGGCACAGATACGCCTGCCAGAGCACCGACGTGGCGCGACCACATTCCAGCGCAAACTACCACGCGGTCACATTTCACCACGCCTTTGTTGGTTTTGACCGCAGTGACTACGCCGTTGGTGATTTCAAAACCTTCGACACGTACGTCTTCGAACAGCTTTGCGCCATGCATCCGCGCTCCTTTGGCCAAAGCCTGTGTAATGTCAGTTGGCGAAGCCTGGCCGTCCGTTGGCAAGAACGATGAGCCGACAAGATCAGAGACATCAAGTAGCGGCCAACGGTTTTTGGTTTCGGCGGCTGTGAGCAACTGCATCTCCATGCCGAAGCTTTGCGCCGTGGTGGCGAGGCGCTTGTATTCCGTCCAACGGTCTTGATTGGTGGCAAGGCGCAGGCAGCCACTCATCTTCCAGCCCGTTTGAAGGCCTGTCTCGACTTCCAAACTTTTATACAGATCAACTGAGTATTTCAGCACTTGTGTGATTGAGGCCGATGAACGCAACTGGCCGACGAGGCCTGCCGCGTGCCACGTGCTGCCCGAGGTGATCTTGTTCTGCTCCAGCACGATCACATCGGCCTTATGATCGCGCGCCAGGTGATATGCGGTGGAGCAGCCTATAATGCCGCCGCCGATAACGATAACTTGGGCGTGGTTAGGCAAGGCAGGATTGGTCATGGGCGGATGGTTTGCCAATTTCAGGGCGTAAGTCAACGCGGGCCGCACATGGGCTTATGCGTTGTTGTTTAGCCCTCGTGATTGACCTCGCAGCATGATATGACATATTCTCGGAATAGTTTCGAAGAGGGTGGATAAAATGCGATATGAAATGCCTGCAACGGCAGAAGCGGCGGCGGGCTTACTGGCCAATGAAAAAGGCAAAGCCTTTGTGCTGGCGGGTGGCACTGATTTATTGGTAAAAATGAAAGCAGGCGTAGTTGAGCCGGATTTGATTGTTGATATCAAAGCCATCGAAGGCATGAGGGATATCAAGAAATCTGCCGCTGGTTTTGTGATTGGTGCAGCCGTGCCTTGTGAAGCACTTTCTGAAAATGCGGATTTGGTCAAAGCTTGGCCCGGGGTTGTGGAAGCTGCAAACCTAATCGGCTCAAAACAGATACAAGGTCGCTGCACCATGTCTGGAAATCTTTGTAATGCGTCACCTGCCGCAGACAGTGTTCCAGCACTCATTGCTGCCGGCGCAATGGTTTCAATCATCAGCGCCACGGGCAGCCGAAAATTGGCGGTGGAAGATGTAACCATCGGTGTTGGGCGCACGTCACTGGAAAAGGGTGAGTTCATCACCACCATTGAGTTGCCAGCGAAGATGCCGCAGTCTGGCGATGCTTATTTGCGCTTCATCCCGCGCACTGAAATGGATATTGCCGTGGTGTCTTGTGCGGTAAACCTTTCAATTGATGACAAGGGTGTGATTACTAAGGCCCGCGTGGTTTTGGGCGCTGTGGCGATTACCGCTTTGTTAGTAAAAGACGCGGCATCTGCAATCATTGGCACCAAGTTGGACGACGCGGCCAAGGCGAAATTGGCCACGGCCTGCTCTGCGGCCTGTAAACCGATTGATGATAAACGCGGCACTGTTGAGTTCCGCACCGAAGTGGCAGGTGTGCTGGCGCGCCGTGCTGCTGAAATAGCTTATGCCCGCGCCGGAGGGAAATAATAATGGGTGTCCACATATATTCTACAGTTAACGGCGATGCGGTGGAATTCACCTGTCCGGAAGATGAAGTGCTGCTTGATGTGCTGCGCAATCGTTTAGGGCTGACCGGTGCAAAAGAAGGCTGCGGTACGGGCGATTGCGGCTCTTGTTCGGTGATCCTTGATGGGCGCCTGGTTTGCTCATGCCTGGTGCTTGGTGCTGAGATGGACGGCAAAGTTGTTGAAACTATTGAAGGCATGGCTGACGGGGCCAGGTTGCATCCTTTGCAACAACACTTCATTGACGGCGCTGCCTTGCAATGTGGCGTGTGCACACCGGGCTTTTTAATGGCGGCCGATGCACTGTTGCGCAAAAATCCTGATCCGACAGAAGAAGAAATTCGCTTTGGCCTTGCTGGTAATCTTTGCCGCTGCACAGGCTATGACAAAATCGTGCGAGCCGTTCAGGCCGCTGCAAAAGAAATGAGAGGTTAAAATGTCACTCGACTCTACAAACCCAGCTTTGGTTGAAAAGTATTTTAAAGTCATTGGCACGCGTGTTGCGCGCCCTGATGGTGTGGACAAGGTTACGGGTCGTGCGCGGTTTGCGGCGGATTCGTCGATGCCTGGCCAACTTGTTGGTTTGGTTTTGCGCTCTCCTCATGCCCATGCCCAAATTGTAAAAATCGACACATCCAAGGCTGAAAAGCTGCTGGGAGTGAAAGCGGTGATCACCTCTGCCGATCTGCCTGATCACACGCAAGGTGATCGCAGCATGATGGACATTCTTGAAAACTGCATGGCACGTGGCAAGGCACTTTATGATGGCCATGCTGTTGCGGCGGTGGCTGCAATTGATGCAGCAACGGCACGCAAGGCGCTTAAGTTGATTGACGTCTCTTATAAAATTTTACCGCATGTGACCGATGTAGATGACGCTTTGGCACACAATGCGCCACTCTTACATGATCATATTTATACCGAAGGCCTTTCTGAAAAACCACCTCGGCCATCCAACTGGAACAAGCATTCAGAATATGGTCACGGGGACGTCGATGCAGGGTTTAAGGAAGCCGATGTGGTGATTGCGCGATCTTTCAAAACCGAGCAAACGCATCAGGGTTATATTGAGCCGCATTCGGTTTTGGCTTCGGTGTCGCCTGATGGTGCTGCTGAAATGTTTGTGTGTACGCAAGGCCATTTTGTTTATCGCAACCAATGTGCCACGTTGCTGGGAATGGATGCAAACAAGCTGCGGGTGACTGCTTCTGAAATTGGCGGTGGATTTGGCGGCAAGACTCATGTTTGGGCTGAACCGTTGGCTTTAGCACTTTCGCGCAAAGCCAATCGCCCAGTAAAATTGACGATGAGCCGCGATGAAGTATTTCGTTGCACCGGGCCAACGTCTTCAACATCAATCGATGTGAAAATTGGTGCTAAGAAAGACGGCACCATCACGGCCGCCTGGGCTGAGTTGCGCTATCACGGCGGCTGCTTTCCTGCCAATTGGGCTGAGTTTGGCGCGATGACGGCTTGGGCGTGCTATGACCTGAAAAATGTTAAATCGATTTCAAAAGATGCTGTGGTTAACCGCCCCAAGACTGCGGCCTACCGCGCGCCTTCTGCCCCCATGGCGGCCTTTGCGGTTGAAAACGTGATTGATGAAGTGGCCAAGGCTATCGGCATGGATCCGCTTGATTTCCGCATTAAAAATGCGGCTAAGCAGGGCACCAAATCTTCATATGGCCCAGTCTACGGCCCTATCGGCATTGGGCCAACTTTAGAGGCTGCGAAAAACCATCCGCATATGAAAGCACCACTTGGCAAGAACATGGGTCGCGGCATGGCTTGCGGCTTCTGGTTCAACTTCGGCGGTCAAACATGCGTGGACGTGAATGTAACCCCTGATGGCAATGTGACAATTGCCCAAGGCACTATTGATGTTGGTGGCTCACGCGCGTCCATCGCTATGGCCGTGGCGGAGGAGTTGGGCGTCACTTATGATCATGTGCGTTCGGTCATTGCTGACACATCATCCCTTGGCCATAATGATATGACCGACGGTAGCCGCGGCACTTTCTCAACATCCATGGCCGCCATTTTTGCAGCGCGTAATGCCATTACGGTGCTTCGTAATCGTGCGGCTAAGACGTGGGAAATATCGGTTGATGACGTTGAATGGAAAGATGGACAGGCCCACGCCACAGGTGCGGGCCATGGCAACCGAACGCCACTCAGCTTAAAGGAATTGGCTAAGGGTGCAGGCAGCACCGGCGGGCCGATTGCGGGCCACGCTGAAACTGTAGCGGATAACGCCGGCGTTTCCTTTGCTACGCATATTGCCGATGTGGAAACTGATCCGGAAACCGGGCGCTCACTGATCAAGCGTTACACTGTAATTCAAGATGCCGGTAAGGCCATGCATCCTTCGTATGTTGAAGGACAATATCAAGGTGGTGCTGCGCAAGGCATTGGTTGGGCGCTGAATGAGGAATATGTTTATGGCAAGGATGGTCGCTTGCAGAACGCAGCATTTCTTGATTACCGCATTCCTGTCTGCTCAGACCTGCCTTTTATTGACACGCAGATTTTGGAAATTCCAAATCCGAATCATCCTTATGGGGTGCGCGGTGTAGGTGAAACCTCCATCGTTCCGCCGCTGGCTGCGGTGTCTATCGCTGTGACCAATGCTACGGGTGTGCGGCAGACGCATATTCCCATGTCGCCGCCACGCGTGTTAAAGTCGCTTAAATCTAAACCCTAGTGAGCCTTCACACGATCCATCTCTGGGGGGCGCTGCGACCGTTGGTTGGCGGCACCACTTCCATTGTGCTTGAGGCTTCCACGATCCGAGAGTTGTTTCGCAAAATAGCAGAAGAACACCCGGGCATGCAGCCACATATTCAGCGCGGTATTGCGGTTTCCATTGATGGCAAGATTTATCGTGATCAGCTGGATGTGGCACTTCCCGTGGGTGCAGAAATTTATCTCATGCCGCGCGTGCCGGGAGGTTGAATGAAACTTGTAACGCCAGAGCACACCGTTCCTTTGTATGCGGCAGCAAGCAAGCAGATTAAGCCTGTTATTTGCTATCCTGTTGATGGCATGCAACAGCCGGATCTTGCGTCGTATCGACAGGCGCGGGCTGGATGGCGCAAAACTGCTGAGGCTCTTGTGCCGCCGCGACAGGCGCGGTGCTTTGAAGTTCCCGCTGGGCACTTCTTTCGTATTTTATCCGTGGAAGGCCCGCAAGTTGGCGATTTGAATTTGTGGAATGCCGACAATCAGCTTGAGCGCTTTTTTTCTGGCAAAACCCGTGCTCTGCATGGCACGCATGTTTCAACCGGTGATCGGTTGTGGAGCACTTTGCCTTATCTCAGGCCTATGGCGACAATTACCGAGGACACGCTGGATTGGTATGGCTTTGATCAATTCGGCGGCAGCGTGCATGACGTCATCGGCACGCGCTGCGATCCTTATACGCACCGCCTGCTTTCGGGCGATGACTATCATCATTGCTGTCATTCCAATCTCACGCGGGCTTTCGCAGAACATACAGACCGCAGCCAGCGCGAGGCGGAACTCTTCATTCACGATGTGCTTAATGTGTTTATGTGCACAGGCTTCATGCGCGACACCGGGCAGTATTTTATGAAGGCCACTCCGGTGCGGCCCGGTGATTTTATTGAGTTCTTTGCCGAGATTGATTTGCTGGGTGCCCTATCGGCATGCCCCGGTGGCGACTGTGGTGCCGAACATTCCAGCAGTGTTGCCGTCTGCCATCCACTGCGAATCGAAATTTATGAACCACTTCAGCCGCCACCAAATTGGGCGACACCGCCTTGCAATGGCTATCAGATGGTCAAGGACTAGTGGGCTGCCATGCATTTATTATAGCGTTTATCAACGCTGGCAGCATAGGACGCAGTTGTCATTTTGCGCGAAAGTTTCGGGCTTGAAAGATCGATACCCGGTATTTCGGCAAAGGGTGCGGGCTTGCCTGTGTTGAGCAAATAAAAATTCTTGACCAGCATGTAGGTTTGCGTCGTTGCAAAAGCGTCCTCCTTTTCCAATAACAAATCAGCGCGAATTTGGGTGTCATTTAAGGCGAGGCCTGCTGTGCCTGCAAGCTTGCGTAGTGCCGTTTCGGTGGCGCTTAGGGCGCTCAAGGGTTGATCATTTTTATCGTAGAGCAATAAATCGCCATCGCGGGCCAGTTTCTGTTTCGTCAGCACACTGATGATATGTTGAAAGGCGGCATTGCGGCTGGAATAACGGCCGGCGTTGAAATCGGCGAATCGGTAGATTTTTTGGTTGTAACCGCTGCTGTAACCCAGCAGTTGCTTGACGCCGTAGTAAATACCACCACGGCGGGTATAGAGTTCATCGCGCACGGCATAGTCATCAGAGAGAGTCATCGGCAGATAGCGGTGCTTGCGGGCTTCACTTAATGCAAAACGCGTGGAAACCTGCATCGAACCTATGGTCGAAATGTTGTTGCGCTGTTCAATCATGCGATTGAGCAAGCCGCTTTGCACAATGAGTGACAGGCTGGACGCTGCGCCGAAATCATTCACCATGGCGCGGTACGTAAGATCAAGATCGCGCTCTGAACGTGCGGTGCGAATGCGTTGCAGGTAACTCGTCTCGCCTTTTGGGTGGTTGTCCAGCCAGTTCATGGCCACGCCGCTGAGGAAGGGCACATGGCCCAATTTCTCGCTCAACGCTTTTTCGGCCAATTTGCCAAGACCTGGAACTGTGGGGTTCGCGTTGAAATTGGATTCTTGGTCGATCACCGCAATGGCGGCACAGACATTTTCGCGCGTGGCGGCGATTTCCTGCGCCTTCATTACGTCCAGCAAATCACTGGCCCAGCCATCGGCTTCACGCACTGTGGGCCTGGCGTGTTTGATCAAAATGTAAGCCTCACCCGGCGTCAAGTCTTGTGCATGGCTGGTAGATGCAAAAACCACATTGAGAATAATCAATAACCAGATTCGCTGCATAGCTTGTAGAATAGTGGCCAATATGGCGAATGTGTAGCGAGAGAGATTTTGATGAAACGCAAAGATGCCGCGGCCTTGGACCGCAGAGACGCTTTCGCCAAAAAGCGCAAATTATTCCAGCTTCCCAAGGGCAAGATTTATCTTAATGGCAATTCGCTTGGTGTTTTGCCCAAGGCTGCGGTGGCGCGGGTGAAACACGCAGTGGAAGTGGAGTGGGGCCACGACCTCATCAACTCATGGAACAAACATAAGTGGTGGGATTTGCCTCTAGTCGTGGGCGATAAAATTGCCAAGGTGATTGGTGCAGCGCCCGGCAGTGTGGTGGCGACGGATACCATTTCGGTGAATCTATTCAAGGTTTTAAGTGCGGCGGTTCAGAAGCGGCATGAACTTAAAATAATCTTGTCTGACTCTGGAAATTTCCCATCTGATCTTTACGTGGCGCAAGGCCTTACACAATTTATGAATGATGGCCACGTGCTGAACGTCGTGGAGCCGGAACACGTGTTTGACGCTATCACCGAAGAGGTTGGTGTGGTGATGGTGACGGAGGTGGATTACCGCTCTGCGCGCCGCCATGACATGAAAGCCATCACCGCGCACGCCCATGAAAAGGGCTGTTTGGTGATTTGGGATTTGGCGCATTCAGCGGGAGCTGTGCCCGGGCGCTTGATGGAAGTGGATGCGGATCTGGCCATTGGCTGCACTTATAAATATCTCAATGGAGGGCCCGGTTCTCCGGCATTTGTTTTCGTGCATCCGCGTTTGCAGAATGAAGTGATGCCAGCACTTGTGGGGTGGTGGGGCCATGCCAAGCCGTTTGCTTTTGAAGAAAAGTTTGTGCCCGCAGCCAGCATCAGGTGTTTTCAAGTGGGCACGCAGCCGATGCTTAACATGGTGGCGCTCGATGCGGCGATGGATGCGTACAAAGGCGTCAACATGGAAAAGCTTTACGCCAAGGCGAAGGCGCAATGCGCCATGTTTGCTGATCTGGCGGAGGCGCGCTGCGGCAAGTTTGGCGTGACACTTTATGGCTCACGCAACTGGGATCAACGCGGCAGCCATGTGTGCCTTGCGCATGATCAAGCCTATGCCGTGATGCAAGCCCTGATCGCGCGCGGCGTGGTGGGCGATTTTCGTAGCCCCAACCTGATGCGCTTCGGCTTCGCGCCAATGTATGTGAGTTATGCTGATGTCTATGACGCGGTGGATCATCTGCATGACGTGCTGGCCAAGGGGCTGTGGAATAGGAGGAAGTTTTTGGCGAGGAAGGCGGTGACTTGACATCGCCTATTAAATTGTATATACAATAAAACAATGGCTGAGATTGAGTTTGACCTCAAGAAAAACGCAATCAACATTGCCAAGCACGGTATTTCGTTGGCGCGGGCGGCGGAGATTGAGCCAATGCTGGTGAAAGATGATCAACGGTTTGATTATGGCGAAGAGCGCTTGCTTCTCTACGGATTTATGGACGGTGAGCCGCACTGCCTTTGTTACGTCGAGCGATTGGGCTTGGTGAGAGCGATCAGCCTGCGAAGAATGCATCAGAAGGAATTTAGGCGTCATGTCAAAAGCAATCAAACGCGTAATTGATCGCGATAACCCCATTTGGACGAAGCGCGACTTCGAACGTGCCTTGCCCGTTTCAGGGATGACTTTAGTTGAAGCTGCACAAGCCTTCCGCAAAGCGCGCGGCCCGCAGAAGGCCCCTAAGAAAGTTGCCATCTCCATCCGGCTGGAACCGCAAATCGTGGCCCACTTCAAAAAAGGCGGCGCAGGCTGGCAACGGCGGATGGAGGCGGCGTTGTTGAAGGTGGTGGGGAAGTAAGGTTGCTAGACGAATAGCAGTCTAAGCTACGATTGGAATAATAAGTTTTGTAGCAAAATGTTCTAAGTTCTTGGGGCGGGGGAAGTTATCGTTGAGACCCGTTAGTACTCGTTCGAGCAGAGCCAGCGCCCAATCCCGTCGGCGCGGAGTAAACAGCTTGTGCTCGTCATTTGGGTATTTCGGAAATTCAAGAAAATCCTGAATGTATTTTATTCCGAATTTTCCTGAGCTCTTCGAGCTCTTCATAAAGATCTGGGCCCAGCGCGTCTAGTATTTTGTATTTTTTCATCACCGAAATTATCGCAGCAAATCGCTCAATTTTTTTATTTTCAATTTCTTTGCGATCGGCCTCCGCAATGTTGGGCACACCTTCTCGATTAAATTTTTGCGCACGAAAAATGATTTGCTGCAACGCAGTTTCAATTATCGCACCGGATTGCAAAATTATAGGCTTGTAAAACAGGCCAGCTTCATTTTGGCGCACAAGTTCGCACAAGATGTTAGCATTGTAGATCATATTGTCGCCGACTTTGAAACTTCCGACGAAGCAACAATCAATTGTTTTGGTCTTTTGTCTCGCACTCATCGACTAGCACTCCAAACCACAGGAAACTCCTCGGTCTCCATCTTGGCCCCCGCCGCCAGTCTCTCCACCAATCCTGGAAACGGCGGGGATGTTCGCCACTTTCTTGGCGCGTGCACGATGTCGTCGCCGATGAAGCGCACCGATAGAACCCGTCTGCGATTTCCGCCTGCTACGCCGCCTGCGCCGTGCAGCGTGAGCATGTGGAAGAACACGGCGTCGCCGGGCTGGAGCGCCCAGGCGAGGATTTTGAACTTGCTGGGGTTGCCATCAATGTCTGGCAGTTCTTTCAAGCTGCCTTCGGGAAACCATTTGGCCTCATTATTCATAAAGGTGCGCGGCATCAGCCAGCCGCCCGTGTGCGAGCCCGCGACGAAGCGCAGCGTGCTCTGCTCATTCACCGCGTCCACCGGAAGCCACATGGAGCAGTTCATAAACCCATCGATATTGTAATAAGGCTGATCTTGGTGCCACGGCGTTTTGGCCACTGTCTTGGGCTCCTTGACGAGCAGGTGATCGTGATAGAGGCGCACTTCGCGGCTGCCCATCAACTGGCCCGCGATTTCTGCAGCGGGGCTTTCAAAAATGAAACGTTTATATTCTTCGATGTGCTGCCAATTGCAGAAGTCTTCAATGAAATAGCCGGGGTCTTCGGGCTTGCTGGCCACGATGGCAAGTGGCGAAGGCGAAGCCATATTGCGGGTGATGCCTTGTTCCAGCAGTTTCATCTGCGCCGGGTTGAAAGCGCCGCGCACTACAGTGGCGCCATCGGCACGATACCTCGCGATGTGGTCGGGCGTGAGCTTCATGTCACCACACCTGCCTTCTTGTCAGTTTCGCGCAATGCGGGTTTGCGTTTGGCCGGATCACCAAAACCGCCGCCGCCGGGAAGATCGACAATCAGTGAATCACCCGCCGGAACGAGATGAATGCCCTTGTCCGGCAGGTTTGCGCCAGAGCCCAGCCGGGCCACGCCAAGGGCTCCGGGCTTACCGCCTTCACGGCCCCTCGCAGCGTTTTTGATGCGGTCGAACGTTGCGGCGGAAATGGTGAAGGGTGTGGCTTCGCGGTTGCGAATTTCAAAGCGTTGTGAAAGTCCGCCGCGCCATTCACCGTCACCGCCGGAATTGGGCAGGAATTGTTTTTCCTTGAACCACAGAGGGCATTGGCCTTCGATGATTTCGATAGGAATGCCGCCGATGCCTGAGGGGAAGGCCATGCAAGCGAGGCCATCTTTGCCGGGCCTGCCGCCAATGCCGCCAAGGCCAATCGCCAGCACGTTATATTCAGCTGCGTTTTTCAACTGCTCTTGCGCCACGCGGCCATGGGCGGAGGTGAACATCAACATCCAGATGGAGCCAGCACTTTCGGCCTGCACTTGGCCGGGCAAAGCTTGGCAGAGGCAACCGAACACAGCGTCTGCCAACATCTGCCCCGTGACATGGCGCGAGGTGACAGGCGAGGGGCGGATGGGATCCACCACCGTGTGCGGATCAGTTTCGATATCAAAGCACGATAGTGAGCCGATGTTGTTGGGCACATGCGGTGCGATGATCGCCTTGAGTGCGAAGACCGTGTAGGCTTCGGTATAAGTGCGGGGCGAGTTGATGCCGTAAATCGAGACAGACGTTGTGCCACGATAATCCACCGTGACTTTGCCGTTTTTGATTTTCAGTTTGGCCTTGATGGTGACGGGCTTTTCATAGCCGTCGAGTGGTAGTTCATATGACCATTCGCCCTCAGGCAGAGTCTTGATTGCATCGCGCGCACCTTTTTGCGATTTGTCGAGAATATGTTTGGCCAGCTTGTCGAGCGAACTGAGTTTGAATTCCCTCATCATCTCCACCAAGCGGCGCGCGCCTGTGTCATTGGCCGAAACCAGCGAGAGCAGGTCACCCTTCACTTCAATGGGTGCTCTGGTGTTGCCAAGGATGACTTTCATGAGATCATCATTCAGCACGCCCTGTTTGCGCAGCATCATTTGCGGCACATACAGGCCCTCTTCATAGGACGAGTTGGCCTTGGCGGAAAAGCCGATGCCGCCCACGTCGATCAAATGGCAGGTGGAGGCGAAGAAGGCGACGAGCTTTTTGCCGATGAACACCGGCGTCATCATCACATAGTCAAACAGATGGCCGGTGCCTTCCCATGGGTCGTTGGTCACATAAACATCGCCGGGCTTCATGGTGAATTGCGGATAGTGTTTGAAGAAGTGGCGCACGGCGGTGGCCATGGTGTTGACATGGCCGGGGGTTCCGGTCATCGCTTGGGCAATCATGTGGCCTTCAGTGTTATAAACACCAGCTGATAGATCACCGGCCTCGCGCGTAATGGTGCCGAAGGCGGTGCGCAACAGTGATTGGGCCTGTTCTTCAACAACGGCGATGAGGCGGTTCCACATGACTTGGGTGCGAATGGCATCGAGGGCTTTGTTGGTCATGCGAACACTGAGATGTTTGAAGTTCCATTACCCATCCCTTCGCCTGTCATTCCCGCGAAGGCGGGAATCCAGCTTTCAACTACGCTGCTGGTGATTAGCTGTGCCCTTGCCTTCGCAGGGGTGACGGAACTAAAATAGAAGGCAACGATTTCAACGTGCGAGAACATATTTCTCATTTCACCAACTCCATCACGATTTGGCCGAGGCTGTTAATTTCCGCTTTGAAGCGGCTGCCGACAATAGTTGACGTTTCAAATTCAGCGATGATGGCGGGGCCTTTGATGGCGGCACCGGGCTTCATATCAAAGCGCCAATAGACGGGTGCGTTCATTTGCTTGGCCGCTGCTGCATCAAAGATGCGGCGGGTGCGGATGGGTTTGGGTGCGGTACTTCGAGCGGCCCTCTTTGCCACTTCCACTTTCGGTGTGGGCGATGATGAAGTGACGGACCACGTGATGGCTTCGGCTTGTTGATTAGGAATGATGAGACCGTAAACAGCTTTATAAGCCTTTTCGAATTCGGCTTTTAATTTCTTGCCATCGGCATTTGTCAGTGTACGGACGGGTATGGACACTGGAATTTCGTGGCCTTGGCCTATGTAACGACAATCGGCTTTTATTGTAAGTTTTGGTGTGCCGGATTTCATCGCAGGTTTCACAACAGATTCAGCGGCTTGCGCCATGTGTTTGAGAAGTTGATTCACCTTCGCAGCGTGAAAGTCATCGAGATTCACGGCAGCACTTTTAGTTATTTCATAAGCCACAGGCGCTTGCAAAAAGCCAATCGCTGAACCCACGCCAGCACCCAGCGGCACGATGATTTTTTTGATGCCAACTTTTTCCGCAAGTCGACATGCATGCAAAGGTGCTCCGCCACCGAAAGCAATCATCACACACTGCGCAATATCCTTTCCACGTTCAATGGCATGAACGCGCGCAGCGTTGGCCATGTTTTCTTCGACGATTTCGGCAACGCCCGCAGCGGGCCAAAAATCTTTCAAACCAAGTTTTTTGCCGATATTTGAAACGAAAGCGGCTTCAGCTTCTTCAACATGCAATTTTACTTTGCCGCCTGCAAAAAATTCGGGATCGATTTTGCCGAGGCAGACATTTGCATCTGTAACCGTTGGCATGGTGCCGCCGCGTCCATAAGACACCGGGCCGGGGGTGGAGCCTGCGCTGTCTGGGCCAACGGTGAGACGACCGAGTTTGTCGACGCGTGCAATCGAGCCGCCACCTGCGCCGATCTCCACCATCTCGATCACCGGGATGCGCACCGGAATGCCAGAGCCTTTCATGTCTTTATAAGCTCGGGCAATTTCGAAGCGGTGGGCACGCTCGGGCTCGGCGTTAGAAATCAAACAAATTTTTGCTGTCGTGCCGCCCATGTCAAAAGACAGAACTTCGGGTAGCTTCAAACTTTGCGCCATACGGCTGGCGAGAATGGCTCCACCAGCAGGGCCGGACTCAACCAAGCGAATGGGGAAGTGTACTGCGGTTTCCAATGTAGTGAGGCCACCGCCGGACATCATCAGGTAAAGCGGCGCATCAAGACCGATCTTGGCCAAGCCGTCGCTAAGGCGGTGTAAATAGCCCGCCATCAGTGGCCTTACATAAGCGTTGGCTACTGTGGTGGAGAATCGCTCGTATTCGCGGATTTCGGGGGCCACTTCGGATGAGAGGCAGATCGTAACATCGTAAGGCAGCATTGGCTTCAACACCGCGGCAATGCGTAACTCATGCTTGGGGTGTGCATAGGCATGAAGCAGTCCAATGGCCACGGCTTTGCAGCCTTCTGCTTTGATGATGGCGGCATGTTCAGAGATCGCCGTTTCATCCAACGCAATTAACACATCGCCATTCACGGCAAGGCGTTCCCTTATCGGAAGACGCAAATGGCGATCCACGAGCGGAAAGGCGCGGTCGATCATCAAGTCATAATGATCAAAGCGCTTTTCATAGCCTTGCTCGATCACATCACGGAAGCCCTCGGTGGTGATGAATGCTGTCTTGGCCCCCTTGCGCTCAATCAGGGCGTTGGTGGCAAGGGTAGTGCCATGGACGAATACTTCAACATCTGATGGCTTCAATCCTGCCTTAGCCATCACGTGTTGAAGGCCTTCCAACACGGCCACCTCAGGCGCGTGAACGGTAGTCAGCACCTTGCCACTCCAGCGTTTTTTACCCTGTTCCAGAACAATATCGGTGAAGGTACCGCCTATGTCGGCGGCGAGTTTGAGGGGTTTTGCCATTGTGAGTTGATGGCGGATTGATTGGCGTTTGACAAGTCTTGATGGATTCGCTTCAACACCCTCATGGCAAAAATCACCATTCAAGATGTGGCCCAGAAAGCCGGAGTTTCTGTGGCCACAATAGACCGGGTGTTGAACCACAGGCCCGGCGTGAAAACCCGCACGGTTGAGAAAGTTGAATCCGCCATTCGTGAGTTGAATTATCAGCCAGACCGTATTGCTGCCAGGTTGGCGCGGGGACGTGAATATCGCTTTTGGTTCGTGCTGCCTAATACGACTGGCGAAT
Source organism: Hyphomicrobiales bacterium (assembly GCA_043749835.1). Taxonomy (GTDB): domain Bacteria; phylum Pseudomonadota; class Alphaproteobacteria; order Rhizobiales; family Aestuariivirgaceae; genus Aestuariivirga. The sequence goes on from JAYVCU010000120.1 coordinate 19,472, forward strand.
TCATGACTTATATTTCAGATGAAGTGGAAGCCGCTTCTAAGCGCATGGCGGGCGAGCGTGTGGCCATTATGGTCAAACGCGTCGACGTGTTTGATGGGCCGTTGCTGGCCAAGGTTCTGGATGAATTGGAAGATGGCATTGACGGTGTGGCCGTGGTGGCGCTGGATAATCCTGCGGTGCGCGAAGCCATTAATATGCTGGTGGCTAAAGGCGTTTCGGTGGTAACACTGGTGTCTGACGTGCCGGGATCAAAGCGCACACATTATGCGGGCATTGATAACTCTTCCGCTGGGCGCACAGCAGCAGGGCTGATGGGCCGCTTTCTGCATGGCCGCAAAGGCAAAGTGGGGCTGTTTGCTGGCTCACTGGCACTGCGTGATCACATCGAACGCCAGTTTGGTTTTGAACAAGTGATGGCGCACGAGTTTCCAGATTTGATGGTTCTGCCGGTGCGTGAATCACGCGATGACATGGGGCGCAGTGAGGAACTATCCAGGCAGCTGCTACGTGAACATCCCGATTTGCTAGGCATCTATAACGTCGGTGGTGGTACGGCTGGTATTACGGCGGCGCTGGAAGCAGGTGGCCGCGCCAAGCACACTGTGTTTATTGCCCATGAAGTGACAGAAGGCTCACGGCGCGCACTGATCAGGGGTACAATTGACGTGATCATCAATCAAGACCCGGGCCATGAGGTACGATCAGCCGTGCGGGTGTTGATGGCGCAGGCGGATAATGTGCCGCTGATTGAATCGCAAGAACGCATCCGCATTGATATTTTTATGCGCGATAATCTGCCTTAAAGTCTAGAGCGGAAAAATTCAGTCACGTCTATTAGAGTTGGCGCAAGTTTGCGCAAAGGTTTTGCTAAGCTAATCATAATGCCCACATGACTGACGCCATCATAGGTTTTCAAGGTTACGTTGGCCCCGGCATTGAGCAAAGCCTTATTCAGTGCAACGGCATTTTTCGGATAAACGGTGGTATCTGCCGTGCCATGAATAACAAGAAAAGGCGGCGCATCGGAGCGCGCATAATTAACCGGTTGGGTTTCTTCAAGGTTAGGCAAAGCGCCGAACACATCTTTGGTAATCGCACCGTCCAACGGCAAAAAGTCAAAAGGCCCCGCCAATGTTGCAACAGCTTTAATCGCTGAAACATCGGTGCCCAGTTGGGCCAGATAGTTTTTGTTTAGTATGGCCAAAGCTAAATTATAAGCGCCTGCTGAATGGCCCAAGGCGAAAATTTTATGCTCGTCGCCGCCATATTCCTCACCGTGCCGCGTGGTCCAATCAAGTGCGAGGGCTGCATCTTCAACGAAAGCGGGAAACGGATGTTGCGGATGCAGACGATAGTTGGCGACCAGCGTTAGAAAACCCTGTGCGGCAAAGGCGCGGCCCACAAATTCGTAACCGTTTTTAGTGCCACTGCTCCAGGAACCACCGTGGATAAAAACCACTATCGGCAGAGCTCCTTGGGCTTTATCGGGCGCATAAATATCCAAAACTTGTCGTTCGTCAGCGCCATAATGAACGTCACTGGCCAGTAAACGTGTGTTCGCATCCTTTGGAATGACGAAATTGAAACTTTGTAGGGCGGCGAATTGAAAAAGCAAGCCGCCGATAATCAAGATGATGGCCAGCGCGTATAATAGTTTCACCATGCGTAGTCGGCTGTCACAGTTTTTTTAATCCGGCTTCAATGGCAGCACGGCGGCTTTCAAGGAACGGTGGCAACGACAGAGTCTCACCCAATGTGGCCATCGGTTCATCGGCTTGAAAGCCCGGACCATCTGTAGCCAACTCAAACAAAATGCCGCTGGGTTCGCGGAAATACAAACTCTTGAACCAGAAGCGGTCAACCTTGCCGGAATTGGGAACGCGCAACTCACCCAACCGCGCGGCCCAAGCGTCATAATCTGCCATGGCAATGTTGAAGGCCACATGATGCACAGCACCGGCACCTTGCGTTGCCAGGGGCAAATTGGGTTCCACACGCACATGCAGTTCAGCCACGGGGCCTTGGCCTGCCATCTTGTAAATCTGGGTATTGCCAAAAGGTATTTTGCGTTTCATGCCCATCACGTCTGCCAACACAAGATCCGTGTACTGAAGATTGACCACACTCAGGGTGATGGGACCCAGTCCTCTGATTTGGTATGCGGTGGGAACGGGGCTTTTGACCCATGGGTGAACGGTGTCGTCACTGTCATCTTCCACCAATGCCAAACGTTGGCCCTCGAAATCCTCGAACGCAATGATGCGGCGACCGTTTTCTTGGCCTTGCATTTCAGCTTTTACATCAAGGGTTTTGAACCTGTCTGCCCAGTACGCAAAGGCCGCATCACCTTTGATGCGCAAGCCGGTTCGAACCACCGAATTCGCGCCACGCTGCGCCCGGCCTACAGGCCATTCAAAAAAGGTGATATCGCTTCCTGCACTGCCCAAACCATCAGCATAAAACAGATGATAGGCCGAGGTATCATCCTGGTTCACGGTTTTCTTGACAAGCCGCAAACCCAAAACTTCAGTGTAAAACTGATGGTTTTTAGGCGCATCGGCAGTAACGGCGGTGAGGTGGTGGAATCCATTCAATTGCATGCTCTTGCTATAGAGCAAGTTGAAATGAATTTCACCCCGGAAGTTGTGGTTCGGGCTGGCCCAGAATAAATTCTTTGCCGTCCAACTTATAAACGTCGGGCCGAAAATTCACCCGGCCATCTTCTGTGGCCCAAGCTGTCAGATACATGAAGCGCACATCGGGCGGGTTTTGAATTTTTACTTCCTGGGTCTCATGGCTGGCGACGATGGGATCAAAATTGACTTCATCATAGCCGTCTTGTCCACTCATAACCCAGGTGATCAGTTGTTTCACACGGTCTACACGCACACAGCCAGAGCTTTGCCAGCGACCATTTGTAGCGAATAACTCGCGGTGCGGTGTATCATGCATATAGACCATATATTCGTTGGCAAAATTTATTTTCACAGTTCCCAGTGCGTTATGTTCACCGGTTTCCTGTGTAAAAACGAAACGATCAGCTGGTGTTTGCTGCCAATCAACTTGGGTGGCGTCAATTTCTGGTCCCCCGACGCCGTCGTAGACGTGGATGCGCATGGTTTCCAAGTATTTTGGTTCTATCAGCATTCTTGGAATAATGTCTTTGGCCACGATGGAGGCTGGCGCAGACCACGTCGGGTTGAACACCACGTCGCTCACGCGGCTCTTAAGAGAAGGGGTCGGGCGTTCAAGTTTTCCAACAACAACATTGTGCCGTGAATAAAGTTGGCCAAGTTCAACTGTTTCTAACTGTGCTCCGGGAATGTTCACGGCGATGTACCGCGCTCCTAAATCACGTATGTGTTCAGAAATGCGGGGCACGTTCTCATTCAAGCTGAACAAACGCGCTTCGGCAGAGATATTTAATTCCTGGCGGGTGCGTTCGTCAATTTTACCGGTGGGTAAGGCACCATGATTATATTGAAAGGAGCGTAAGCTTGCCGTGAGCGATGCATCCCAAATTTCGCCGTGGCCTGCGGACAGTGAGTCAGAATCCAAATAGCCTTCGCGCACGAGTCTTTGGCGCAATAATAAAACAACGCGTGGGCTTGAAGACTTGTCATAGCGGCCTTGCGGCAGTGTGGGCCAGCCGCCACCGCCGACTATTTCTTCGTATTTGGCGATGGCTTCGCGCAAGGCCCGAAGCGAACCTAACGTTAATATGGGCGCTTGGCCTTGGCCCGCAACGATTTCCGTTTTTGTGGCCAGCTTTCCTTGCATGGCAATGCGCGGTGCAATAGAGGTGACCGAGCCGATGCTGGCGGGATCTTCTGCGAAAGCTTTGGTTGCATCCACAAAAGGAAGCATGGCTGCATAGGAGAACAAGCTGCGGCGGCTGATGCCTGACTTTAACACTTTATTGACTTACTCCGTCTTGGTGCACAGCCTCGCTGAACATGGTAAATGGAGTCTTAATTAAGCTTCAAAATCAACAGGCTGTTGTAAAAGTTAAACAGTTTTATGCAGCCGTTGCAGGAAATCCTGCGGAATTTTCGAATAATGGCACCTCGTCCATCTCATCGGCTTTGCGGCGGATGATGACGATACGACTCTGTGGCAACTCTGGCGTTGCCCGTTGTGTTTTTGGCGTTTCCATTGGCGCGGGTTGCATTTCAATGGGCTCGGTTACGAAAACATCTTGCAGGCTTTGTGGTGCAGGAGAAAATACCAGTGCGGGCGAGCCAGACTTGGATGTGGCACTCGCCGTGCGTTGTATAACAAGCTTGGCACCGCGTGGTGGCAGATCAATAGGTGGATCATTTCGCGTTGTCACCAGTACAGGCTTAGGGGCTGGGGCAGGCTCGAATACCGCTTCATCTTGTTTAAAATAATGCTGTGGTTCGGCGGGTTTTGTTGCAGCTGCCAAATCGAGATCTAAATCCGCAACCAGGCGTAAAGCGCGGTCAATACCGGTTCCAGTGACTGAATCTGACGGAAAATGCTGTTTAGCAAGGCTCGCGAGTTTAGCAAAGAGGTGGCCTTCGGCGGTAAGTTCGGGCGGTTTACCGGGCAATTCCATAATGTCTTTGCGGGCCTGGGCGATGGCAGCGCGGGCGCGGGTGAGTAAAGCACTCTCGGTGCCGGGCACTTCCATTGTCTGAATATGCTTTTCAAGCTTAGCGATGGCACCAAGGATTTTTGTGGTGTCGGTAGCGCGAAGGCGGTTTTCATAAGTTTCAAGAAACCATCGCCCCCTCGACGTTTCTTTCACTGCCGCCAGAATATCATCCAGCTTATCGGGCAAAGCGCCATTTTCCAAAACCATCGTTACCCCACACATGCAAACACACAGACATGCACGCAGCACAATGGCCACGTGCGTCGTTTATCGTGGAAAGTGGTGAATCTTTCGTTTAGTTCTCCAAACTGTTTCGGCACATTGATGGCAATACGCCAATTAACTTCTTCTTCACCGCCACGGCTTTCGCATTTGGCTTTGGCGGCAATCTCAGATGACATGAGTTTAAAGACCTTCGGATTTCGCTTTTCCCTTAGCTACGCATTGCTGATGATGGGTGCTGGCATTCAGCTGCCATTCTTGCCACTGTGGCTGCAAGCCAAGGGTTTAAGCGTGACGCAGATCACCGGCATTATTGCCGCGATGACGGCGACGCGTGTTGTGGGTGCGCCTTTATTTGCGGCCATTGCTGATTATACAGGGCGGAGGTTTTTGGTCGTTCGAAGCTGCGCCATCGGGGCCGTATTGTCCTATGGCCTGCTATCACAAGCTTCAAGTTATCTCATGATTTTGACTTTTGGTTTGATGGCTGCGTTGCTATTTGCACCAATCTTTCCATTGATTGAGGGATTCAGCGTTGAAAGTGCCTCACGCCTGGGCCTGGAATATGGTCGACTTCGCCTCTGGGCGTCTGTGAGTTTTCTGGCGGGAAGTATCGCATCAGGTGCATTACTTACAGTGTTGCCTGCCCAAGATACGATGTTGCTAATAACGGCGGCGCAGTTGCTTGCGGTTGCAGCCACTTTCGTGCTGCCGCCAGAGCCGCCGCATCCAGCCCATCATGTGCAGGTTACGCCTATGCAAATGGGTGCGGCTTTGAAATTCCTGTTTGCCTCGCGCTTCACTGTTTTTGTGGTTGCGGCGAGTTTGGCAAATTCCAGCCACGGACTGCTTTATGCGGTGAGCAGTTTGCACCTCACCCGGTTGGGGTTCGATACGTTTCAAATTGGAACCCTGTGGGCGGCGGCAGTGATTGCTGAAGTGATGTTATTTTTCTACTCGGGCCGATTGGTAAAAGATGTGCCACTGCCGCGGTTGCTCTGTATTGGGCTTTTCGGGGCGGTGATGCGCTGGATAGGCATGGGCTTTGCAACCGAATTTTATCAAATCGCATTATTGCAAATGCTGCACTGCATATCCTTTGCCACTACGCATTTATCTCTGATGCATTTTATCAGGCTGAATGTGCCGCAGAATTTACGCAATTCGGCACAAGGGATTTACACAGCTTTTGCAGCCGGTTTGCTACTGTCTTCGGTGACTTGGATATCTGGGCCGCTTTATGACCGGTTTGGTGGCCAGGCATTTCTCTTCATGGCCGGCATTGCGATGATTGGGTTGGGTGTGGCTATTTTCAACGTGCTGAAACTTAGCCCCAAAGTGCTGACGGGGCTGGACGCATCAAGCCCTGGTTATATTTAATTCCAGGTACGCGGTCGCGCCCCAGCAAAAGAGGCCCGTCCAGATCAACATAGTCTGCCATTTGTGCCACAAGGAATGCGGGCGCCATGGCTAATGATGAAGCCAACATGCACCCTACCATAATTTTAAAATTCTGCGCTTTGGCCGCTTTGGCCATTTCGATTGCTTGGGTCAACCCGCCGGTTTTATCCAGCTTAATGTTGATTGCATCATACCTGCCCGTAAGTGCCGCAAGTGAGCCCGTGTCATGGGCACTCTCATCGGCGCAGATCAATACGTTACTTTTGATGTGGAGCAATGCATCGTCGTTATTTTGGGGCAGGGGTTGTTCCACCAACTCCACCCCGTTCGTGGCACAGCAGGCCAGCATGGCCGCGAGGTTATCCGCGTTCCAGCCTTCATTTGCGTCCACAATCAAGCGGGCTTGGGGTACGGCGGCGCGAACAGCATCCAGGCGCTCTGTATCACCTTCACGGCCTAATTTAAGTTTGAGCAGAGGCAAATGTGCGGCTTTGCGTGCGGCCTCTGCCATAGCTGAGGGTGTGTCTAAACTTAATGTATAGGCAGTGAGTTTCGGTTGTGGCTCGAGAATTCCAGCCAAGGCCCACGCAGGCTTGCCGATTTGCTTGGCCTCTAAATCCCACAGTGCGCAATCAAGGGCGTTTTGTGCCGCCTTGGGCAGGGCCAGGGTAGAAAGCTCAGCGCGTGACAGGCCGAATTCAATCTTTGCCCGGGCAGTTTCCAAAGCCTCCAGACATTGCGGAACAGTTTCTTTATAACGTGCGTAGGGCACAGCCTCACCCCAGCCTTTGTGGCCGCCACTCGCAAGCTCGACCACTAAAACATCTGCAGACGTTTTTGACCCGCGCGAAATCGTGAACGTGCCCGCAATCGGAAATGACTGCGCACTCAGTGTAAGTTTAAGCAATGCCCTTAGCTCTGGCTTGGCAAGCGGCCTGCAACCTCAGCCAGCATTACATAAATGCGCCCTTGTTCGGAGGCCAGAACCTCTTCCATCACGGCCTCAGCACCATCGGTTTCAGAAATGCTGTCGAGCAGCTTTTCATACAGGCGGTTATAGGCCTGGATGCGGCTTCGCAGCAGACGCTCTTCGGCATAACGATTTTCCAAGGCCTTCACCAGTTTGCGGCTGCGGGTTTCATAAAGGCGCGTGGCATAAACACTGCGCTCGGAGGCTGAATAACGCTTTTCCAAATCACGAGGCAATTGGCCTTCGATGGCTTCCACCACATCACGCGCCGAAACGTTCAGCTTGGTATTAAATGTTTCAACTTCGCGGGCCAAATTTGCCAGCTTCGAACTTGCAAGAGCCGCAGGTTCAGTACGGGTGCGACTCGGAGCTGCCGCCTGGGCTGGCGCATGATCCTGCTCAGCGCGCTGCGTTATCGTTTGCGGTGGTGAGCGTGGGCTCATGAAGCCAGGGCCTGAAAAATCCAGGCTGCCTGACTGCTTGCGCACAATTTCGGCAAGCGCATTCAAGGCGCTGATTTGATCGGCTACCACGCGGCGCATATTGTCGGCATTAGTGCGGGTTTCCTCCGGCAGATCAATGACAGCACGTTTTAATTCGCCGCGTGCCGTATCAATATCTTTCACCACCTGTTGGGCCGTTATGCGCATATCTTGTGCGGTTTGCTGGAAGTCTGAGGCGGTTGAAGACAACATCTCATTCATGTTGGTCAGTGCGCGTTCATGTTGTTCACGAAGTCCGCGTGCCGCTTGCGCCACTTGGCCAGTGGAGTTGGTTTCCAGTTTGTGCAGCTCTTCTTCAAGACGTGAAAGGGCAGCGTTGCTTTGGTCGGCAACAATGCGGCCCAAATGTTGGGCGCGCTGTTCAGCAGTGGTGAGGCTATCTTCGATCATGGAAATATAACCGTTCATCATCTTATCGACTTCAGCTGCCTTGCGGCTGGCATCGTTGGACAAAGCATCCAGTGCATCACGACGCGATGCCATCACGTGTTCCATTTCAGTGTTGAACTTGTCGACAGATTTATCCACCAGTGCGGAAACATCATCCAAGCGCTCAGAGATGCGCGTGCCGGTTGATTCCAACTTGCCGGTCAGTTGCAGTGAAACGCTTTCGAGGCGGGTGTCGATGTCGCTGGCTGCTATTGCCAGTTGATTGGTCAAGAAGGTATTAGTACCGGCCACATGCTTGGCAAATTTCTGCGAGGCGTCTTCCAATTTGCTGGCCGACGATGTGGCGGTTGTATCAAACTCACTCACCGCTTTGTCGATGCGGCCCACCAGCAATCCAGTTTCCTGTTCGAACCTGCCGGAAATTTGCATGGTGGTTTCACCCAAACCTTCAGAGAAGGCGTCGCGGGCTTTGCCCAGATCAGTAAAGATTTGGCCTGACGCACTATCCAGGATTTCAACAAAGCGCTTGCCTTGTCCGTCAAGACGTTTGGATATTTCGGTAGTTACACCTTCAAGATGGTCTGTCGCTACATCGAAGCGCTTGCCCAGTTCGGATGTTGTGCCATGCAAGCGGTTGAACATGGTCTGGCTGGCGTCATCTATCTTGGTGGTCACCTCAAGGCCCGCTGAACTGAGCGTCTGAGCAGCTTGAATTGTGGTTTCGGCGAACGAGGCAGTGACGGCGGTGGAACTTTGCTCTAATTGGTTAGTCAGCATCTTGGTGTTTTGATTGAACAGGGCTTCAAGTTCGGTTGACGCCTGCTCCAGTTGGCTGCCCAGACGGCGCTCTGTTGCCACTAGCAAGGAACCCAATTGTGACGATGATGTATCAAGTTTTGTAGTTAGGCCCTGAGTTGCGGAGACTATACGCTCGCTGGAAAGGCCAATGGTGCTATCCAGTTTTTCATGCAATTGGTCGGTGATGGTTTCCAACTGCTCAACCAAGTCATCGGTGGATGTGTGCATACGGTTTTGCACAGCCTGCGCGGATTCATTCAAACGAAGTTGCATTGATGTAGAAGCTTCATTCAAACGGTCATGCACAAAAGTTGTGGTTTGGGTAAAGCGCTCATGGAAATCCCCAGACGTATCTAACAGGCGTGCATTAAGGGCATTGGACACCTCAATCATTTTTGACGTGGCGTTGGCCACATGTTGGCCCGAAACTGAGATTGCACTATCCAACCTGTCGTTAAAGGCATGAGAAGCTTCAATCATTTTCGCCGTGGCGTTGGTCACATGCTGGCCCGAAACCGAGATAGCACCATCCAGCCTGTCGTTAAGGGCATGAGAAGCTTCAATCATTTTTGAGGTGGCGTTAGCCACATGTTCGCCCGAAAGCGTGATGGTGCCGTCTAGCCTGTCATTTATTTGGGCAGCCACTTCGGCCAGTTGTTCGGACATGGTGGCATTAGTGTATTGCAGCTTGGCATAGATGCTGGTGGATGTGTCTTGCAGCTTTGATGTGAGGTCGCCCGATGCACCCAGGAATGCCGTGAGCAAGCCTTCGCGTGTGCTGGAAAGCTTCTGTACAAATTCGCCTGATACGCTGATCAAGCGGTCTGTCACATTGCCGCCTGAGGCCTCAATATTTTGAGCCAATGCAAGGCCGGAATCTTGCATCTGACGTGATACGATCTCAGAGGTTTCCTTTAAATGCGCCGCGATGGTGCCACTGGTGGAAACCAGTAAATCATTAATGTTTGTGCCCACACCTTGCATTTCCTGTGAAAGCAGGGAGGTGGTGCGGCTAATGCTGGTTGAAGCGGCACTGGCAGATAAATCAAGGCGATTGGTTGCGTCGGCGAGGGCTTGCGCATATTTTTCGGCGGAGGCTTGGATTGAGCCCATCAAGCCATTGCTTGACTCACCAAGTTGGCTGACCAAATTGGTGGACGACTGGTCAAGGCTGAACACAAGTTGATTGCCGGTTTGCAGGAACCGGTCATTGAAGCGCACACTGGTGCTATCCAATTCCGCAACCATTTTGGCGGCTGATTGATCAAGATATGCCGTCAACTCATTGCGAGCCGTGCTGAGCTTTTGCAGATAATCTGCTGAAACAAGTTGCAGCCCGCTGGTCACAAGGCCATTGGCTTGTTCAATGCGTTGCGCAGTCTCTATTCCGGCGCGCGCGATGTTTTCAGCTG
>JAYVCU010000121.1:0-8975 GCA_043749835.1 Hyphomicrobiales bacterium
GCATTGCAACACGCTACGAAAAAACCGCACGAAACTTTCTCGCCGGCCTTCATCTCGCCTGTGCGCTTGTTTGGCTCAAATGACGACACACCCTAGTAACTATGGCAAAATCGGAAGACTATCTTGATGATCGTTCATCACCCGAAAGTCTAATCCGCTCACTCTATAGCGCGATCAACAACCACGAATATGCCAGGGCATGGAGTTATTACGGGGACGCACCAGCCAAAGACTATGAGACCTATAGCCGGGGCTTCGCAACCACCGATCATGTGGACGTGTTAACAGGCGATATGTCAGGTGACGGTGCTGCGGGTTCGACCTACTTCAATGTGCCGGTTGCTATTCGAGCCAAAGATGCCAAAGGCAGCGAGAGCTATTTCGCCGGATGTTATGTGCTGCGCCAGGTGAATGGCCAAATTCAACAACCGCCGTTTCGGCCGCTGAATATCCAAAGCGCTAAATTGAAACCAATTAAAAAAGATGACTATAGCCGTTTCACCTTGCCGAAATGTGGTGTGGCGCAACGAGATGCGCAGCAGGTTGCATCCACAGTGGAAACTGCCAAAACAAAATTTACCAGCGAAATGCAAGGGCGCTGCGACAAGGTGGCAGACACACGTGCGGGAATAAATGAGCCGCTGGAGTTTCACCTCAGCTTTAAACCTACGGGCGATGATCAGGAAATCAAACAGCTGCTCTTCGCCTTTTCCTGCACACTGGCGGCTTATAACGAAAGCAATGTATTTTACCTTGATGATGGTGTGGAAGGACTGCGGCGCGTGAGTTTTGCTGACGCTGCTTCAAGCGGAACCTGGGTGATTAATGATCGCGGCGTTTTCTTAGAAACGTATGCCATTGATCCAACCTATGATGAGGAGCACAATGAAGTCACCGTTGTTGAAAAAGGCCAACTGATCCTTAAACCCTGACTTAACTTAGTTAGGCTCAGCTTTAAGGCTCAAAGAGGGGAAGTTCCACCGTGTACCATAAAATCTTGGCAGTCTTGTTCGCCATCTTCACTGCTTCAATTGAAAGTGCTGTTGCCGACACTCTCAGTGCCGCAGAACTACGCAAACTGGCCCCCGGCAAATATCATGTGAGCGTTGCCGATAATGTAAAACTGGAAGTTAGACTTTCAGCTGGCGGCGGCATCTCTGCAACCACGAATAAGGGCGATCATGACACGGGCCGCTGGAGCATCGTGAATGACAAGTTTTGCGTTACTTTCAAACGCTGGCTGGACCGTCAAAGACACTGCCAGGACCTTACAGCAGAAGGCAGCATTTTACGTGGAAATGGCTTCACAATTAGACGCTAAAGTCATCGAAAACACAGTGATTTAGATGCCGTTTTCATTGCCCCAAGGCTGTGAAACGTCTAGACATTGGCATGCCTGAGCAAGCCCGATTCTGGTGATCGGACTGACGCCTTTTAGGCACGTGAAAAAGCGCAAGGGTTAACAGTTTCAGTGGTCAAAGACGATAAAGACAAGCAGGCTCTCCCGCCCGCCAATCCGCATGAGATTTCTCCCATCACAATCGAAGAGGAGATGAAGAAATCCTATCTGGATTACGCGATGAGTGTCATCGTCTCACGTGCCCTTCCAGACGTGCGCGATGGCCTTAAACCAGTGCACCGCCGCATTCTCTATGCGATGAACGAAGGCGGCCGAACTCCAGATAAAAAATACACTAAATCGGCCACCACAGTAGGCGACGTAATGGGCCGCTACCACCCCCATGGCGACAGTGCCATTTACGATGCCCTCGTTCGAATGGCACAAGACTTTTCCATGCGATTACCGCTGATTGATGGACAGGGAAATTTCGGCTCAATGGACGGCGATCCACCCGCCGCCATGCGCTATACCGAGAGCAGATTAAATAAACCTGCCATGCCGCTTCTGGATGATATTGATAGCGATACAGTCGATTTCCAACCGAACTATGATGGTGAGCGCCAAGAACCTACGGTGTTGCCCGCAAAATTTCCGAATTTGCTTGTCAATGGTGCCGGCGGCATTGCCGTTGGCATGGCCACCAATATGGCCCCGCATAATTTGGGTGAAGTGATTGATTCAACCTTGGCGGTGATGAATAATCCAGCAATTACACTGGAAGAACTGTTGCCAATCATCCCCGGCCCGGATTTCCCAACGGGCGGCATAATTCTGGGCCGCGTCGGAATTAAAAATGCTTTCAGCACGGGCAGAGGTTCCATCATCTTGCGCTCCAAAGTTGAAGTGCAAGAAATCCGTAAAGACCGCAATGCTTTAGTGGTGACTGAAGTTCCTTATCAAGTGAACAAATCCACCATGGTGGAAAAGATTGCGGATCTTATTCGAGAAAAAACCATTGAAGGCATTTCCGACATTCGCGACGAAAGCAGTCGCGAAGGTGTGCGCGTTGTAATCGAACTGCGCCGCGACGCCGAGCCGGATGTTGTTTTGAATCAGCTCTGGCGATTCTCGCAACTGCAAAGCACCTTCAGCGTCAACAACATCGCGCTGAACCGTGGGCGGCCAGAGCAACTCAACCTGATCGATTTACTTAAGGCATTTATTACCTTCCGCGAAGAAGTGGTGACACGCAGAACCAAATTTTTGCTGCGTAAAGCGCGTGACAGAGCCCATGTGTTAGTTGGCCTTGCCATTGCGGTGGCCAATATCGATGAAGTGATTAAATTGATCCGCGCCTCAAAAGATACAGGTGAAGCCCGCACTGCATTGATCGCCCGCGCTTGGCCTGCAAAAATGCTTGAGCCTTTGATCATGCTCATTGCCGATCCACGCCATGCCCTCCGTGCTGATGGAACATATATTCTTTCCGATGAGCAAGCCCGTGCTATTTTAGAGCTTCGTCTCGCGCGCCTCACGCAGTTGGGTCTTGATGAAATCTCCGAAGAGTTAGAAAAACTTGCGCTGGAAATTAAAGACTACCTCGCCATTCTGTCCAGTCGCGCACGCGTGCAAACAATCATTAGGAATGAGTTGAATGAAGTAAAAACCAACTTCGCCACGCCGCGCCGCACCGCTATCGAAGAAAACGATGGTGAGGTAGACGATGAAGATTTGATTCAGCGCGAAGACGTGGTGGTGACTGTTTCCCACGCAGGTTACGTCAAGCGTGTGCCTCTTTCGGCCTACCGTGCCCAACGTCGTGGTGGCAAGGGAAGGGCAGGCGCTCAGGTACGTGATGAAGACTTTATTACAAAGCTATTTGTGGCCAACACCCACACGCCCATTCTGTTCTTTTCTTCAATGGGCACAGTTTATAAATTGAAAACGTGGCGGCTGCCTGTTGGCAATCCCCAAGCCCGTGGCAAAGCTATGATCAATCTTCTGCCGTTAGAGCAGGGAGAGCGTATCACGACGATTATGCCAATGCCGGAGGATGAGGCCAGCTGGGCCGAGCTGCAAATCATCTTCGCTACAAAATCCGGCGATGTACGCCGCAACGAATTGGCAGATTTCGAAAATATCAATAGAAATGGCAAGATCGCCATGAAGTTGGATGGCGATGATGCGCTTGTGGGTGTTGAGACCTGTTCGGATGCCGATGATATCTTGCTCACCACCGCCAAAGGTCAATGTATCCGTTTTGCTGCAACTGAAGTTCGTGTGTTTCAAAGCCGCGGCTCAACCGGCGTGCGCGGAATTCGGTTGGCGGAAGGAGACAAGGTTATATCCTTGTCAATACTGAAGCACATCGAAGCCACTGCGGATGAGCGCTATGCTTTCATTAGAAGGTCGCGGGCGTCCGTTGGTGAAGTGGAAGCCGCCAGCAGTGAAGAAGTGGGATCAGAATCTTTCACACTTTCTACGGAACGATATGCCCAGATGCAGACGGCGGAACAGGTAATCCTAACCGTCTCAACCAATGGATACGGCAAGCGAACCTCGTCCTATGATTACCGTATCACGGGTCGGGGCGGCAAAGGTATCACGGCAATGGCAGTCAATGAACGCAATGGTCTACTTATCGCGTCGTTCCCGGTGGTAGACAAGGACGAGTTGATGCTGGTGACCGATGGGGGACAAGTGATCCGGTGCCCGGTGCATGACATCCGCTTGGCTGGCCGTTCAACACAAGGTGTCATCGTGATTAATACAGCTGATGATGAGCATGTTGTTTCGGTCGAATGCATAAGCGAAGGCCCCGATGAAACGGGTGAAAGTACTGAGAATGAGACAGAAGGCTGACTGTTGCGTCAATGCAACACCAAATCATAAAAACATCATTGCATTTAAGTCATTGCTGTCAGTCGCGGAACCGCCCCATTTGTGCCGTCTGGGTTGTTTAGCTTTTCAAGCAACACAATTTTACGCCCCTGGGTCATAGTGACTTTCAGGGGAAGAGTAATGGACGATGAAGGAATGGGCAAAGAGTAGGCTTGAGGCGCGCGTGCGCTTATTTGCTCTTTTGTTCGCGCTAACCGCTGGCATCCCTAACGCTGCTTATGCCGAAGGCTACTTCGGAGGGATATTCAACTTCTTTGGAGATGTGCCTGAAATTCATTTACCCCATCCTGATTTGCATTTGCCCAAATTGAATATCACCCCTTTTTGGACCAATGACCTAAAGCAAGGGCGCGATGCTTATGCAAAGGGAGACTATGCCCGTGCGCAAGGCGCTTTCCTGCGCTCCTCTGAGGAAGGCAATATGGTGGCGGATTGGTATCTTGGCCATATGTACCGCTTGGGTCGTGGCGTGCCACTCGACCCGGCAATTTCCTTCTCATATTTTCAACGTGTAGCAGACCAATTTAATCCGGATGAACAAGATCCTTACCGCCTGCGAATTATGGTGGATGCAAAAATTCGTGTGGCCGATGATTTGCGTTCAGGCATTCCAGGGGCAAAGTTGAAAGCCAACCCACAAGGCGCAGCTCGCACCTATATGCAAATGGCAACTAACTATGGGCATCCACGCGCTTTCTATGGGCTTGCGGTGATGACGATTGAGGGAGAGGGCATTAGAGAAAACCCACAGCAAGGTTTAAAATGGCTGAATGCCGCAATTCGCAAACACTCTGCCGAAGCTGCCGCCTATATGGGAGAGCTTTGTGCCAAAGGTGAAATTGTTCCCAAGGATGACACTAAAGCGCTGACTTGGTATTTTGTAGCAGCACAAGCATCCCGCCAAGACGAAAATCCTCAAATTAGTGAAAGATTGACCGAGCTGAGATTTGCTGCAACCGAAGAAACGCGCCTCGAAGCAGAGGCACGTGCACGGGTATGGAGTGAGCAAAACCCCATCGATCAAAAACAATAAGACTTACCTATACTTGAATTGCAAGCCACACACTGTCATCACATAAGAATGAGTACTGAACAACCAAAACCAACCCTGCGCGCCGCCAGATTCCCAAGCCTCAGGCGCTATTTTTTCACAGGTTTGGTAATTATTGCTCCGGCCGCGATCACACTTTGGGCAACACTATGGTTTGTCGAAAAATTTGACAGCCTCGTAGAGCCAATGATCCCTAGCACCTATATTCCCGACACTTATTTACCGTTTAAAATACCAGGTTTCGGTCTCATTGTTGCGATAGTCGTTATAACGCTAGTTGGTTTTCTTGCGGCAAACCTCGTTGGACGTACTCTGCTTAGCCTGTGGGATAAGCTACTAAATTCAACACCAGTCGTGCGGTCTCTTTACAAGGGATCAAAACAGATATTCGAAACCCTATTTTCAGATCAGGGCGCGTCGTTCAGGCAGGTATGCCTGGTGGAATGGCCGCGTAAAGGAATTTGGTCACCAGCATTTATTTCACGCGAAGTTGATGGCGGAGAAGTGGGCCTTGAGGCCGGGCGCAAAATGTATTCGGTTTACATTTCAACCACTCCAAACCCAACGTCGGGCTATGTCTTTTTCGTTGATCGCGCCGACGTCAAAATACTCGACATCAGCGTTGAAGATGGATTGAAGCTGGTGATTTCCATGGGCTTGGTGTTCCCAGATAAACCCCTGCCGCCTACAGGCTAAATAAAACCTGCCAAACGCTTTAGCCAGAAGCTAAAAGTCTAATGGCAACGTCGCGCTCAAACAAATACAGCAAACTTCGTAAGGCTTGACCGCGCGGTGACGTCAACAACGGGTCACGCGCTAAAACCAGATTGGCGTCATCACGGGCTGCTTGCAATAATTCACCGTGTACAGACAAATCCGCGAGCTTGAATAAGGGAATACCAGATTGCGCTGTTCCCAACATTTCGCCGGCCCCGCGCAATTTTAAATCCTCTTCCGCAATGCGAAAGCCGTCTTCAGTTTCGCGCATGATTGATAATCTTTGACGCGCGGTTTCGCCAAGTGGCTCCTGATAAAGCAAAATGCACGACGATTTTGCAGTGCCACGACCCACGCGTCCACGTAACTGATGCAGCTGTGAAAGGCCAAAGCGTTCGGCATTTTCAATTACCATAATACTGGCCTCTTGCACATCAACGCCAACTTCAATCACGGTGGTTGCAACCAAAACAGCAAGCAAGCCAGATTTGAAGTCTGTCATCACGGCATCTTTTTCGGCACTCTTCATACGCCCATGCACCAGACCAACCCTTTTTGGAAAGTGTTGCGATAGAACTTCAAATCGCGCTTGTGCAGCGGCCAAATCTAACTTCTCACTTTCTTCAACCAAGGCACAAACCCAATAAGCCCGTATTCCGCCCGTGATATTTCGCGCCAAACCAGTGATGACCTCATCTATGCGAGCAGCAGGAATTACGCGTGTATCAATCGGTAATCGCCCTGCGGGCTTTCCGGTCAATTTTGAAACCTCCATATCACCATAAACCGTCAAAGTGAGCGTGCGCGGGATGGGCGTGGCCGTCATTACCAAAAGATCAGCCACAGTTTTCGACTTGGATTGCAACGCCATGCGTTGGTGCACGCCGAAACGGTGCTGCTCATCAATGACAACCAAAGCCAAATCGTTGAAGGAAACGCCTTCCTGAAAAAGCGCGTGCGTTCCGATCAAGACATCAATTTCACCTGCCGCAAGAGCCGCAAGAATACGCTCTCGCACTTTTCCCTTTTCGCGGCCCGTCAACAACGCCAAACGCAATGGGGTGTGAGCCACAAGTTTTGATAATCCAAAGAAATGTTGCCGCGCCAAAATTTCAGTGGGCGCCATTAATGCACCTTGCGCCCCGGATTCCACGCAGGTGGACAAGGCCAACAGCGCCACAACGGTTTTTCCAGAACCCACGTCGCCTTGCAACAATCGCATCATGCGTTCGGCTGAGCGCATGTCCGTAAGTATTTCAGCCAATGACGTTTGCTGTGCCTTTGTCAGGCTGTATGGCAGCGCTGCAATAATCGCTGCACGCAGCTGCCCGGGGCCGTCGATTATCCGCCCCGTCTCCCTTTTCATCTGCGACCGAACCAGAACCAAAGCCAGTTGGTTAGCCAGCAATTCGTCAAAGGCAAGCCGTTGCCGCAGTTGTGTCTGCAATGTGGCAATTTCCGGGCTAAACGGATGATGCGCATTTTGAAGTGCATCAGAAAAAGTCGGCCAGCCTTGTTTGGCTAACCATGCGCTGTCTTGCCACTCAGCCATTTGCGGCAACCGCGCCAGCGCATCATTCGCGACACGCCGCATCACTTTATTGCTGATACCAGCTTTCAGCGGATAGATTGGCTCAATCTGCGGCATCGTGGCAAAATCATCACCATTCAATACAAAGTCGGGATGGGTCATCTGCGCTTCATTGTTAAACCAACTGATCTCGCCTGATATGAAGCGTCTCTCGCCTTCAGGATAGTGGCGTTGCATATGCTCAGCATGGGCAGCGAAAAAAACCAAAGTCATGCGCCCCGTTTCATCGAATGCCTCCACCCGGTAAGGCAAGCGCGAGCCGCGGGGCGGCACCTTGTGACGGCCAATCGTCACCTCTAATGTGGCCACACCTTGAACAGGAAGTTGCGATATCGTGCAACGGAAGCGCCGATCAATTACGCTAGTGGGCAGATGCAACAATGCATCGACCATACGCGCAGGCCCAGCTTCGCCGCGCAACAAGTTTTGCAACAGCTTACCTAACTTCTCGCCGATGCCTTTCAAGCTGGTGAGTTCTACAAATAGGGGGTTGAGAATATCTGGTCGCATCTGGCCAATTTAGCGTGTCTATTTCTTGCAGCGCAAGCGCGGCGCGGTTAAGAGGCGGCACATGTCTACTGACCTTGAAATTACCCGCAAACGCCTATTATGGCGCGCCACCCATCGCGGCATAAAGGAAATGGATCTTGTGATAGGCGGCTTTGCTGCACAAAATTTGGGGAATATGTCTGACTCTGAGCTCAACCGGTTTGCTGTTCTTCTTGACATTCCAGACCAAGATTTATTGGCTTGGCTTACTAATCAAGAATCAGTTCCCCAAAACCTAGCAAGTCCCCTGTTGGCCCAGATCTTGGCATTTAGACCAAGGATAAATGAATGACCTTGCTTCCTGCAATTGAACACTATCTGAGCCTTCCAGGCCGCCACTTGCTTTCCAATTTGGTGGAAGGCCAGGCCGCACTCGTGTTGCCTTTAATGGCTGCCCACGCTGGCAAGCGCGGATTAGTTCATGTGTGCCGCGATGATGCCCACATGGCATTACTGCAAGAACAACTCGCCTATTTTGCGCCAAGCCTGCACACATTCAGGTTTCCGGCTTGGGATTGCTTGCCTTATGACCGTGTTTCTCCGTCGGCCGATATATTGGCGCGAAGGCTGGCAACACTTGCCATTTTGCAAAAGGGATTTAACCATCCCTTTCTTTTGCTCACCACGGTCAATGCCGTATTGCAGCGCGTATTGCCACGTGATGTCATTGCCAAATCAACGTATTTGGCAAAACCCGGTATGCGCATCAAAGGCGATGAGCTTTTGGGTTTTTTAGCTGACAATGGTTATTCACGCGTTGGCACCGTTGTTGAAAGCGGTGACTTCGCAGTTCGCGGCGGTTTGGTCGATTTGTTTCCACCAGG
>JAYVCU010000122.1:0-3795 GCA_043749835.1 Hyphomicrobiales bacterium
GCATTGCAACACGCTACGAAAAAACCGCACGAAACTTTCTCGCCGGCCTTCATCTCGCCTGTGCGCTTGTTTGGCTCAAATGACGACACACCCTAGCCAAGTTCCAATAAATTAATCTCTGGTGGCACACCGAGGCGGATTGGAATTGTTGACGTACCAAGTCCGCCTGACACAATCAGGTGACGGTCATTTTCGATGATGTGGCCATAGCTGTGGCTGCGTCCGTAGTGTGAAGGCGTGAAGGGTGCACGACCAAGCACGCGCACTTGGCCGCCGTGGGTGTGGCCCGCCAGGGTGATTGAAACACGTTCAGGGATTTTTGCAAACATATCTGGTTCATGTGCCAGATGGATGATGGGCGCATCATCAGTCACGTGTGCAAGGGTTGCGGGTAAATTGTCTGTACCGTGGAATTCATCTGGCTCGGTGATATAAGAAATCATACTGTCTGTGCCTGATACCCAAAAGGGATAACCATCTTTCACCAGCCGCACCGCCCTGTTGACCAATACTGGAATGCCGGCATCTTCAAAGGCCCGCTGTGTTTGGGGCGGGCCTTTCTTCAGGCGTTGGGCTTCACCGTCGCTCCACCAATCATGATTGCCGTTAATTGAATAAACGCCCAGCGGTGCTTTCAGAGTAGCTGCCACGCGCGCAATATCAGCAAGAGGCACTGGTGTTGCACCAAACTTTATGCCGGATGTGTAATCACCCAACATGAACACCACATCAGGCTCTAATGTCTGGGTGGTTTCAATGACGCTTTGCCAGCGCGACAGCGGGAAGTAAGGCGTTACGATATGCGGGTCTGCAATCACCACGGCGCACAGTTTTAAACCTGGTGTCCAGCGTGGCGGAGTAAAAGCATAGGCGGTAATATTGAGCAAATAGCCAGCTTCAATCACCATGCCATAAGTTGCTGTACCAAGGCCAATGGCGGGAAATCCGGCAAGGCCTGCGATAAATTTACGGCGCGTTAACATGTGCGATTCTTGAGCTGATTTGACTTGGAGATCAACTCAAATGCCACGCCAAATGGGTGAGCGCTTTTCAGTAAATGCCTTAGCCCCCTCTTTTTGGTCTTCAGACGCATAAAGAATATCCACCGTTTTGAGCTTTCGCTGTGTCACCATGTTGAAAGCTTGTTGAACTGGGAGGTGAGACGTTTCACGGTCAATTTCTTTGATAGCCGCGAACACCAGTGGCGGGCCCTCAGCCAATTGCGCGGCAAGGGCGCGGGCGCGGGTCATTAGTTGATCGACTGGCACAATCTCATTAATAAGGCCCCAGTGTTTGGCTTCCTTTGTGTCAATCAGGCGTCCCGTGAATAACATTTCCACTGCTACGTGGTAAGGAATGCGGCGCGGAAGTTTGATCGTCGCGGCATCGGCCACGGTTCCGGATTTAATTTCGGGCAGTGCGAAAGTGGCGTGCTGCGCGGCGATTATCAGATCACATGAAATCATAATCTCAAACCCGCCGCCAAAGGCCAAGCCATTGACCGCGCATATCACAGGTTTGTTAAGTCCCGGTAATTCCTGCAAGCCACCAAAACCACCCACTCCGTAATCAGAGTCCGGCGCCTCACCCGCTGCTGCCGCTTTTAGATCCCAGCCCGGGCAGAAGAATTTTTCGCCAGTTGCGGTTAGAATTGCAACGCGCAGTGCTGGGTCATCGCGGAATGCGGCAAACACATCGCCCATGATGCGACTGGTTGCAGCATCGATGGCATTGGCCTTAGGCCGGTCAATAGTAACTTCGAGGACGGGGCCATTGCGGCTGGTTTTGATGGGGGTTGTCATATTGTCCTCATTCTAATCAGCACATCGGCTGCCACAGCACCTTGCGGCAGGACCATCAGCGGGTTGATATCAAGTTCTTCTAGTGTGCTTTGATGTGCGGCTGCAAATGCCGTAACTGATAAAATAGCGGAGATAACTGCATCTTGATCTCCGGATGTGCCACGAAACCCGTCGACCAATTTCCAAATGCGTAATTTCTTCAGTGCACGGACGATTTCGTCGCGGTTGGTGGGAAGCAACAAGGTGACAGTGTCTTTCAACAGCTCGGTGAGAAGACCGCCAGCGCCGAGGACAAGAGCCAAGCCAAACTGGGAATCGCGTTTTACGCCCACAATCAGCTCAGTCACAGAGCCTATTACCATTTTTTCGATCAGAACGTCAGGGCAAAGCTTTGCCATTTGGTCTGCTGCGGCTTGCGCTTCCATTCTGGTTTTAAGATTTAGCGCCACGCCGCCAATTTCGGTTTTATGCGCGATTGTAGCGGCTGAAATTTTGCAGACAATTGGCAAGCCAAGTTTTGCAGCGGTGCTGCCTGCATCGGCAATTTTACAGACTTCGCCCAATGGAACTGTCAGCCCGAATTTTGCGAGCAACTGTTTTCCGGCAAATTCAGTCAGCAGTCGCGGCTCTGGTTCAGATGTGGCTGGCTGCGAAATAATGGGTCGTGCCGTGGTATCGGCCCAATGTGCGCCGATTATTGCTGCGGCTTCAATGGCGGTGAGCATATCGTCAAGGCCCAACATGGGGGCGATGTTGTCTGCGGCTAACTGCGCCGCCATTTTATCCGGCATATTTTCTGCGAAACTGGAAACCACAACCGCGCGGGCATTATTGGATTTTGCAGCTGCTGTGAAAGCGTGAGCGGCTTTAAACCAGGCAGCAGCGTTCATGTGGGGCAGGGTGGGTGTATCAAGGATCAAGACGCCGCAATCAAATCCGCCTGAGAGTGTGGCCGTGAATGTTGCTGTGAGTTTGGATTCGTCGTTCCAGATAAAAGTGTGATAATCAAGCGGGTTTTCGATAGACACAAACTCATTCAGCGATGCAGTAACCTTGGATTTTGTGCTTGCATTGAAAGGCGGAAAAGAAACATTGCGACCCACCGCCATATCAGCGATGAGCGCAGCTTCACCGCCTGAACAGGAATGGGATAAAAGCCGTGATCCATTCAGTGGCCCGCCGTGATGCAAGAATTTCAAGGTTTCGGCCAGTTCTGTTATGGTGTTGACACGCGCCACGCCGTGCCGCGCGAAGAGTGCATCGTAAAGCTGGTCCATACCAGAAAGCGAAGATGTATGGCTCATTGTCACTTTGGCACCCTGCTCAGACTTGCCGGTTTTCAGCGCCACAATAGGCTTTTTATTAATGCGGGCTTTTTCTGCGGCGCGGGCGAATGCTGGTATGTCCTTCAGCCCTTCAATGTGCAATCCTATTGCGGTGATGCGCGGGTCTTCACACAGGGCCTCGACCATTTGAGCGGTATCGATATCTGCCTGGTTGCCAATGGTGTAAACGGCAGCCAGTGGCAATTCGCGACGCGTGAAGGTGAGGTTGCAGGCAATGTTGCCAGATTGGGTGATGATGGCCACGCCTGTGTCACGCAGCTTAACACCGTGTTCATCGGGCCATAAAGCAACACGCGAAAGGCCATTGATGAAACCATAGCAATTTGGGCCCATCAAAGGCATGCCATTTGCGGCTTTGAGTAATTCGTTTTGCAAGTCAATAGAGCCAGACTCAGCAAAACCTGCCGCATAGACCACTGCGCCGCCACATTTCTTTTTCTCCAGTGCACGGACGATATCGATTGTTGCCTCGCGCTTTACGGCGATGAAGGCGGCGTCTATTGGGCCTTCAATATCTTCAACCGACTTAACAGTTTTGATGCCGGCTAGCTCATCGCGCTTGGGGTGCACTGCCCAGATTTTTCCTTTAAAGCCAAACTCACGCGTGCGGGTGATGGCAATGGCACATTCATTGCCACCGATGAAAG
>JAYVCU010000123.1:0-3269 GCA_043749835.1 Hyphomicrobiales bacterium
GCATTGCAACACGCTACGAAAAAACCGCACGAAACTTTCTCGCCGGCCTTCATCTCGCCTGTGCGCTTGTTTGGCTCAAATGACGACACACCCTAATGCGCTTCTTAACCCTGATAGAGGATTTCTCCATGCTGAACGGCATTATCCCACAAACGTGGCAACCCCAAATTCACGCTGCTTTGCGTATCGTCACTGGTCTTTTGTTTTTAGAACACGGCACGTCCAAAATGCTTCATTTCCCCATTAATGATGCAATGGCAGGCATGTATGCGCAAATGGGTGCCATGACCACCGTAACAGCACTTTTCGAACTGATTGGCGGCATTCTCATTATCATTGGCGCTTTCACCCGCGTGACGGCCTTTATCCTCGCGGGCTTCATGGCTGTCGCCTATTGGACGGCTCACGTGGGCATGTCTGGCAACGTTTTCCCGATGATCAATCAAGGCGAAGCTGCCGTTCTGTTCTGCTTCATATTCCTTTATCTTGCAGTGGCAGGTGCTGGCCCTTACAGCGTGGATGATTCACGCACTAATTTGCACTCCGCTTAAGACAAAAAGCCGGATCAGTGTGATTCGGCTTTTTTAGCGGCCCATGTCTGAAATGTACTGCATTCATTCATTTCGTTGCTCTCAATTTTGCCCAATAATCCAGCCGTTTTTGAATGTCACGCTCAAACCCGCGTTCCGCCGGTTCATAGAATTTCCGTCGGCCCATTTCGGTCGGGAAATAATCCTGGCCGGAAAAGGCATCGGGCTGATCGTGATCATAAAGATAGCCCGCGCCATAGTCTTGGCTCTACATCAATTTCGTGGGCGCGTTGAGAATATGTCTGGGCGGCATCAATGAACCGGTTTCGCGTGCCGCCGCCGTGGCCGCACCAAAGGCCAAAGTGATGGCGTTGGATTTAGGCGCAGACGCCACATAGACGACTGCTTGCGCCAGGGCCAATTCCCCCTCAGGCGACCCTAAAAAATCAAACACATCTTTAGCAGCCAACGCCTGCAGCACAGCCTGCGGATCAGCCAGACCCACATCTTCAATCGCCATGCGCACAATGCGTCTGGCCAGAAACAAAGGATCTTCGCCTGCTGCCAGCATTCGGGCCAGCCAATAAAGTGCAGCATCAGGATCAGAGCCACGCACTGATTTATGCAATGCTGAAATCAGATTGTAATGACCGTCGGCGGCCTTGTCATAAAGTGGCAGGCGCTTGGCGGTGATCTTGCCCAATTCTGCAACACCGACAGGATCAGCCCCTGGCGCAACAGCCGCAAAAATCTCTTCCACCAAGTTTAGAAAATAACGCCCATCGCCGTCCGCATCGGAAATAAGCGCTGCACGCGCGTCGCCGTCCAGCGGCACAGAACGTTTCTCAGAAATTGCGGCACGGTCAAGCAGGCCTACCAGCGCTGCTTCATCCAACCGGTTAAGCACCAGCACTTGCATGCGAGACAGCAACGCACCATTCAATTCAAAACTGGGATTCTCGGTCGTAGCACCAACTAATGTGATTGTTCCATCTTCAACATAAGGCAAAAAGCTATCCTGCTGGGCTTTATTGAAGCGGTGAATCTCATCAACAAACAGCAATGTGCCGCGCCCCTGCATGCGCCGCATCCGGGCTTGCTCAAAAGCCTTCTTTAAATCCGCAACGCCTGAAAAAACGGCCGACATCTGCTCAAACGCCAGCCCCGTCTCTCCTGCCAGCAACCGGGCAATCGTTGTCTTGCCAGTGCCCGGTGGTCCCCACAGAATGATCGAAGGAATTCGTCCCGACGCCAGCATTTTGGTCAAAACGCCTTCAGGCCCCACAAGATGATCCTGCCCAACAACATCAGCAAGTCTGATTGGCCGAAGTCGGTCTGCCAGCGGGCGTGGGCCTTCCTTGTCCATTCTCGCCGCTTCGAACAGGCTCACCATCAACTCAGCCTGAAATAAAGGTTTTGGCTGCCACGCTGCAATGAAACAGTCCAGCCATGCGCAGGTTGCACCAACACCCGCTTCAAAGTTTCAACACTGTCAATGGGCACCCCATTCACTTGACGTAAAATATCATTTTTAGCGAAAAACTGCTGCCCTGGCCCTTCTTTCATATCGGTAATCACAACACCGGTCGCTGAACTGATTAAGCCCAGCTCATCAGCCACCGCTGGCGAAAGATTGGCTACCACAACACCCGAAAACGGGTTGCGTCCATCAATGGTCAGATCATGACGCTCCACTGTTTCAGGCGCTGCAACCAGCGAAATTGCCACCTGTCTGGTTTGAGTATCGCGGCGATATTCAAACAGCTTTGCATCACCAACATGCGAAACTCCTAGCAGGTAGTTGAGTTCCTGGGCGTTTTCCAGAGATTTTCCGTCCATTGCCATAATCACATCGCCACTTTTCAGGCCCGCTTTGGCCAAAGGGCTCAGCGCATTGAGAGCGACGATCAACACACCTTCGGGCCGCGACAACCCAAGCGTATCGGCTATATCCTGCGAGACATTTTGAAACTCACCGCCCATCCAGGGCCGCACAATTTTTTGGCCACTTTCAGCGGATTGTACCACCGTGGCCACCAGGTTAGCCGGAATTGAAAAACCCAAACCAACCGATCCACCGGAGCGCGAAAAAATCATGGAATTAATGCCAATCAATTCGCCGCGCATATTCACCAGGGCACCACCAGAGTTACCTGGATTTATGGCCGCATCCGTTTGAATGAATGACTGATAATCACTGCCGCCCACATTAGTGCGTGAAAGTGCTGAGATAATCCCACTGGTTACGGTTTGCCCCACACCAAAGGGGTTGCCAATAGCCAGCACCAAATCTCCCACTTCCAAATTATCCGAATTGGCTAACGTCAAACGTGGCAAGTTTTCTTCTGCCACCTCAATACGCAAAACCGCCAAATCCGTTTTTTCATCAGCCACAACCACTTTCGCTGCAAACTCACGCTTGTCCGCCAGCACCACGCGAATGTCTGTGGCACCTTTAATCACATGGTTGTTCGTAACAATGATGCCCTTGCCGTCGACAATCACCCCAGAACCCAATGAATTTGCCACCCGCTCTTTCGGCGGACCTAATTGCAATTGCGGAAAAAACTGTTTGAAAAACGGATCATCAAACGGGCCTTGTTGCAGCTGGCGCTCAACTGTCTTGGCATAGACATTGACCACCGCAGGGGCCGTGCGCTTGACCAGTGGCGCAAAGCTCATCATTATCTCAGATCGGTTGCGCGGCACATACGTCGGATCGGCACAGGCGGGGCTTGC
>JAYVCU010000124.1:0-6808 GCA_043749835.1 Hyphomicrobiales bacterium
CACCATCAAGGCCTCCTTCAAGAAGGCTCCCTATGAATCACGCTTCAACTGATTTGCGAATCCCCTAATTGACGACACGCCCTAAAACTTTAATTTGAAATTTTGTGAGCGATGCAGTGGTAGCGTTTATTCGTCTCTTGCCGGGGCCGCACCATTGGATGACGCCACCAACAGCGCCAAGCAATGGCGCTATTCTATAAGGGTACGTCGGTGCAGGTTCCATACAGTGGCCAGTAAAACGATCATGGCACCGGCTTGGTGCACCAGAGCCAAGGGCAGCGGCACATGCAAAAGCAGAGTAAAAACCCCAAGTGCGGCTTGCATCAGCACCACATAAAACAGCAGAAAAGATGAAAGGCCAAATGCGATCAGCAGATTGACCAAGCTTAAGGCAAAAATAATATAAGCCAGTATGCGATGATCAAATTGCACGGTTAGCGCATTTTCAAATAGATTTTTCCACCAGGGTATCATTGCGCCCAAACCTTGCGGCACCACGGCACCATCTATTAGCGGCCATGTGTTATAGCCTTGCCCTGCGCCCAGGCCTGCTACAAAAGCACCGGCACAGAGTTGCACGAAAACCAAAATCAAAAGCAAGCCGCCCAAAACTTCCGCAGCGCTGCCATACCACTGGTGTTTTGCATGAATTGAAAAACGCAGCCAAAGTGCCAGCGCAAATATCGTCGAGGCGCAAACGAGATGTGCGGCCAGCCAGTATTGTGAAACGGATACGCGCTGATCAAGACCGGATTTCACCATATACCAACCCAATATTCCTTGCAGCCCGCCGAGCGCCAGCAACAAAAGATAAATAGGCCACTGGCCTTGCGGCAACTTCCGACGTGCGGCAAAATAGATAAAGGGCAAAACAGCCACCACACCAATGCTGCGCGCTAGCAGACGGTGTGACCATTCCCACCAATAGATGAAATGAAATGCGCCGATTGTCATCGCGGTGTTTTGCAGTTTAAACTGTGAAGACAATTGATATTTTTCAAACGCAGTGCGCCAATCCGCCTCAGTGAACGGAGGGATGGCGCCAAGCAGGGGTTGCCACTCAGTGATTGAAAGCCCACTGCCCGTGAGCCTGGTGGCACCACCCACGATAACGATGGCGAACACCATAAAGGCAATCAGTGAAAGCCATGTGCCAACCCAAGAGGAAGTGATATTTGGCAAAGAAACATCGGTCATAATTAACGGATTTCGCGCAATTGCCCTGCGACCGCAAGTGCATCTTGGCCTCAGCGGCGTTTCGCCCTATTCCAGCGTAAATGAAACTTCGCATGCGCAAATTTGTAGGCATTCTTCTCACTTTGTCTTGGGTGGTAAGCTACTGCTTGGTGATGATGGCCGTTGGCGGTGTTTTTATTTTGGGTAAGGGCGTGATGGCCGAGATTGCATTTTATCTGATCGGCGGTTTGGCGTGGTTACCCGTTGAAATGGCCATCATCCGTTGGATGTCGCGGCCCGACGCAGGCTAACTGACATTGACCTTCTGAAATCGATTGGCAAATGCAGTGGGCAGTCCTGAAATTAACGTGTCGATGAAACGCAATTCTTGATAGCGGCCGGAAACCATGATGCGCGGCAGGGCCTGCAGATGCTTTGCATGCAACGCAAATACAACGCCTTTGCGCGTGGTGACCGAGGCTTCATATCCGGCCTCACCTGCCAGTTTAAAATCACGCGCGGTGGCATTGGGCTTGTCGCCATAGGGGTAGGCATTGAAGCGTGGAGTTTTACCCAGATGCTTGGCTATCAACTGACGCGCAGCGCGAAGTTGTGTTGCGGCATCGGCTGCGGTCATTCTGCCTACTGCATGGTGATTGACGGTGTGTGCCCCCAACTCACACAACGGGTCCTGCGCCATATCGTTTAGTTCTTCCCAACTCATGGCCACACTGCGGCAATAATTTTCGACATCAACATTATAGTTTGATGCAAGTTTGCGAATTTCAGCCCTCTGCTCAAATTGATCACATTTTTCAAATGCTGCATAAAGTATTTTCCATGCCAGCCATTTTTCAGCTTCAGAGTGACACGGTATATCATGAGACTGATTGGCGATGACGCACCGTATACGGTTGTTGGTGGCGATGATATGTTCCAAGTTCCGCCACCAGATTTCCGCCGTTCCGTCAGCTATGCGTGGAGCGATGAAGATTGTGAAGGGACACTCGTGCTTTTTAAAAATCGGCTGGGCAAATTCGTGGTTGTCTTTATAACCATCATCCAAAGTGAAAACGGCAAAGGGTTTTTCATAGCGCTGGCCAGACGTCAAACGTTCAACAGCTTGCGCAAGTGAAAGCGTTTGATAGCCGCGTTCGCGCACCACATTTATTATACCCGCTAAAAATTCTGGCTCACATTCAAGTTTGCTGTTGGGTGCAAAACCTGATTGCCGCCCACCACCCGGTTTAACATGGTGCAAACAGAATATCACGCCAACCCCACGTAAACGTGACCTTGCTAAATTTGAAAGGCCAGTTCGGTGTAAAGCGCCGATGGCCGCGCGCAAAAGTGTTGGCGAAACCATAGTTATGCCGAAACGGCAACCGTTGTCGGCGCCGCGTCATCAAGGTCCAGCTTCATCAACAACGTCTTGGCCGCACCTTGCTCGTCCAATGTGACCGCTGCCGCCCTGGCATCAGTCAGCCGCGACGGGGGCGACAAAATGACGGCAAGATCAGCTGCCGCCACGAAAGCGGCTGAGTCCATAGTGGCTTCACCTGTGTGCAAAATGATGTGCTCATAGATTGTGCGCAGAGACGTTAGAATGTGTTCAAGCTTTCCACTCAGAAGTCGCACCTTTTCCGGCGTTGGCTGGCTACCAAGGCGAATGAAATGAACGTTCGATGAGTTTTCGCGGGTCACAACTTTGGTGAAATCCGCTTTTCCATCAACAAGCTCTGTTAGTCCCGGCCCAGCACTAAGTTTTGCCAGGGCTTCGATACCCGTCAGCACCGGTGATAATTCCAGCACGATCACTTTTTCGCCGCGTGATGAAAGTTCGCGCGCGGTGGCAAGGGCGGCCAATGCGCCATTGGGAATTGTGCTGCCAACTGTGGCGAAAGAATACGTGCAATAGCCTTGCTTGGCCTTTAGATTTATCAGTGTGCTTGCCAAATGTTTTGTGGCGTCTGCCAACTTCCCTGATTTAGAAGTTCGCGTTTGCTCTGCCATGGACTTCAAGCCAGCTAAAGTGGTGGCCCCA
Organism: Hyphomicrobiales bacterium; assembly: GCA_043749835.1. GTDB lineage: Bacteria > Pseudomonadota > Alphaproteobacteria > Rhizobiales > Aestuariivirgaceae > Aestuariivirga. Next base: position 3,221 of record JAYVCU010000124.1, read on the forward strand.
GGCATTGCTCCAAAAATAATAGTTTCGGCTTGGTGAAATTTAACGCTTTGAGGCGTTGTCTGCCCCTGAAACGCTTTATCTGCGGCCGACACATCGAATGATGGCACCTTCATCAGTGCAACTTCGCGGTTGGACAATGAATGTCTACGTTCCTGCCGCGGATTAGCCGACGATTGCGGCATTGGAGCGCCAAGCAATTCCAATACGAAAGCTAAACCGAAACCCATCACCAGTCCGGCAATCGTGCTGAGGATAAGTATAGGTCCGGTTTTCGGGAAGAAAATGGAAGGTGAAACAATGGCAGTTTGAATGATACGCGCGAAGCCCGGCTGTTGGCTTGGGTCTTGACGCGCGTTGGCGTCAGCATAACGATTGAGCATCGTCTGTAACAATGTGCGGTTGGCATCAGCTTCACGTTGCAGCGCCTGCAATTTCACATCGGATGCATTTGCGGCAGTTTGGCTGCCCTTCTGCTTTGCAAGTTCGGCACGCAACGATGCGGCGCGCTGGTCTGCCACTTTGGCTTGGCCCTGCAGGCTTTCGGCCACACGCATCGCTTCAGCACGCACTTGGCCATTAATTGAATTCAATTCCTTTCGTGCGGCCAACATCTTTGGATGTTCTGGCAAATAAGTTGCTGACAGTTCTGAAATTTTGCGTTCTGCGCCCACCTGCTGTTCGCGCAGATTTTGCACCACAGTGTTCGACAAAATATCTGCGGAGGCTTCCACGGTCCCGCGTGATGCCAACAACCTTTGTAGTTCGTCAATTTTAGCTTGAGCATCACCACGAGCGGCTTCGGCCACGGTGATTTGCGAATTTAATTCCGAAATTTGTTGCGTGCCCAACGTGGCACTGGTGCCTTTTAGCAATCCGGCCTCTGAGCGGTATTTTTCAACTGCGTTGTCCGAGGCCGAAACCTTTGAGCGCAGATCATCGATTTGCGCGCTCATCCAGCTGCGCACCCGGTCATTGGCAGTGACCCCGACTTCGTGGGTGGACAAGACATAGGTTTTTGCAATGGCGTTGGCCGTGTTTGCGGCGAGCTCGGCGTTGGTTGACACCGACTTGATCCCAATCGCGTTGGTTTCGGGTATCGGGTAAACTGTTATACCTGCAATCAGCGTCTTGGTTGCCAAACCTTTTGGTGTGAAGAGCTGCGGATCATCTTTGAATCCCCAGCTTACGGCCACCTTGCCAATGAAGCTGGCAGGCTTCATACTGGTGTTGTATTCGACTGTTTTATCAAGGCCGAGCTGATCAACGACGCGCGCTGCAATGTCGCGTGATTTCATTACCGAAACCTGGCTCTGTACCATTTTATCGGTAATCGGGTCTACGCCCTGCTCCGGCACCGAATTTGCGCGATCAAAAGGTGTGGCCAGATTTTCAATCAAAACTTGCGCTTCAGATAAATAAGTTGCTTTGCTGGACATTAAAAATAATTCGCCGCCCAGCAATCCGAGAAGCGGCAGAGATATGAGCAGCAGTTTGCGCCGCCATATGCCAGACAAAATGTCTGATAAATTCGTGGCAGAAAATTCTTGGACACTACGCTGCATGACTTAACCTGATTATGAAGGTTCGCATATCATGCCATTATGGTAACCAACGGGTTAACAGCTGCGTTTTCACGTAAGGCTTAAGTACTTGTTCACCATGATTGTTTAGACCAGCGCAATCGGTGAACTTGAAAGCGGCGTTGCTATGCGTAAATTTCCTGTTATGGCATTTGTGTTGTTAAGCATTTTATTGCCGGGCTGCGTTGAAGATTGGAATGGCGTTGGCCCACGAACCGCCCCCGGCGGTTTGGGAATTCAGGCTAATGGCGATGTGACCGATGGCCCGCAAACAGTCTCCTCCGTTACGCAGCTTCCCGTTGGTAATGGCAGCGGGCCTATTCCGCCGTTTGGAACGCGCGGCCATGCCAATGCCTATGAGTTTGGCACGGGTTACCGCGTGGGTGCAGGTGACCGGATTTCTATCCGCGTGGCGGGTGAAGCTGATCTTACCGGAGAATTTCCTGTGGATGCATCCGGTGCAATTTCGCTGCCTTATGTGCAATCTGTCACCGTGGCCGGCATGACAACGCCGCAAATTGAACAGATGATTTCAAGCCGATTGCGTCGTGGCTATTTGCGTAACCCGCAAGTTTCGGTGCAGGCCGTTTCTTTACGCCCCTTCTTCATCATGGGCGAAGTGGTAACGGGTGGCGCCTTTGCCTATCAACCCGGCATGACGGCGCAACAGGCCATTGCTATTGCGGCGGGCTTTGGGCCCCGGGCTGACCGGAATTCTGTGCTGCTGACAAGGCGAGATGCACGCGGTACCATCACCAAACTAGTGCCGCTGGTTACGCAAGTGTTCCCGGGCGATATTATCTATGTGCGTGAACGCTGGTTCTGAGCTTAACGTTATGAAAATTATCCATGTATTCAGAAGCCCGGTGGGCGGGTTATTCCGCCATGTCTGCGATCTGGCCCGTGAGCAACGTGTGTTGGGCCATGACGTTGGTGTAATTTGCGATAAAAAAACCGGTGATGATGCTGCTGAACGCAGTCTTGGGTCACTGGAGTACGATTGCAATCTTGGCCTGAACCGCATCGCCATTAACACTTTGCCAGGGCTTGGCGATTGGGCTGCCCTCGAGCGCGTTAAGAGCATTGCAAAAGCAGTGGAAGCCATAGTTATTCATGGGCATGGCGCAAAGGGCGGAGTCTACGCCCGTCTAGCCGCTCGCAAGCTTGGTGTTGCCGGCGTCTATTCACCACACGGCGGAAGTTTGCATTACGATTGGTTGAAGCCTCCGGGTGCGGCTTTTCTGGCCGCCGAACGTGTGCTGCGCATTGCCAGCAGTGGTATTATTTTTGTGTGTGAGTTTGAAAAGGATTTATTTCGGCGCAAAATCGGGCTTGGGTCTTGCAACAGTGCTGTTATCTATAATGGTTTACAACCCGACGAACTTACTGCACGTGAACTTTCACCACACGCATCAGATTTTCTGTTTGTTGGCGAAATGCGCGCACTTAAAGGCGTCGATGTTTTACTTGAGGCCTTGGCGATTGCCCAGAAGACCAAACCTTACACCTTGACGTTAGTTGGGGACGGACGAGACTTGAGCAGGTTTCAACAACGCGCAATTGACCTTGGGCTGGACAGCACGGCACATTTCGTAGGACGCAAAACCATCACTGAGGCCCTGCCCCTTGGCCGGGTTCTGGTGGTGCCATCACGCTATGAGAGTTTACCATATGTTGTGCTGGAAGCTGTGGCTGCCAAAGTGCCGGTCATTGCATCGCGCGTGGGCGGTATCGGCGAGATTTTGCCAGCGGCACAGCTTGTTGAAATCGGCTCATCAAAGGCTTTGGCCAAAGCCATGATGAATGTGGCTGAACCTGTCGGAAATCGTGAAGCATTGCATGATAAAGCTGCGCACATTTTTACGGTGCGCCGTATGACCGAGCAGACTTTGGCGTTTTACGGATCTTTGCATTAGGGTGTGTCGTCATTTGAGCCAAACAAGCGCACAGGCGAGATGAAGGCCGGCGAGAAAGTTTCGTGCGGTTTTTTCGTAGCGTGTTGCAATGC
>JAYVCU010000125.1:0-5480 GCA_043749835.1 Hyphomicrobiales bacterium
TCCGATCAACCCGTACGACTTGATTTTTTTGGCGAGACACTCGAAAGCATTCGGACTTTTGATCCGCAGTCGCAGCGTTCAACCGATCAGGTCAAGGAATTGCGCCTTAACCTTGCTAGCGAAGTGGCGTTAAACGCAGCCAGTATCAGCCAATTCCGCTCCGCTTATGCACAGGCCTTTGGCGGAATGGATTTGAGCGATCCACTTTATGAAAGCATCACCAGCGGCAGGCGCTATCAGGGCATGGAACATTGGGTTCCACTATTTGCGCCGAAGTTAGAAACCTTATTTGATTATCTGGCAAATGCCGTTTGGTTTTTAGGTGCCGAGGCAGAGGCCAGTATGACGGCGCGCCATGAGCAGGTGAGTGAATATTTTGATGCAAGGCGCGAGGCCCTTGCCAAGCAAAGTTTCGGTGCCGCACCTTATAAGCCACTGCCAACTAATCGGTTATATTTGACTGCGCAGGAATGGCATACACTTGCGGCAGACCAGACACTATTTGAGCAATCACCATTTGCCAGCCCACTTGCCAGCGCCATTTCCTGTAGCGGCAAACAGGGCAGAAGTTTTGCCGCTGAGCGCAGTGCCGGGAAGGGACTGATTTATGACGCTGTTCGTCAGCATACGGAGGATTTACGTAAAGCCAATGTACGAACTCTGATTGCCTGTTGGTCAGAAGGTTCAGCCGAACGTCTCGGCACCATATTGCGCGATCACGAACTTGCCCCGCTTGTTACATTACGGAATTGGGCGGATGCGGCGAAGCTGGAAACCACCATCGCTGGCATTATTACCTTTCCATTAGAGCAAGGTTTTGAAGCCCCGGGCCTAGCCATCATCTCAGAGCAGGACATTCTGGGTGATCGTTTGGTGCGCCGCGCAAGGAAAGCCAGGAAAGCCGCAGACTTTCTGTCTGAACTTTCAGCTCTGTCACCGGGCGACCTGATGGTGCATGTTGACCACGGCATTGGCCGCTTTGAGGGGCTTCGCATTATTGAAGTGCAAGGGGCACCGCATGATTGTTTGTTGCTCCAATATGCAGACAATGCGAGACTTTTTCTGCCAGTCGAAAATCTGGAACTTCTTTCTCGCTATGGTGCCGAAGGTGACGGCGTTCAGCTTGACCGATTGGGTGGCGGGGCATGGCAAGCCAAAAAATCCAAACTCAAGCAACGTATTCGTGAAATTGCTGGTGATTTGATCAAGACTGCCGCAGCGCGTGAACTGCGAGCCGGTGATGTGATGGCCCCCGTGGAAGGTGCCTTTGATGAATTTTGCGCACGTTTCCCTTATGAGGAAACGGAAGATCAACTGTCATCGATCGAGGCCGTACTCAGTGACTTGCAATCGGGCAAGCCGATGGACCGCCTGATTTGCGGCGACGTGGGCTTCGGTAAAACCGAAGTTGCTTTGCGGGCAGCCTTTGTGGCCGCTTATAGCGGCAAGCAGGTGGCTGTGGTTGTGCCAACAACCTTGCTTTCGCGCCAGCATTTTAAAACATTTACCGAGCGCTTTAAAGGTTTACCACTGCGCATTGGCCAAGCTTCACGCTTAGTGCCGCGCAAAGAATTGGAAATTATAAAGGCTGGCCTAACGGATGGCAGTGTTGATATTGTAATCGGAACCCATGCGCTCTTGGCCGATAGTGTCAAATTTCGCGACTTGGGGCTCATGGTTATCGACGAAGAACAGCACTTCGGTGTAAAACACAAAGAGCGCCTGAAACAAATGCGCACCAATGTGCATGTGTTGACACTCTCGGCAACACCCATACCGCGCACATTGCAACTGGCACTTTCTGGCATTCGCGAAATGTCGTTGATCACCACGCCGCCGCTGGACCGGTTGGCGGTGCGCACTTACATAGCACCTTTTGATCCCATCATTGTGCGTGAGCACTTGTTGCGCGAACATTTCAGAGGAGGTCAAAGTTTCTACGTGGTCCCACGCATTACCGACCTGGATGAAATTGCAGAATTTCTGCGTGAGATGGTGCCTGAAGTAAAATTTCGCGCCGCCCATGGTCGAATGGCACCGACTGAGCTTGAAGAGATTATGACTGGTTTTTATGACCGCGCCTTCGATGTGCTGCTCTCCACAACCATCGTTGAATCCGGCTTGGATATTGCGACGGCAAACACACTTGTTATCCACCGCGCCGATATGTTTGGGCTGGCGCAACTTTACCAGCTGAGGGGACGCGTGGGACGCTCTAAACAGCGCGCTTATGCGTTATTTACGACGCCTTCGGGCAAGCAGCTTACGGCCACGGCAGAGCGACGCTTAAAGGTATTGCAATCATTAGATTCGCTCGGCGCTAGTTTTAACCTCGCCAGCCATGATCTTGATATTCGCGGCAGCGGCAACCTTTTAGGTGAAGAACAACACGGTAACATCCGTGAAGTGGGTTTTGAACTTTATCAACAAATGTTGGAAGAAGCGGTGGCCGCAATGCGTGAGGGCGGGTCGAATTCCGAGGGCGAGGACCAGTGGTCGCCCGCCATCAACATCGGCACATCGGTGCTGATCCCCGAAAACTATGTTGAGGATTTGCAAGCCCGTCTTGGCCTCTATCGCCGTTTGTCTGATTTCCACGATCAGACTGATCTTGATGCCTTTGCCGTTGAACTGCACGACCGCTTCGGTAAAAAGCCCGATGAAGTTGACCACTTGCTCGACATTGTCTCGATAAAATTGCTCTGCCGCGCGGCCAATGTGGAAAAAGTGGATGCTGGACCAAAGGGAGCAACGATCGTATTCCGAAAAGGCATATTTCCAAATCCTTCAGCATTAGTGCAGTGGATTTCAGGCCAGGGTACGCTGGCCAAATTACGCCCGGACATGAGCCTGGTATTATTGCGCCAATGGGAAACAGCGGCTCAACGCCTTAAAGGCACGCGGTTGTTATTACAGAACTTGGTGAAGCTGGCAGCTTAAGCCTTGTGTCAACGTCATTTTCCTCAAAAACACCATGGGCAAAAGACATCGGATACAACTTCAATCTTCATTAACCTTCGTACCACAGAGTAATGGCTTCAAAACCCGGTAAAGGCTGTTTATCAGGCGGGTTAGAACCGATGCGCGCCCAACGACCAACCCATTGCTCAACGGCGTAAAGCGGCACCATGTAAAAGCCTGAAACCAAAAGTCGATCTTCAGCCCGCACAGCAGCTTCAAATTCAACTTGGCTTTTGGCATGGAGCATTGCATCAATGGCGTGATCAATTGCTGGCTCGGCTATGCCCATATAGTTGCGTGTGCCCAAGGCTTCGCGCCCATAGGAGCCAAAATATAAAGTCTGCTCATTACCCGGCGAAAGTGAATTATAAATTGTCATCGGGATCATGTCATAATCATAAGTTGTCTGCAGCTGCTTGAAGGCTGTGTCATCAACTTTCTTCACCTCAACTTTCACCCCAATCAGTTGCAGCGTCCGCTGATAATGCAGTGCGATCTTTTCCTGGTCGGGATTTAAAATAGTTATAGTGAAGGCAAACGGTTCACCTTTGTCGTTCACCAGGCCAGTATCAGTTACCTTCCATCCTGCGCTGGCCAGCAAATCAACTGACTTTTTAAGCAGTTTACGATCATGGCCGGAGGCATCAGACACGGGCAATTTATATGTGCCATCCAGTATATCGGCACGCATTGATTTGGCTGCGTCACCTAGAACTGCCAATTCCGCATCATCAGCTTTTTTACCCAGCGATGAAATTGCAGAGCCTGAGTAATAGCCATAAATGCGCTTGTCTAAACCAGCAAACAGATTGACATTTGCCCATTCAAAATCGAAGGCATATGTCAACGCCTCACGCACTCGTACGTCCTGAAATATGGGTTTGCGGGTATTGAAACCCAAGCCATAGGCCGCAGCAGGACTTTTGCTTACATAAGTTTCAAGCCTCACATTGCCGTTCTTGACTGCGGGAAAATTATAAGCTGTTGACCAGAGAACCGGGTCGCTTTCCTGCCGTATATCTGCATCACCTTTCTTGAAGGCCTCAAAAGCTGAATTACTATCTTTGTAGTAATCAAAGCGCAACGTATCAAAATTCCACAGGCCTTTATTATATGGCAAATCTTTACCCCAATAGTTAGGGTTCTTCTTTAGTATGACACTCTCGCCCGGTTTCACTTCGCCATAAACATAGGGCCCAGAGCCCATGATCGGAGCCACCGAGGACGCCTCAAAATCTTTATCAGCCCACGCCGCTTTAGACAGGATCGGCATGAGAGCCAATATCATCGGTAGCTCTTGATCACCTTGTTCTTGGCGAAAAGTAATTGTGTGGTCATCTACAATTTCGATCTTCAAGATTTTAGAGTAGTTATTTTTATAATTGGGTCGCCCGTGGTCACGTAAGGTTTCCATCGAGAATTGCACGTCCGCAGCTGTCACAGGCGTGCCATCTGAAAACTTTGCCTGAGGTCTTATCTTAAATGAAAAAGTCTGCCGATCATCCGAAACGTCAATACTTTGTGCCAGCAATCCATAAAGTGAAAATGGTTCAGCCCAGTTGCGGCCCATCAGGCTTTCAACAACATAAGTTCGCGCACCTGTGGCCGTATTGCCCTTTACGATGAAGGGATTGAGACTATCGAACGTGCCAACAACGGCCTGCCGAAGTATGCCGCCTTGGGGTGCCGTGGGATTGGCATAAGGCAGGGATTTGAAATCTGCCGACAATGCCGGCTCACCATGCATGGCGATACCATGTTGGGGCGCGGCCAAAACAGGATCAGCCAATGCGAAAATGAAAGCGAGAACCGAAAGCAGCTGGCAAATCTTGTTCATTGTTAAAAGTTACGCCCAAAAACAAAAATTCAAAAACAGCTCACTTTACTAAAATGTTGGAAAATTGCCATGGGTCTTTTTTGTCTGGTGGGCCGCCAAACAACCCGTCAAAACCTTTATGCGGGTTCCAATCTGTATAATAGCCATTCACTGGCCCCAGATATGGCATTTGCACCTCCAGGCACCGCTCAAAATCCATCTCATCGGTTTCCACAATTCCCATACGCGGGTTTTCAATGGCCCATACAATTCCTGCCAGTACTGCGGATGTAACCTGAAGGCCCGTAGCCGATTGATGTGGCGCCAAATGCCGCGCCTCTTCGATGGTCAACTCTGAACCGAACCAATAGGCATTTTTTTTATGACCATAAAGAAATACGCCTAACTTATCTTCACCGGTTACGATTTCTTCCGGCGACAAGATGTGTTGGTTGATGGGATGGGTTCCGCCACGACCAAACATTTCCTGCAGCGACAAAACCGCATCATTAGACGGATGGTAGGCATAATGACACGTGGGGCGGTAAGTCACTTCTTTGCCACGTTTCACTGTATAATAGTCCGCAATCGAAATCGCCTCATTGTGCGTTACAAGCAGGCCGTATTGTGGCCCAATGCCCGGCACCCAGCTGCGCACACGCGTGTCAGCACCAGGGCTCTCCAGGAAAATAGCAGCTTTACA
>JAYVCU010000126.1:0-5490 GCA_043749835.1 Hyphomicrobiales bacterium
TAACCGCGATGTTCGGCGAGCACTTCGCATTCGATGATGCCACCCATATAAGCGATAACATTCCCGCCAGGCATTTTGAAAACTTCGATGCCGCTGCGCAGGAAGCCGCAATCTCGCGTCTCTATGGAGGCATACATTTTCGCGCCGCTATCGAACGTGGGCTAGAGCAGGGCCACTGCATCGGCAAATTTGCATCGGAATTGAAGATGGTGAAATGATAGTCAACGTTCCCTGGGCGACATTGGGTTTTCTGCTTTGGGCAGCTTCGGCCCAGGCCGCTTCCCTCACCATCCCCAGATTCACCGACGAAACCAAGTCCTCTGGCCTGAACTCAGTCTATTCAGGCGCGTGGCGGCATATGGTGGGCGGCGGAGTGGCCACATTCGATTGCAATGGTGATGGCTTTCCTGATGTTTACATCGCTGGCGGCGACACCAAGGCCAAGCTTTATGTCAACAAATCCACCCATGGCGGTGCGTTGAAATTTACCGAAACAAAATCCGGCGCAGAACTTGATCACGTGACCGGCGCTTACCCCATCGACATTAATGGCGACGGCATCACCGATCTTGTTATCCTGCGTTCCGGCGAAAGCACAGTGATGAAGGGCCTTGGCCAATGCAAATTTGCGGACGCCAACAAAGAATGGAAAATTGACGGCGGTGATGCGTGGGGCTTGGCATTCTCGGCCACATGGGAAAAAGGCAACAACTGGCCCACCCTGGCGTTCGGCACTTATATTGACCGCAATTTTGAAAACAATCCGTGGGGACATTGCACCGACAATTGGCTGCTGCGCCCCAACGCGGCAGGTAATGGGTACAGCCCCCGCATCCCCCTTACGCCCTCTTACTGCACGCAGTCGATGCTTTTCACCGATTGGAATCGCTCTGGCACACCCAGCTTGCGGGTTTCCAATGACCGTGAATATTACGAAGGCGGCCAAGAGCAGATGTGGAAAGTTTTGCCCGGTCAACCACCTGTTTTATACACTGAGGCGGAGGGCTGGAAATTCACCAGACTGTGGGGCATGGGCATAGCGTCGGCCGATATTGATGGCAGCGGTTACCCCGCTTATTTTCTCACGTCCATGGCCGATCAGCGCTTACAAATCCTGGCCAATGGCCCGGCCAAGCCCACATACAAAGAAGCAGAATTTTCTTTGGGCACCACGGCGCATCGCCCTTATGCGGGTAAAGACACAAGGCCCTCCACCGGCTGGCACGCGCAGTTTGAAGATGTGAACAATGATGGCCGCTATGACCTGTTCATTGCCAAAGGCAATGTGGACCGTATGCCCGATTTTGCACAGAAAGATCCGTCGAATTTACTTTTGCAAAATGAAGATGGGAAATTCAGTGAAGTTGGTGACAAGGCCCATATGTTGAGTTTTGACGAAGCGCGCGGCGCATCGGTGGCAGATTTCAACGTGGATGGTAAGCTGGATGTGTTGATCATCAACCGCCATTCCAATGTGCGTCTGTTTCGCAATGTCTCTGCCAAGCTTGGGCACTGGCTTAATCTGCGATTGCACAATGACGGCTCAAACCGGGACGGCATTGGTGCCTGGATTGAAGTCACCTACCACGGCAAAGTGATGCGCCGCGAAATTACCGTGGGCGGTGGCCACGCGTCTGGCCAGCTTGGCTGGTGGCATTTTGGGCTGGGAGATGATGATACAGGCACAGTCCACGTCATCTGGCCCGACGGCACGGCAAGCGATTGGCCGGATGTGAAGGCGGATAAGTTTTATGTGCTGGCCAAGGGTCATATCGAAGAATCGCCAAAGTAGATTTTTCCTTCTCCTTCTCCCCTTGCGGGAGAAGGTGCCCTGAAGGGGCCGATGAGGGGTTAGTGGCCGACCTTGCAGAACGAAAATGACAGATTCACGACCGATGTTCTAAATCCCGCTTTCCGTAAACGCCTTTTTCTGCAATGAGGCTTGGCATATTGCGCCTGCTGTTTAAAGTTGGCGGTTTGGGAGGGAACCCATGTCCACAATTCGCCTTACGATGGCGCAAGCCCTGGTTAAATTTCTGGTCAACCAATTCACCATGATTGATGGCCAAAAACTGCCCCTGTTCCCCGGTGCCTTTGGCATTTTCGGCCATGGCAACGTCACCTGCCTGTCGGAAGCTTTAGTGGAAGTGAAAGACATATTTCCAGTCTGGCGCGGCCAGAATGAGCAGAGCATGGCGCTGGCGGCCATTGCATTTTCGAAAGCCAAACTGCGCCGCCAGATTATGGTGGCAACATCCTCCGTTGGCCCCGGTGCGACCAACATGATCACCGCTGCCGGCGTGGCCCATGCCAACCGCTTGCCGATTTTGTTTTTGGCGGGTGACACATTCCAAAATCGCCGGCCAGACCCGGTGTTGCAACAGGTGGAACATTATGGTGTGCCCTCCACCACGGTGAATGATGGCTTCAAACCGGTGTCGCGTTACTGGGACCGCATTACACATCCAGAACAAATCATCTCTTCACTGCCGCAAGCTGTGGCCACCATGCTTGATCCTGCTGATTGCGGGCCAGCCTTCATCGGCCTGCCGCAAGACATTCAGGAATTGGCTTTCGATTATCCCGAAGCTTTCTTCACACCAACGCTGCATGAAATCACGCGGGCGCGACCCGATGTTAACCGCCTGACCAAAGCCATCGAAGTTTTGAAATCCGCCAAGAAGCTAATGATTATTGCCGGCGGCGGTGTGCGCTATTCTGGTGCTGAAGCCGAAGTGGCGAAGTTCGCTGCTGAGCATGGCATTCCCATTACCGAAACCATGGCAGGCAAGGGCAGCCTTGTTCATACCCATGCCAATTACATTGGCCCCATGGGTGTGACGGGTTCAACCTCGGCCAATAACATTGCCGCTGAGGCTGATGTAATCCTCGCCATCGGCACACGCCTGCAAGATTTCACCACGGGTTCGTGGACCTGTTTTCACCATGACACGCAGTTCGTCTCGATCAACGCCGCGCGTTATGATGCAGTGAAGCACCGCGCCGTTGCTGTGGTGGGCGATGCCAAAGTAACGATGGAAGAGCTGGCCCCCGCCATGAAGGGGTTCAAAGTCGACGCGGCTTGGACGCAGAAGGCCAAAGATGAAATGGCCATTTGGAACGAGGCCGTAGATGGTTATAAGAAGCCCACCAATTCCGGTCTTGCCACCTATGGCCAAATTGTCGGCATAGTGAACGATAAAGCAGGTGAGCGTGATTATGTGCTCAGTGCCGCCGGTGGCCTGCCCGGCGAACTTAACAAAGTATGGCGCGTCAAATCCACCAACACCTTCGACGTTGAATATGGCTTCTCTTGCATGGGCTATGAAGTGGCGGGCGGCTGGGGTGCAGTGATAGCAGACCCCACGCGCAACACCTTTGTGATGGTGGGCGATGGCTCATACCTGATCATGAATTCCGATATCTATTCAACTGTACTTACCGGCCACAAGATGATTGTGGTGGTGTGCGATAACGGTGGCTTTGGTGTGATCAACCGCTTGCAGAATTTCAAAGGCGGCGAAAGCTATAATAACCTCATCAAAGACTCGCATGTGAAACATGTATTCAGCGTCGATTTTGTGAAACACGCTGAATCCATGGGTGCACTGGCGCGCAAAGTGTCCAGCATTGCAGAATTGGGCCTGGCTCTGGATTGGGCCAAAACCACAGACCGCACCACGGTGATTTCAATCGAGAATGATGCCTTTGTGTGGACACCAGGTGACGCGCAATGGGACGTGGGCGTACCCACCGTGTCCAAACGCAAGGAAGTGAATGAAGCGCGAAAATATCAGGATGATCTGCGTAAGAAACAGCGGGTTGGCGTTTAAAAAGTTTACCCCTCTCCCTCTGGGAGAGGGTGCCCGAAGGGCGGGAGAGGGTCGATGTGCGTAGCACGAGGCCTTTGGTTCAACGCACGCGGAACGTAAGACTTCGCTGCACTCAGCCCTCATCCGGCCTTCGGCCACCTTCCCCCAAAGGGGGAAGGGTGAAATATAGAATTTAAGGAGCTTAAAATGTTAAAAGCCAAACTTGGCATGTCGCCCATCGCATGGTGGAACGATGATCTTGTAGAACTTAGCGATGACGTATCGCTGGAAGAATGCCTGCGCCAATCGCGCAGTGCAGGTTTCACCGGAATGGAAAAAGGTCGGCGCTTTCCTGAAGACCCAAAGGCCATGTTGCCCATTTTGAAAAAGGCAGATGTAACGCTCTGCGGCGGCTGGTTTTCGGGCACACTGACAATCGAGGGACTATCTGAAAACAAAGATCGCATCGCACCGATGATCGAGCTGTTTAAAGCGGTCGCCGCTCCTTGCATTGTTTACGGCGAAGTGGGCCTTTCAATTCAAGGTGACCGTTCCAAGCCGCTGGCTACTAAGCCCAAGCTCGAAGATCGTGAGATGAAGTCTTATGCCAACAAGGTCACGCAGTTTGGCGAATGGTGTGCCGAGCAGGGTATGCCTTTGTCTTATCATCACCACATGGCCGCAGTGGTTGAAACCGAGACAGAACTGGACGCATTTATGAATAACTCCGGCGCTGGCATTCCGCTTTTGCTTGATGCGGGCCATTTGGCTTTTGCAGGGGGTGACCCGCTGCGCGCCATTGATAAACATCACAAGCGTATTAACCATGTGCATGTGAAAGACGTGCGCATGGCTGTGATCAGGAAACTAGACCGCACCAAGCAGAGCTTCCTTGATGCCGTGGCACAGGGCGCTTTTACCGTGCCCGGTGACGGCTCATTGGATTTTGCCAAGATTGTGAGAAAATTGGCAGACTATGGCTATGAAGGTTGGTTCGTCGTTGAAGCCGAGCAAGACCCCAAGAAAAATCCACCGTTGAAAATGGCGCAAGTTGGCCACAAGGAACTGATGCGGGTGATGACGGCGGCCGGATATTCAGTTGAAACACAAGGCTTCGCCAATGTCTAAAAAGACGCTTGGCATCGGCATTATCGGAACGGGCTTCATGGGAAAAGCCCATGCCTTTGCATATCGTTCAGCCCTTGCAGCTTTTCCCGATATTCCCGTTCCGGTGCTGCGCATGATTGCTGACGTTAACGCTGAAGCTGCAGCCAAAGCAGCCCACCAATATGGCTTTGAAAAATCCTCTGGTGACTGGCGTGACCTTGTTAATGATCCGGCTGTTGATGTTGTGTCCATCACTACACCAAACACGCTGCACAAGGAAATGGCTTTAGCAGCCATTGCAGCTGGCAAACACGTCCATTGTGAAAAGCCGCTTTCGCCCTCGCTTACAGATTCTGAGGCAATGCTGAGGGCGGCTGAGGCCAAGGGTGTGATCACCCAAGTGGGTTTCAACTATATTAAAAACCCGATGCTCAAAATCGCACGCGACATGATTGCTGCTGGTGAACTGGGGGAGATTACCGGCTTTCGCGGCATCCATGCTGAAGATTATATGCATGATCCACAATCCCCTTGGACTTGGCGAATTGATCCATCAGGCGGCCCCGGCGTG
>JAYVCU010000127.1:0-8457 GCA_043749835.1 Hyphomicrobiales bacterium
GAGCAAACCTTTGCTCAGTGTACGGATCATGTCTTCGGGGCTTTGTGTTCCTGCTTCCAAATGCAAGTTGGTGGTGGACGGCGAGGGGTTGGATGCTAATCCACGCGAAGCGCTGCCTGTGCTTTGCAGACCAAGTTGCCGCGCTGAACGCAAATCCAACACCCAAGACGTTAGTATGCCTTTGTCAATAAAGTTGCGGCGCTGGGTGGGTAGGCCTTCGCCGTCGAAAAACTTGGAGGCAACACCGCGCATGCGCAGTGGATCATCCACAATGGTGATCGTGGGCGCGAAAACCTGTTGGCCCAGTTTGTCTTTTAAGAAGCTGACGCCACGGGCGATAGCTGAGCCATTGATGGCTCCGGCAAAATGCCCGAGTAAGCTTGACGCCACCCGGCGATCAAATATAACAGGCACAGATTGCGATTGTAGCTTGCGCGGGTTGAAGCGCTTTACCGTGCGCTCAGCCGCTTTCGTGCCGATATAGTCCGGGCTTTCAACATCTTCAAAATGATTGGCCGAAGATCCGTAATAGTCGCGCACCATGTCGGTGCCTTCGCCTGCGATCAGGCTGATCGAGAGGCCATAGCCTGTGCGTTGCCACTCTTTTGCAAAGCCGTTGGAGAAGGCTAGCGCTGTGGCACTGGACGAAGATGAGCCCCCTGCACCGCCACTTTTGCTGATGCCTTTGACGGAAAGTCCTGCTGCTTCGGTTTGCTCCACCAGTTTTTTAAGCTCGGCAGGTGTGGGCGCAGTTTTAGAAACGAGATCAAGATCAAGGTGGGCGGTGGCTAATTGTTGCGGATCCGCAAGACCCGCGAAGGAATCAGGCGGGGCTAGCTTGGCCATAGCTACGGCGCGTTCGGCTAATTTCTGGCGCGCGTCTTTCGTCAAAACACTGCCTGCGATGGTAGCGGATGATTGTCCGGCAAAAACGCGCAAGCCCAGGGCGCGGCTTTCAGATTGTTCCAATTCTTCCACTACGCCGTGGCGGATGGAGATAGAACTGTCGCGGCTTTCGGCCACTATGGCCTCGGCTGCCGTGGCTCCAGCCTTTAAGGCCAGGTTCATTGTGTCTTTGGCCAGTTCGAGCAATTCTTTATTCATTTCACCAAGCAACCTGCAATCATGCCAACCAGAATGAGAAGACCAAACGTCCGATTGGCGCGGAACAGTTTGAGGCAGCGTGCGGCATCAGCATCGTCGAATTTCCTGATTTGCCACGTGGCGTGGAAGGCAGCCGCTGCCACGCCGATATGGGCAATCAGCGGGGCATGTGCAAGCCATAATGCAAAATCAATACACAGGAGGCTTAGTGCAAAGAAGAGGGTAAGCCAAAGGGGCGTTGACTTGCCAAATAAAAGGGCAGTGGATTTTACCCCGATCAACACATCGTCATCTTTGTCTTGATGGGCATAGATGGTATCATAGGCCAAGGTCCATAAAATGCCACTTAGGTAAAGTGCGATAGGCGCGGCGGTCAGGGCGCCTGTTTCTGCTGTCCAGCCGACCAACGCCCCCCAATTGAAGGCAAGACCCAGCACCAGTTGTGGCAAATAGGTGATGCGCTTCATAAAGGGATAGACGGCGACAATCATGAGCGAGGCGATGGCGGTGATGATGGTAAGGCGATTGAACTGCAAGAGCACGATGAGACCGATGAGCAGCAGTGCCGCGAGAAATATGAAAGCTTGTTTGCGCGATACGCGGCCTGACGGCAGCGGGCGATTGCGCGTGCGCTCAACCTTGGCGTCAATGTCTTGGTCGGCCAGATCATTCACGACGCAACCTGCGCCGCGCATGGCGACTGCCCCGATGAGAAACAGTGCAACGTGATAGAAATTGGGAATGCCGCCACCTTGGGCCAGTGTGGCCAGTGCCACGCCCCACCAACAGGGCAACACTAAAAGCCACCAGCCGATGGGCCGCTCCAGCCGCATCAGCTGTGCATAAGGCAGCCAGCCTGGTGGTAAGCTTTTTACCCAATGAGCTTTCACCGCGTCTTTGATAGTGGCATTTGTCACGGGGCGCGTGATACACGTTGTGCATGGCAAAATCCACGCCCAGGCTTTTTGTTGATCAACTGCTTCAGCCCCGCGCCGAAATCACTTTGGCTGCGGAGCAGGCACATTATTTGAGCGGCGTGTTGCGGCTTGTGGCGGGCGATGCTGTTGCGGTTTTTAACGGTGCTGATGGCGAATATCTGGCGCATGTGGCCGAAGCTGCGAAAAAGAAAATGGTGTTGCGGTTGGAAAGCCAAACCAGCCCTGTGCGGCCACCCGCAGATATTGACTATCTTTTTGCGCCGCTGAAGCATTCACGGCTGGATTATCTGGTGCAGAAAGCCACGGAGTTGGGTGCACGGCGTTTGCGGCCCGTGATCACAGCGCGTACGATTGCTGAGCGGGTGAATTTGGTCCGCATGAGGGCCAATGTGATTGAAGCGGTGGAGCAGTGCAATCAAATCTTTGTGCCGGAGGTTTTGGAACCGGTGTCGCTGAATGCGGCGCTGCGCGATTGGGATGCAAAACGCGCACTGATTTATTGTGATGAAACGGCAGAGCAGGGCAATGCCGTGACAGCGCTATTCAGATTAAAAACACCAGCGGCTATTTTAGTGGGCCCAGAAGGTGGCTTCACCGTGGAAGAACGGGCAATGCTGAAGACCTTGCCTTATGTGACGGCGATCTCGCTCGGCCCACGCATCATGCGGGCTGATACGGCAGCAGTGGCGATTCTGGCGCTGACGCAGGCGGTGCTGGGGGATTGGTATAAACCGTAAGCTTCATAGTTACGTATTGGTCTTGCTGCTGCCATTGCGAACACCTAGATAGTTTTCCAACAACAAGGAAGAAACCACTTGAGCGGGCCAACACCAGAAACAGATTCGGGCAAAACTATCATTGAAAACAAGGCACAGTTGGTCGCCTATTTTGAAGACGGTTTCAAGCCGCGTGAGCAGTGGCGCATCGGCACGGAGCATGAGAAATTTCCCTTTCTCACTGATACGCTTGGGCCAGTGCCTTATCATGGCGCGCGGTCGATCAAGGCCTTGTTGCAAGGGCTTCGTGACCGCTTTGGCTGGAAGGGTGTTTATGAAGGCGAGAATATCATTGCTCTGTCTGACCCTGATTCCTTGGCCAACATCTCATTGGAACCGGGCGGGCAGTTTGAGCTTTCAGGTGCGCCACTTACAACGGTGAACGATACTTGCAGTGAGGTGACTGAACACATTCGCCAAGTCAAGGAAATTGCCAATCCGTTGGGTATTGGCTTTCTGGGCCTCGGTGCATCGCCCTTGTGGACGCGGGCTGAAATTCCGGTGATGCCTAAGGGTCGCTATGCGATTATGGCACCTTATATGGATAAGGTCGGCACACTCGGGCGCGATATGATGTTCCGCACGTGCACTGTGCAAGTTAACCTTGATTATAGCTCGGAAGCCGACATGGTGAAAAAGCTGCGCGTATCTTTGGCACTGCAGCCCCTGGCCACGGCGCTGTTTGCCAATTCGCCTTTTCTAGAAGGCAGGCCCAATGGCTATCTTTCGTTCCGCAGCCACGTCTGGGAAGACACCGATAATGCGCGCGCCGGCATGTTGCCTTTTGCTTTTGAGGACGGCTTTGGTTTCGAGCGGTTTATTGAATACGCTTTAGATGTGCCGATGTATTTTGTTATACGCGACGGTAAGTTCGTCAATTGCGTAGGTGAAAGTTTCCGCCAATTTCTCAATGGTCGTTTGCCGCAGCTGCCAGGCGAAATTCCTACTATGCGTGATTGGGCCGATCACCTCACCACCATTTTCCCGGAAGTGCGATTGAAAAAATATTTGGAAATGCGCGGCTGTGATGTGGGGCTTGGGCCTATGCAATGCGCTATGCCTGCATTTTGGGCGGGGCTTCTTTATGTCGAGGATTCGCTTGATGCTGCGTGGCAGTTGATCAAACCCGCCACGGCAGACCAACGGCAGAAGTTGCGCCATGATGTTCCGAAATTGGGCTTAAAGGCGCAATTTATGGGGAGGCCACTTCAAGACATCGCCAAACTGGTGTTAGCTGTGGCGCACAAAGGCCTGAAAGCACGCGGTTTTGGTGAGGAAGCTTTTCTTGATGTCTTAGACGAAATTGCTGAGAGAGGACTTACGCAAGCTGATAGATTACTTGAACTCTATCATGGCCCTTGGAAAGGCGAAATTACGCCCGTGTTCAAGGCGGCGGCGTTTTAACTCAAGCCACAGCCTGCAGTTTCCGCCCAGCGCCTAATCCATCACGCACATGCTGAGCCAAGGCTTCAGCGGCGCGGCTGAGTTTGCCGGGTTTGTGAATAAGGCCGATATCGAAAGCGCCTAAGTGCGGAAAGCCATCGGCTTCACTCAGAATGCGCATGCCCGGCTTCACACAAATGCGCGGCATAGCGGCTACGGCCAAACCTTGGGTGACAACGGCGCAGATGGTGGCGAAGTTGGGGCTGGTATAAGCCACGCGGAATGTTTTGCCGTGGTTTTCCAAAGTTCTCATTGCCAGCTGACGCCAGCCACAGCTGACGCTGGAAGCAGCCAGTGGCAAAACGTGTTGCACGTGGGTTTGATGTTTTGTCGAAGTGACCCACACCATATCGGCGCTGATCAACGCTTCACCATTGATGTCACCGCCATTGAAGGTGACGACGGCAAGATCAAGCTCGCTTCCCCGGATGCGGGTAGCGAGATCAGCTGACTGGAGGCACTCTACATCCACATTTACCTGTGGATGAGTGCGGCTGAAGCGGGCCAAAATTTCCGGCAGGAACAAATCGGCATAATCATCCGGAGTTCCGAAGCGAACAGTGCCAGTAATTTCTGGTTGGCTGAAATTGCTGAGAGCATCATCATTCATGGCGACAAGTTGGCGGGCATATTCCACCAGTCTTTCGCCATCATTGGTCAAGCGGCTGCCGCGACCGTCACGAGCGAAAATTGGGCGACCGATGGTTTCTTCCAGCCGTTTCATCTGCATGGAAACGGCAGATTGGGTTTTATTAACTTCCTCTGCGGCGCGCGTGAAATTGCCACTGTCTGCAATGGCAAGAAAGGTTTTCAGCTGATCGACATCGAGATTGGCCATGATAATTTTTCATCTATCACAATTATTGATGACTGTCATTAAATACATTCGTTGGATAAATCAATCAGAATTTAGGATGAATGCCCAACAACGTATCACAAAGGAAAATATATCATGGATAACTTTGCATATCATCAGTCTCGGCAGTTTGGCTCGATGGAAGGCTATGGTCCTTTGGCGCAGTTGATTGAGGCTATCAGACGGCGCTGGAAACGGAAACGCTGATTTTGTTCACCAAACGATAGGCTAAGATCATTGAACCGAGGCCAAACACGATACTACCTAGAGCAGTGCCCACCAAAATACCTTCGGCACCGCCATAAGCGCCACCGATAATAGCAAATGGAATTGTGCCCAAAGTGGCGCGGCCCCAGTTCGTCCATGTGGAATAAGTCGGTTTACCCAGATTGTTAAAAGCTGCAGCGGCCACAAAAAGCCCGCCGAGAAACGCCCAAGACACTGCAATATAAGTTGCAAAGAAATTCACCAGTTCCGCTGCGCGCCCTGAAATATGGAAGGCTGCTATCAGCTGGCCTCGAAGCAAATATAAAATCAGGGATGTGGCTACAGAATAAATTATGGCAAAGGCCAAGCCATCTCTTAAAGCGCGCTTCACACGTGAAAAGTTTTTAGCCCCGAAATTTTGACCAATAATCGGCCCCACAGCACCCGAGAGCGAGAAGATTACGCCAAAGGCCACTGGCACTACGCGGTTCACCACCGTGCCTGCAGTTATAATGTCATCGCCATAGGGTGCGAAAACATAGTTCATGTATCCAGCAGCAAAGGGTGTGGCCAGCTGTGAAACGACGGAGGGCAGGGCAATGCTCCAAATGGCGGGCCAATCACGCTTGAAGTTTTGCCAACTGAATGGCAGCAGAAAATTATGCACTTTGCCAAGCCCGTAAAGCCCAACGCCAAAACACAGAGCATAAGAAATTGCATTGGCAGCGGCAGCGCCTTGAATACCCCAACCGAATTTAAAAATGAAAATCGGGTCGAGAATAAGCGTTGTGATGGCCGAGGCAAGTGTAACGAACATGGCGCGTTTTGCATCGCCAATCCCGCGCAAGCTGAATGAACATGACAACGCGCCTGCGAGACAAATAAAGCCGGGTGAAAGCGTCCAGATAAAAAGTTTTGCCTGATGCGCAGTTTCACCCGTAGCACCGAGAAGCGACAAAATTGGTGAAATGAAAACGGCCACCAAAGCAGTATAAAGTGCTGAAATGCCAAGTGACATGTAAAGTGCGTTGGAAGCGAATTGCTTGGCGCGTTCGGGCTGTCTCGCACCTATGTTGCGTGAGACCAGAGCCACTGCAGCAATGCCCGCTCCGATGGCCAATGAGAGATTGGCAAAATCAATGGTGCCGCCGAAGCCAATAGCGGCGGTAACATGGGTGTCATTCAAGTTGGAAAGAAAAAAGAGATCGGCCAGATCGACCACGAACAGCGTCATTAAGCCAAGAGCGCCTGTCAGCGTCATCACCACCACATGCCTGAAGATGGAGCCCTGCAGAAAGCGCGCTTGAGTATCCGTCATAATTCAAGGCCTTGGTTTTTAGCTCCGTTAGCAGGAGCGTTGAAACCTTTATCGCAAGCAGCAGCTCGCACATCACGCGCAGTCACATCAGCCAGCAATGCCAATGCTAGTAATCTTCGGACTAAATCATAGTGGCACAGCATATCATCCATATCAAAGATGACGAGTTCGCGTGGCCGCATCAGGTGGCTGTTCCGCCTACTGTGAGGTTATTAATGCGTAAAGTGGGTTGGCCCACGCCAACGGGAACACCTTGTCCTGCCTTGCCGCAGGTGCCGATGCCCGGGTCAAGCGCCATGTCATCACCCACCATAGTAATTTGCTTGAGCGCATCAGCGCCGGAGCCGATAAGAATGGCCCCTCTCACGGGCCTGCCGATTTTACCATCTTCAATCAGATAAGCCTCGGTGCACGTGAAAACGAATTTGCCGGAAGTAATATCAACTTGACCTCCGCCGAAGGATTTGGCGTAAAGGCCTTTTTTTATGCTCGCACGAATTTCATCTGGGTGATGCTTACCGTTCAACATATAAGTGTTTGTCATGCGCGGAAGGGGCACATGCGCATAAGATTGTCTACGGCCATTGCCGGTGGGCTTCACTCCCATCAAACGTGCATTCAAACGGTCTTGCATAAAGCCAACGAGGATGCCCTTCTCAATAAGAGTGGTGCAATTTGGTGAGGTGCCTTCGTCATCGATGCTTATGGAACCACGCCGATCAGGGATTGTGCCATCATCTACTACGGTCACTTCATCCGACGCGATGCGTTGGCCCATAAGGCCTGCGAAGGCTGATGTGCCTTTGCGGTTAAAGTCACCTTCCAGCCCGTGGCCGATGGCTTCATGCAGCAATATGCCGGGCCAGCCGGGGCCAAGCAGCACATCCATTTCGCCAGCGGGTGCGGCATCTGAGTCAAGTCCCACTAAAGCTTGGCGCACGGCTTCGCGCGCTGCGTCTTTCCAGTTGGCTTCAGTGATATAAATCGCCGGATCAGCCCTGCCGCCGAAACCGTGATTACCTTGACCGGAGGTGCAGTTATCTTGCGTCGTAACGGCAACGCCGAAGCGGATAAGGGGGCGAATATCATGATACAGCGAGCCATCACCACGCGCGATAGTCACGCGCTGGAAAGATGATCCCATGGAAACTGAAACTTGCGATATGCGCGGATCAAGGCCGCGCGTAAAAGCATTTACTTCTTCAAGCAAGTCAATCTTTTTGGCAAAGCCCATGCTTTCAACCGGATTGAATGAGCCATAAAGTTTTTTGGACGTGGATGCAGGTGCCAGATCAACTTTGGCTTCATTGCCGTGATTTAATACGGTCACACAGATTTCGGAAGCGCGTTTTAGGCTGTCAGGATCAAGGATTGAGGAATGGGCATATGCGGCAGTTTCGCCTGTCACAGCGCGTAGGCCAAAGCCTTCACCTTGATCGAAGGAGGCGGAGCGCAAGCGTCCATCATCAAATACAAGCGATTCAGATTGCGTGTGCTCAATAAAGAGTTCCCCATCATCAGCACCCTTCAAGGTTTCGGCAACGCGTTTCAATGCGGTCTCGCCGCCAAGGGCAGCTAAATCAGCATGGGCTTCAAGAGGAGAGGATTTATTCATGTCGCATTACATAAGCAATGTTGGCGCGGGTTGAAAGGGCGGAGTGGTGTATACTTTTCCTTCGTTGCTTTACCAGTCATCTGCAAAAGTCCGAGAAAGTAAACTAGGGCGTGTCGTCAATTAGGGGATTCGCAAATCAGTTGAAGCGTGATTCATAGGGAGCCTTCTTGAAGGAGGCCTTGATGGTGAAACGCTATGGA